>DATKZH010000201.1:0-29734 GCA_035528065.1 Thermoguttaceae bacterium | reverse complement strand
GCTGAATGCGTTCGGCGATCGGTGGCCAACTGCGCGAAATCGTTATCCCCGGATCACGAAACAGCTTGTTCTGTAGTGCCAAAGGTACCCATCTTCACATTCGGTTTGAATTGCATTCACTGACAGCTACAAATGGCTGGGTTCAGGACCTGAAGTTCCACGTATACACGCAAATCCTGAACCCCGAACCCTGACCACTGGACGCTCGCCTCGCTCTGAGGCCCTGCCTCGCTAGGTGTAGACTGCCCGCATTCGTTGCAGCTTTTCTGGAACGGGCCATACCGCACACTGGCGTTTGAAATCAATCCGACACCAAACGCGCTGTCACAAGGATGTCAATTCAGTACAATGCACACTCCTGAGATGACCTCGATTCGAGGTCAGGCCGTAGTCCGACTGACTCTTGGCTGGAAACCCGTCATGCGTACGCCTTCTTCCCCCGATCCCGGAGCTTTCGAGGGGCTCCGTGACAATCCGCACCTGGCAACCGTTGTCTCGGAACTGTTCTGGCGGGCCAACCACGTTGAGAGCACCGCGAGCTACTTGAGCGACGCGCTGGCGGCCGTTTCCTCGGCTGCCGGCGGCGATTTCGTGGCCCTTGCCACCGCACGGGGTGGACAGTGGGTGGCCGTGGCTCAATCCGGAAGCCGCCGATCGCTGCCCGTCGATCTCCTGGGCGAAGTCCTCGACCAGGAGGCGTCCCACCTGCAAGACCCGTGGGTCGCCGTGCCGTTGGCTGCCCAGGCGGCCGCCGCCGAGGCGCTCGTGTTGCACTGTGCCGAGGGAACCAAGGCCGTCGATGCGCTGGCTACGCTGGCCAAGCTAGGTCCGATTCTGGCCGACGGGCTCGCCGCGGTTGATCGATGTCACCGGGACCGGCGTCGCATCCGGCGGCTGGAGAGGATCCTGGAGATCGCCAATCAGTGGAACCGTACCCGCGAAGTGGTCCCTCTGCTGGTCCAGATGGCGGAGGCGGCAACCCAGCTTCTGGGGGCCGATCGGGCCAGTATCTTCCTCTGGGATCGCCGCAACCACACGCTCGTCGGACGGCCCGCGCTGGGGGTCGATGAGGGCGAGCTGCGAATCCCCGACGACCGGGGCGTGGTCGGGCAAGTAATCCGCACCGGCGAGCCGTTACGCGTCGACGCTGCCACCGAGCCCGAGCGGATCGACCATCAGGTCGACTCGCAGCTCGGCTACGAAACCAGGACCCTGTTGTGCGTTCCCATGCGCGGTCGTTCCGGCGAGATGTTCGGCGCGTTCGAGCTGATCAACAGCGTCTCGGACGAGTTTACCAAGGAGGATGAAGCCGCCCTGGTCGAGCTGGCCGGCCATGCGGCCGTTGCCCTGGAGAACGCCCAGGATCGCGAGAACCTGCTTTCCACCAGTCGACAGATCACCGAGCAGGCGGCCGAGCGTGTGCAGTTGATCGGCGAGAGCCCGGCCATCGAGGCGCTTCGATCCATCATCCGCCGCGTGGCCCACACCGATCTGGCCGTGTTGATCCTTGGAGAGAACGGGACGGGCAAGGAGGTGGTCGCGCAGTCGATCCACTATCTCAGCGGCCGCCGCGAGAAGCCCTTTGTGGCGGTCAACTGCGCCGCGATTCCCGACACCCTGGCCGAAAGCGAGCTGTTCGGCCACGAGAAAGGCGCCTTTACCGACGCCCGCGAAACCCGGCAGGGCAAGTTCGAGCTGGCCGCCGACGGCACCCTGTTCCTGGATGAGATCGGCGACCTGAGCCTGAGCTGTCAGGCGAAGCTGCTCCGGGTCCTGGAGGAGAGGGTGCTGGTACGCGTGGGTGGTTCGGAGTCCGTCCACACGGATGCCCGCGTCGTCGCGGCCACGAACCAAGACCTGGCCGAGATGGTCCGACAGAAGCAGTTCCGCGAGGATCTCTATTTTCGCCTGAACGTGGTCACGCTGGAGCTCCCACCGCTTCGCGAACGGACCGGCGACATCCTGCTCCTGGCCGGCCATTTCCTCGAAGACTTCTCGAAGAAGGCTCGTCGCCGAGTCCCCGAGATCTCCGCGGATGCCCGGAGGGGGCTGGAAACCCACCCCTGGCCCGGCAACGTCCGCGAGCTGCGAAACCTGATGGAGCGCCTCGCCTATCTCTCCACGGAGGACCGCATCGAGGTCGAAGACCTGGCATTCATCCTTTCCCCTCGCGGCAGCTCGCCGCTGTTCACCACCTTCGACCAGGCGCTGGCCCAGGCGACACAGCAGTTCCAGGTGGCCTACATCAAGCAGGCGATCGAGCGGGCCGGGGGCAACATGACCGAGGCGGCCTCGCAACTGGGCCTGCACCGCTCGAACCTCTACCGCAAGATGCGCCAGTTGGACGTGCCCGTTCCCTCGTAGCCCGCCGGGCTCTTCGCCGGAGGCAAACCGTGGAAGGTGGACTTTCAGCCTCAAAGGTTTTCGTTATGATTTAGATGGGCCGCTTCTGGTGAGGGAAGCGGCCGAAGGATAGCGGGGAAATCGGGACTGTCATGAATCGGGCGGTATCCGTGGGACAGTAGATCAGGTTGGGTCCCGCGAGACGCCTGTGGGCCCTTGACGCATTCGTTTGCGGCTACGGGCCGTTGCAGGGGCTTCTGAGACGTACACGTCGACGCACGGGAGTTGGGACACGGAAGTTCACCATGGCCACGAAGAGCAAGAATCGCAAGAGGCGGCGTGCTACCCCGCATCTTTTCCAGCAAGCCGAGCGCGCGCTGGCCAGACGCGATTTCAAACAGGCGCTGAAGCACGCCAAGGTCTGCTACCGTCAACAGCCGAGCGACGAGCACCACCGGTTGCTTGAGCGGGCGTCCCTTGCCCGGGCCGAAGAGCTCCATCGGTTCGGCATGCGCGACGAATGCCGCTCGGTTCTGCAGGCTCTTTTGGACCTCGGTGTGACCGAGCCGTCGGTTGAGCGGGAGTTGCCCCGCCTGCTGGTCGCCGTTGGGCTGTTCGATCGGAGTCCCGTCGGCCGGGGAGAGGTTGGGGGCGAGCCCGATCCCCGGCTACTGGCCTCCGCGGCCGACCATGCCGTCGTCCGGCCGGATCAGGCCCCGGCTTCCTTGCCGGGGGTCCGGGAGGGGGCGGCGGACGTCCGGGCTGCACTGAAGGCCCTGGAAGCCGGGGACGAAACCGCGGCGATCGCACGGCTGAAGGACGTCGGTCGCACTTCCCCCTTCGCCGATTGGAAGCTGTTCGTCCGCGGCTTGGCCGCGTACTACCGGGAGGATGCGTCGGAGACGTGGGCGAACTGGGACCGGCTCGACCGGGCACGTTTCGCCGCGAGAATCGCCGCCCCCTTGCGGGCCTTGGCCGATCCGGCTTCCGCCGATCGAAACGATCGTCACGTCAAACGGGGGCTGGGCAAGATCGCAACCGAGGTCCTGGGCGGGCCGATCTTGACCCATTTGTATGACTTGAGAGATCACTTTGCCGCCGGCCGCTGGAAGAACGTGATGGGAAGCCTTCGCAAGTCGCATCAGACGCTTCGGCGGCTCGACCCCAATCTGCTCAAGCGGATCGTGGCGGTTCTTTACGAGACAATCATCCGCAAGGGCTCCCAATCGCTGATCGCCGAGCTGGCTTCCGTGGCGGACCCGCTGCCCATCGACCCACACTGGAATCGGGCCCGGGCGATGTTGTCCGAAGAGGCGGAGAACGACGACCTGGAGGAGACGGAGAAGCACTGGCTTCGCTACCTGGACGATCTAGCCGGGATGGAGTGCCTCGCGCCGGCGGAGCGGACCCTGGCCCAGGCGCTGGTCTGGGAGCGAATGGGCCGGCTTCACGTCGAGGAGTATCAGGCCGGCCCGCCACCCTTCCGCCGGTTGGATGATTCCGTCGGGCAGATGCAGAGCCGGGCGTTCGAGTGCTTCGAGAACTGCCTTCGGTTGGCGCCGGATCTTCTGCCGGCCTACGAGGCGCTGGCGTCCGCGCAGATCGAATGGCATGAGCCCGAGCAGGCCGCCGACACCTACCGCCGGCTGCTAGCGCAGTTTCCGGAGAACCTCGACGCGCTGTTGTTCCTCGCAGAACACCACGTCCGGCGGGACGAGCCTTTGCAGTCCCAGGAGTACGCGCTTCGGGCTCAGCGGCTCAAGCCGGCGAACAGGGACATCATCGAGCTGGTGTGGGCGATCCACGTGGGTTGCGCCCGCCACTACGCCCTGCGCAAGGAGTGGGACAAGGGCCGTGCGGAATTCGCGGCGGCCAGCAAGCTGCAACCGTCGAAGCAGGACGCCTTCCATCTGCTCGCCCGCAAGGCACTCTTCGAGCTGAAGGCTCGCAACTTCGATCTCGGCGAGCAACTGGTCGAACGGGCGCAAAGCCAGACCGGCGAGCGGACGCCGGCCCTGCTCGCCCTGACGATCGAGTCGATCCGCTACGATCTGTCGAGGACCGTACGAAAAAGCTTCGAGCGCCAGTGGCAGGCCGCTCTGAAGAGGCGATGTCGAAGCGAGACGGCCGGCCTGATGTGCATGACCACAGCGGCCTACCTCCGCATCGGGGTCGACTATCCCGGCTGGTCGGCTCACGTGAGGCAGTTGCTGGCTTACGTGCGTCGCTGCTCGCGTGTGAAATGGCAGCCCGGCGATCTCCGCAACGTGTGCGACTTCGTCGACGCGGCGACCGATCGGGAGGAGTTCTCCGAGGAATTCGAGCTTCTGGAGAAGCTGGTTCGCAAGGGCGTCCGGAAATTCCCCGAGGACCCGATGCTTCAGTTTCTGGCCGGTGAGGTAGAGATGGGGAAGGGGCCCGCCGAGTGCAACCGCTCGTACGCGCGCCGGTGCTTCCAACAAGCGGCGAAGCTGGCCGAGGAATCGAACGACCCGAAGGCGGCCGCAGTGGCGGACCGGGCCAAGCGGGCGGTGTCGTTCCTCGAAGACGTAGGGCTGGATTTCCCGGAGCATCACGACGGCTTTCCCCCGCACTGCGGTCCGTTCGCCGGCCCGTCCCCGGATGATTTCGACGACCCCGACGATTTCGATCCTCTCGACGCCGTGCCGCCGGGCGAACTTTTGACCATGTTCATCCGGGCGTGCGCCGCGATGGGGCTCGATCCGGAGGAGGTCCTGGACGAGGCGGCGCGCGGGGGGCCGATCCCGATTCGGCTGCCGAAACGTCCGTCTCGAAGCAGGCCGAGGAAGAAGAAAAAGAAGAAGCGATGAGGAGACGTCCATGTCGGATCCTTACGAGGTCCTGGGGCTCGATCCGGGAAGCGGCGACGCGGAGATTCGTCGCCGTTACCTCGAGCTGGTCCGCCGGTACCCTCCGGATCAGCACCCGGAACGCTTCGCCGCCGTCCGCGAAGCCTACGACGAGTTGCGCGATCCCGTGACGCGGCTCCGCGCAAGACTGTTTCCCACCAAGACGCACGAGACGATGGACGCGATTCTGGCCGACGTGGAGCAGCGTCTGCGAACCGCCCGAATCCCCACCAAAACCCTGATTTCTCTGGCGGAGTAACGATGTCCAATTGGCCCGACGACGAGACCGTCCTGAACCGTCTCCGCCAGTGGCTCGACGAAGCGCACGCCGAGGCGGACGCCGCCGCCTCCGACGGCGCCCCGCTGGACGCCCAAACGGAGCTGCGCCCGGTGGGGCTCTTCCAGATGATCGAGGAGTTCACCGCCCTGCGGCACGAGCTGAAGCTGTACACCAAAAGCGCCCGAAATCTGGAAGAGCAGACCCTCGAGACGCTCAATACCATGCAGGCGGCGATCGAGCAGTTCCGCTCCGTGGAAGTGAAGGAGCGGGAGGCGGCGCGGACGGCGGCCAAGCCCCTGCTGGAAGCCCTGCTCGATCTTCACGATGCCATCGAGCGAGGTCGCACCGTCATCGAAACCGCCCGGAAGCGCATCATCGAAGACTCTCCCAAGCAGCTCCAAGACCTACTGGACCGGCGTTTTCGTCAGCAGTCCTGGTGGCGGCGGTGGATCGGCCGAGGGTTCCACGACGCGGCACGCGAAATCTGCGCCCGGCATGCCGCCGAGGTCCACCAGGGGATCTTCGAGTCGCTCGTCGAGGGCTATGGCCTGATCCGGAGCCGGCTTCAAAGGGCGATGGACAAACAAGGCATCTACCGCATCCCGTGCGTGGGCCAACCGGTCGACCCGAACTGCATGACGGTCGTCGAGGTCGTCGACGACCCCGCTCGGCCGCCCGGCCTGGTCATCGAGGAGGTCCGGCCGGGGTACTACTGGAAGTCGAAGGTGTTCCGGTTCGCGGAGGTCCGGGCGGTCCGGGGAAGCCCTTCGGCGGGAGATTGAGGATTGAAAGCTGCAAATTGAGAATTGAGCAACACTTCAGCCGAATGAAGTGACCGCCTGTGTAAAGAGGGAAAGGGGGAAAAGGGAAAAGACAAAGTCATATGAGTATGGCCTCGTCCTGCTCCGTAATTGTTCGTTTCCCCTTTCCCTCTTTTTCTGTTTTTCCTCTTCTTACACCTTACTTCAGACGGCTGAACAGTTACAGAATTGACAATTGCAGATCTCCGGTTCCCGAGCTGGAGCTTGCGAACGGGGACAGAGATCCGGCCGAGGATTGCAGGTTGTCGGCCGCGCGAGATCTATTCAAACAGGAGAAGGAGCGTATGGAAGCCATCCTCGGCATCGATCTGGGGACCACCAATAGTGTCGTGGCCGTGCTGCGGGACGGCCACGTGGAGGTGCTTCGCGAGGAAGGCGAATCACTGCTGCCTTCCGTCGTCGGCTTGGACGGCGAGGGCCGTCTGCTCGTCGGTGCCCCGGCGCGGAACCAGTGGGTGCTCGCCCCGGATCGGACGGTGCGGTCGATCAAACGCCAGATGGGCCGCGCGACGGCCGTCCGGTTGGGCGACCAGCAGTTCACGCCCCAGGAGATCTCCGCCATCATCCTCCGGGCACTCAAAGACCGGGCCGAGCGGTACTTCGGCCAAGCCGTCCAGAAGGCGGTGATCACCGTGCCCGCCTTCTTCAACGAGATGCAGCGCGAAGCCACCCGGGAGGCCGGGGAGCTGGCCGGGCTGGAGGTCGTCCGGATCGTCAACGAGCCGACGGCCGCTTCGCTCGCCTACGAGCTCCAGCCGGAGAGGATGGAGAGGTTGCTGGTGTACGACCTGGGCGGGGGGACGTTCGACGTGTCCATCGTCCAGATCGAACAGGGCGTGGTGGAAGTGCTCTCCAGCCATGGAGATACGCAACTGGGAGGTGACGACTTCGACGAGCTGCTCTTGGACCGAGTGTGTGACGAGTTCGCCGAGGAGCACGGCGTCGATCTCCGCGAATCGCACATGACCAGGTCCCGAGTCCTCCGGGCGGTCGAGGAAGCCAAGAGGACCCTCTCGTTTCAAGCGGTCGTCACGATTGAGGAGGAATTCATCGCCGAGAAGGCCGGCGTGCCCCTGCATTTGAAGCAGGAGATCAAGCGATCGGAGTACGAGGAGCTGATCGAGCCCTTGCTGCAAAAGACGCTCACCTGCCTCGACGAGTCGCTCTCCGACGCCAAGTTGCAGGTCAACCAGATCGACAAGGTAATCCTCGTCGGCGGTGCCAGCCGTACCCCCATGGTGCACCAACTCCTCCAGGAACAGTTGGGCCGGGAAGTCCACTCCGAGATGGACCCCGACTTGTGCGTCGCCATGGGAGCGGCCATCCAAGGCGGCCTGATCGCCGGGATCGACGTGGGCCCTATCCTCGTCGACATCACGGCGCACACGCTGGGTATCGAAACGCTGGGTATGCTCTACGGGTCTTTTTCCCCACACCACTTCTCGCCGATCATCGAGCGGAACACGCCGCTTCCGGCCAGCCGCTCGGAAATCTTCAGTACGGTCCGCGACGGCCAGGACGCGGCGGATATCTGCGTGTTCCAGGGTGAGGAGGAGGACGCTCGGCACAACGAGCACGTGGGGGAGTTCACCTTGAAGGGCCTGGCCGACGTCCGGCGGGGCAACGAGATCCTCGTCCGCTTCGACCTCGACCTGGACGGCATCCTCAAGGTGACCGCCACCGAACGGACCACCGGGCTGGAGAAGAAGCTGACCGTCGACAACGCGATCACTCGCTTCCGCGCAAGCAACCGGCAGGAAGCCATGGCCCGGCTGGCGGCTGCATTCAACGCAAGCGGCGGCCCACCCCCGACCGACGCCGGCCAAGAGGACGCCCAAACCGCTGCGGATGCCGATCTGCCGCCCGAGCTGAAAAAGACCATCGCCAAGGGCCGGGAGCTGATCGCCAAGGCGGAGCAAATCGCACCGGGCGCCAATCCCGAGGACGCCGAAGAGATGCTCGAGTTGGCCGGCAAGCTCCAGGCGGCAATTGCCGAGCTTCGTCAGGCGGAGATCGACCAGATCCTGCCGGAGCTCGAAGACCTCGTGTTCTACTTGCAGGACGCCTGATGGCAATTTCCACCTACGACCGGACGACCGACGAGCAGATCCGGTGCCCGACCTGCGGCGCAAAGCAAACCTGGTCGGACACCTGCCGCCGATGCAAGTGCGACCTCACGTTCCTCCGCGGCGCGGCAGAAGCATCGCGCGGGCACCGGCGGCGCTGCCTGTTGCTCTTGCGGGCCGGCCGCCACGGCGAAGCCCTTCGGCAGGCCCAGCGCGCGTACGCCCTGCGCCCCGATCCGCGTTCGGCCCGGCTCCTGGCCGTCTGCCTTCTGCTCTGCGGACACTGGATCAGCGCCCTTGCCATCGCTCAGCTCTACGGAGGAGAGGCCTAGTGGTCTGTCCAGATTGACTTTGCCCGTTGGGTGCCACTGGCGTCTCGCCAGTGCGTCCACGAGAGCACGGGCAAGATGCCCGTGGCACCCGTAAACTCAATTTGGACTGACCTCTAGGGCGAGCTCCGCACATCGGACCAAGTGCCTCCGGTGGCGTAGATTTCAGTTGAGATGCTCGGCGGTGCGCAAATCGCTTCCATAGCCACCAAATCGATGACGTTCCGCGTCCTGCTCATTTATCCGCCCGCCTACCAGACCGAGCCCGGTCGAGGCAGTCCGGGTCGCCACGACCCGGATCGCTTGTTCATGCCCTATGGCATGCTCACGATGACCGCGGAGTTGCGCGCCCGGGGCTTCGAGGCCGACGCGATCAACCTCTCGACCTTCCCCTTCGAGCAGGCGCTAGCGGCGATTCGGGACCGGCCGGCCGACCTGTTCGGGCTGTCGTGCTACACGTTTCATCGACACGCGACCGCCGCACTCGGCACCGAGATCAAGCGGCTGTTTCCCGAAAGCCATCTGACCATCGGCGGCCCCCACGTCTCCGCGCTCGCCCGGGAGTGGCTCGATCACTATCCGGCCTTCGATACGGTGGTGATCGGCGAGGGCGAGGCCACGGTGGTGGAGTTGGCGGAACGCCTGCGGGATAGGCAACCCACGGATGACGTGCCCGGGACCGCCTACCGCCGCAGCGATGCCGACCATGCTCCGCGACTCGCCCCCGCCAGGCCGCTCGTCGCCGATCTCGACGCGTTGGCCAGGCCCTGGGAGCATTTCGACTACGGTTTTCTAATCACGTCGCGGGGATGTCCGGGCAGGTGTACGTTCTGCTGCTCGCCCAAGCTGTGGGGACCGAAGATTCGCTTCCGCTCGGCGGAGAACGTGCTGGAAGAGCTCGAGGAGCTCGTGGCCCGCCGCGGCCATCGCTTCCTCAACGTCAAGGACGACACGTTCACCGCGAACAAGAAGCGAGCCCTGGCGATCTGCCGGGGAATCGCCGAGCGTGGGCTGGTGTTTCGCTGGGTATGCGATACCCGGGTCGATCTGGTCGATCCGGAGACCCTGGCCGCGATGCGCAGAGCAGGATGCGTCCGATTGAACCTCGGGGTCGAGTCGGGCAATCCGGAGATACTCCGCAATCTCAACAAGCGGATCGAGCTCGACCAGGTACGGAAGGTGACCGCCGACGCCAGGGATTTGGGGCTCGACGTGCGGTTCTACCTGATCGTGGGCAGTCGCGGCGAAACGCCGGAGACCGTGTACCAGACCCTGGAGTTCGTGGACCAGACGGGCCCCACCAGTTGCCTTTTCCACGGGCTGTCCATCTATCCCGGCACGGAGGAATTCGAGATTGCCCGACAGCAGGGCCTGCTTTCTGCGGAGGAGTACTTCGACCCCGGCGCGCTTGGGAGCGACTTCTTCCCCATGGGCGAGAAGTCGGAGAGGATGACGCACGTGCTCCGGGTCGTGGGAAGCCGACTGTTCGGCATCGATCAGGTCCAGGAGCCCTTTACGACCGCCGATCGCGAGCAGATTCTCGCCCGTCACCCGGACATGCTCCTCTCCTACACCGAGCTGGCGATCTGCTACGCCCGCGAGTGGCGGCTGGACGAGGCGGAGCGCCTGCTCGACCGTGCCGCGGATCGGCTGGGCGGCGAGACGCCGGAGATCCTGCACTATCGGGCGTGCGTCCGCTTCGCCGGGCGGGACTTCCCCGGGGCACAAGCGTATTTTGGCCGTGCCCTGGAGGCCGCCCCCAACGACACCTCGTTGATCCATAGCTGGAATACCCTGCAAGCGGCCGGTCCGATGAGCTATCAGAAGCAGGGCCGGGTGGCCCAGCAGCTTCTCGCCGATCTTCGCTCCACGGAGTTCCTCTACCTGCCCGACGGAACCCGTCAGCTCACCATGCCCCCCGCAAGCGCAGGCGAATAGGGCAGAAAAGCTCTTGATCCGCCGAGGGGACGTCGTAAGCTGGTTGGGGGCCGCGCGGTCCAGGGCGATCAATCCATCCTACGGGAGTCGACGATGAACGCGCTACAACGCCTTGCACGGCAGATCGGCTGCTCGGCCGCCGTGCTGCTCTTCGGCCTCCTCCCCCCGGCGATCGGACAAGAGGCCACCGACGCTCTCAGTCGGGGCAGGAACCTGATGGGAGAGGGCAATGTCGATGAGGCGGTCGCCCAGTTCAGCGAAGCGATCCGACTCAACCCGGAGTCTACCGAAGCTTACCTCAACCGAGGGGGTGCGTACTGGGAGAAGGACGATCTCGATCTCGCCATCGCCGACTACACCCGGGCGATCCAGCTCGATCCGAAATTGGCCGCCGCGCATTACAGCCGCGGACTGGCCTACTTGAACCAGCGGCAAATCGAAAAGGCCGTCACCGATCTCGACGAGGCGATCAAGCTGAATCCCACGTATGCCGACGCCTACTTGAGCCGAGGAAGCGCCTACTCCGAGGCGGGCGAGCTCGACAAAGCGATCGCCGATTGCAGCCAAGTCATCCGCCTCGACCCGCGGCGCGCAGGAGCCTACTTCCACCGGGGCGTCGCCTACATGGAAAAACGCCAGTGGGACGAGGCCATCGCCGATTTCACCCAGGCCATCCAGCTCGATCCGGAGGACGCCGAGAGCTACGTCTACCGGGGAAGCTGCCGCTGGGAGAAGAACGAGCTCGACGAAGCCATTGCCGATTGCACCAAGGCCGCCCAGCTCAATCCGGGCCTCGGCGCGGCCTACTACTTCCGTGGCCTCAGCCACCTCGACAAGACCTCCTGGGACGAAGCCTTGGCCGACCTGAATCGCGCCGTCGAGCTGGCTCCGCAGGATCCCGACGTCCGCTTCGCCCGCGGCACCGTCCACCAGCAAATGGGCGATCGAGAGAAGGCCGCTGCCGACTACAGCGAGGCGATCCGTCTCAATCCCAAGTTCCCCGAAGCCTATCTGAACCGGGCCCGGGCCCACTGGGAGGACGGGCAGGTCGACGAGACCATCGCCGACGCCAGCCAGGCGATCCAGCTCGGGCTCGAGCACGCCGAGGCCTACTGCTTTCGAGGCGGCGCCCGCTCAAAGCAAGGCGAGCTGGACAAGGCGATCGACGACCTCAACGAGGCGGTCCGAATCGACCCCAAGCTCGTCCGTGCCTACTACTACCGGGGCAATACCTACTATAAGCAAGGCAACCTCGATCAGGCGGTGGCCGATCTCAGCCATGCCCTCCAGCTTGATCCCCGCTATGCCGACGCCTACTTCGCCCGAGCAACCGCCTACTGGATCCGGAAGGACCTCCGCCGAACGATCGCCGACTGCACGGCGGCCATCCGATTCGGGCTGAGAAACGATCAGGTCTACTGCTATCGAGGCGCCGCCTACTATTCCGCGGGCGACTACGATCGGGCGATCGTCGACCTGACCGAAGCGATCCGGATCGACCCCAAACGCATCGACGCTTACTACTACCGAGGCGTCGCCTACTACAAGAAGGACAACGTCGACCGGGCCATCGCCGATCTCACCTCCGCGATCCAGCTCGACCCCAAGAACCCCAAAGCCTACACCAACCGCGGCTACATGTACGGCAAGAAAGGCCAGCTCGACCGGGCCATCGCCGACTTCGCCCAAGCCATCCAGCTCGACCCCAAGAACGGCCAGATCTACTACCTCCGCGGCCTCGTCTACCGGTCCCAAGGCGACACCGAGAAAGCCGACGCCGACTCCGCCAAGGCCCGCCAATTGGGCTATGAGGCACAATAGCCGGAACCGGCCGCGCGCAGCAGTCGTCGGCCCCTCGGACGGCGCGCTCGACTCCGCTACGGTCCCGACTGGAAGTCGCTAATGGTCCGCTCGATCCAGTCCGCGTACCGGTCGAGCCTCGCGTAAATACCCCCATCGCCGCATACGCGAATCGCCTCCTCGGTGGCGCGTGACGTGGCACCCGCCAGAAACCACTCTTCCTCACCCTCCGCCCGAACGTAGGCAGGACCACCGCTGTCCCCCCGGCAGCTATCCTTGTCGAGGAACGGTGCACCGGCCACGATCTCCAGATCGCGATGGCACCCGTACCGGTTGACGGCCTCGTCGGAGGCACACGCCCGACTGGCGACGGGAACGTCCACCATGCGCCGTATCCCGTACCCGATGGAGCCGGACGTGTCCGTCGTCCCATAGCCGGCGAGGCGAACGAAGTAGGCGTCGTCGATCATTCCCCCGGGTGCAATGCGTCGGGGAGTCACGCCGGCCACCTCTCGCTCGAGATAGAGGAGCGTCAGGTCGTTCTCGAACGACGAGGTGTACCCCAGGTGCCGAACGGCCGTCGCGACGCCGATGGTCTCGCCGTCGCCTTGCACGTTCGGCCCGACGAACACCCGAGACGTGCACCCCGGATGGCAGTGTCCCGCCGTAATGACCACTCGCGGAGCGATCAACGTGCCGGTGCAGCACCACCGCGAACTCGATCCGACGGCGACGCAGTCCGGGAAGAGGTCTGTCTCGACTCCGTCTACGATACGTACGCGACGCTCCCGAATCAGCCTTTTCGCGTTTGCGATATAGACGGGGTCCGTGAAGATGCTATTGGGGGGCAACGCCTCGGGCCGCATGGCATTGTCGGTCCAACGGGCGATCGACAAGGTGCGCGCTGCTCTGGCAAGTCCACACGTTTCTGCGGGCCTCGCGCCTCGCGCATCGGCCACGTTGAGGGCGGAGAGGAAGCTTAGCACGTACTGCTGGTCGTCACCGCCCGACACCGCCGCCGCGAAGGCGTTGGCCCGCTCCACATATTCGGAGAGGTCTTCGCGCGGGGGCGCGTGGCGAGCCGGGGTCGGAAGGCAGCCCGGGGAAACCGGCGGCGCCAGCGCCCGCCTGCCGCCGCCGGCGGCCACGCGTGGGCGCGCCAGAAGCACCCGGTCGATCGCGTGGACGATGCCGTTCGTGCAGCGGACGTCCTTGGTGACGACCACGGCACCGGGCCCGCCGGGGAGACTCAGCGCGTTTCTATCAGGGTGCGTTTCCACCTGCCCGCTCCAGGTGGTCAGGGACCTCATCATGAAGATCCGGCCCGCCGGCCAGGTGCCGGAAAGCACGTGGTTGGCCAGGAGCCTTCGCAGCTTGTCGCGGTTCTCGGGCTTCTTCAGCTCCTCCAACGTATGCTCCGGGACGGTCCCGAGAAAGGCGTCGTCCGTGGGAGCCAGAAGCGTGAGTGGGCCGTCGGTCTTGAGCACCCACGCCATGTCGGCCCTGTTGACGAGATCGATCAGTATGCCGAACGATCCGTGCTCCGTCACCGTGTCGAGGATGTCCTTCTCCGCGTCGCACGCGTTGCAGGCGCCGGTCGAGGTCCGTCCTTGGGAGGATGATTCCGGCGTGGCGGCTCCGACGGCTCCGGCGCAGAGCCATAGACTCAATCCCATCATTCCCAGAAGCGTGAGTGCCTTGTGCATCCAGAGTCTCCTCTTCGACCAGGGTAACAGGTTTCGATTCGTTGGCGTCGAGATCGACCCCGCGAGGGAAGGTCGGGGTCGATCGTTTGCGCTGGGCCCGGCAGTGGGGCCGAGTCCGCCGCGGCCTCGGCCGCACGGGCGACGGCGCGGATCCGCCCGGCCGCCGTCTGATCGGCTTCGCCGGCACACAACACGTGGCAACAGCTCTCTCCGCTTGCTACAAGCACGAAAACGCCGCTCGACGCGTCTCACTTCACGTGGTCCATCACCGGATCGCCGAACAGCGTGAATTCGAGAATCGTCTTCAGCGTGTACGTATTCCACCCGAAGTCTTTGAAGAGCTGATACTTCGCCAGGTCCACCGCGCGCCCGGTCTTCCCCAATTTGCAGTAGTTGCCGATGAACCGTACGTCGAGCCCTTCGCCGGAACTGGTGCCGCCGTACGCCACACGGGTCGAGCCGACGTAGGCGGAGGCTTTGACCCCCTCAATCCACGCCTCCCCGAAACACTCCCGGCAGTCGTACCTGCTCGTGCTGCAAGAGAGGGCGAACACGACGGGAAGCGAAGGGGTGGACTGGAGCATGCTGTCGACCTGTGCCGCGGTCATCAATTGCGTCGAGTCGGGGCTTCCGTGTCCGTAGTACTCGATGAAATCGACGCCGTGGTTCACCACGTTGGCGAACGTCGACGCGGTCAGGTTGTTCTGCTTCTCGTACAGACGCTTCACCCCAACCGACGTGCACGGCTTGACCAGGGGCAGGACCGTCTCCTCCTTGAACGTAACCTCGTGGCAGCCCCATCCCAGGTCGTTGGCCGCCAGCAGCGCACCCGTCGCGGTGGGGGGCGCGTTCCCGTACTTGACGATCGAGGAGACAACCCGCTGGGCGACCTCGAAGTCATTGGTGGGTATCCTCCCCACGCATAGATCGGGCAACAGATCGGGTTCGTCAGCCGCCTCGCCGTACTTGCCGTTGTTGTTGCCGTCCCACGTGCCGTCGATGCACGCGTAGTAGTAGTCGCAGGGGATCCATCCGTCGTCGACGCCGGCATACGGAGCCGGGTCGACCACCATCCGCGTGGGGACGTCGACGAACGGCCGTGAACCGTCCCCCACCACGTCGCCGAAGAGTATGATCGACCGCGTGCGGTAGCGCTGGTAGAGAATGCGGATGAAGTTCCTGATTTTGTCGGGCGCGTCGGCGCCGCCGATCGAGTTCTCGACGGCCCTTGCCCTGACTACTGCCGTGGCAATCCCTTTCTTGGTGTGATGGCTGGCCAGGTCCCGCGACGGACAATAGAACAGATCGGCGCAGATGATCACGCAGGGTATCCCTTCCAGTGCGGCCTTCCTCGCCCGCTGAGGAAAACCCGTCGCCTGAAACTGTTCCAGCAACTCCGGGCCGATCCTCCGTGGGTACTCGTTCCACCGCTCCGCGTCGGCGAGGTTCGATGGAGATAACCCCAGCGCTCGCTCCGCGACCCCCAATACGTCGCGCTTCTCCTTTGCTTCCGGAACCTCCTTGGCCTTGAATTTCAAGGCCCCCGTCAGTTTGTAGAACTTCGCCGTCCTCGTCGCGGGATGGAACTGCACGGGGAACGTCTTGAGAATGACCACCTTGCGACTTCCGAAGCCGCCTGTCGTGGTGACCTCGTGGAACTTGCCCGGATAGGCCGCCTCGGCCTCGTACAACTCGGCGTCGATCGTGAACGTTTCCCTTGCACGGATGAGCCCTCTCGGATCGATCGGCTTGGGCTCCTGGTTGGGGGCCAGCGTGACGTTGTTGACCGTTTTGAGCAACTCCGGCTCCAGCACGACCTCGTCCAGACGCGCATTGGGCGGAATGTCCACCTGCACGACCCGCATCGGAACGTTCGGCTCGCCAACCTCGGTGAGGTGACTCGATGCGTCGACCTCGAATTCGAAGAGATCGTATTCGTCGTCGAGCAGGGCCAGTCGGGACCTCCAGAAGCCGACGGGGACGATTTCCAATGGGATCGTTCCCACTCCCGCTTCGGCGCCAAAAGTCAGCGCCCGCGCGATCACCGTGGGAGGAGCCCCGCGTTCCACGTCCGGCACAAGCGGAACGTATTCCCTTTTCAGTTCCTGCCCTTGGAGAACGGCAGGAGACAAGGCAAGCTGCACGCCCAAAAGAGCGACTCCCAGAGCGATGGAAACCGCCCCCCTTCGGGCACAACGGATCGCACTGTCACTGAACATGTCGCGCTCCTCCTTTGGAAAACAGGAAACGTAGCGGTAGGGTCTTCCTTCAGGCCCCAAAACCCTCGTACGTCACCGAAAACCGCCTCGGGACCTTCGCGGACGTCGAATGTGCCTGCCGGGAGTTGCCGGTGCTTCGGGGAGCAGACGACATACTCGCAACGGAATTCCCAGAGACTGGCCGGCCGATCTGAGCTGCGCGAAAAGAGACAAGAGCCGAGACGCGGATAAGGAGCAGTCGAAGCTGCCAAGGCCCGCGCAGAGGAGCGTCGCGCAGCCGCCTTATCGCAATATCCGTCGCGGTGCGCGCGGTCCCCCACCGCACACCTCACAGGATTGTCGCGTCTGCGTCGCCGAGAGACTAGGGAAGTAATGGGGAAGCTCTGGGGAACGACGAGAAGCCCGAATAGGACGAACGGACCCCGCTTCCCCCGGGGAAGAGAACGTGTTTGCTCCGCGTCTGCCGCTCCCGGGGGCCCCAAGTCCCGGCCGCCTGTGCTAGTCGGGCAGCTCCGCACGCAGCGTGACGATGCCGTACCCGGGCAGGTCGATCGGGTCAGCCAGCTCGGGGCCCGGCTCCTCGGACGGGCTGCTGATTGAGACGCGCTTCGGTGCCGGGGGGTTCCACGAAATCGTCGCCCTCGCTTCGGTGTCGGCCGTGTTGAAAAGGCGCACCATCCACGCCTTGCGGTCCTCGCTCGGCTTCAGGGAGCTGACGATCACGCTCGCCGGCTCCACGCGGAACAGCGACTGCGGGATCGGCACGCTCGGATCGACCGGCACCACGACCAGCGGCTGGGTCTGTCCGATGCCGAACCGGGCGGCCGCCGCCGGGTCGAACTTCCCATGGGGCATGATCGAATACCGGAAGACGACCGTGCCGCCCTGCGACGCCTTGTAGTTCGTCTCCCAGTAGTTGTTCATCACGTAGGAGTAGAACGTCTGCGTCGGCTCCAGGCGGCGGATCCAGTTGTCGGCGTGGAAGGGGTCGGGCAATACGTCGACCGTGATCGCCCCCACCTCTACAAGCGGCGCGTCTTCCGTCGCCCACGTGACGCCGTAATCGTCGTTCGAGACGTCGACCCAACGCCCCACCGTGAAGTAGTTCTTGCACGCCCCGGGCAACTGGTCCGCCTCGGGGCGGACGACGGCCCAAGGCACGTCCATCCGCATCACGCCGCCGGGCACGTTGAAGGCGAAGCCGAAATGGACGCTCTCTTTGGTGCGAATGTCCTCCTTGTCCACCACGTTGACGAGATCGACGCGGTCCAAGCCGTCGACCACCCGCAGCTCCCGCGAGAGCTTGCGGCAGCCGGGCGCATCGCACTCGATCCAGAGCGACGCCACCAGCGGGCCGGGCTCCTTGACGGTGATCTTGGCCGGGCCGCTGCGGACCGCATCCTTCGGATCCCGGCCGGGCACGTAGACGAATTGGTTGAGTCCCAGGCCCGCGTCGGCGCGGACCAGATCGTCGGGGAGCCCCTCGGCGGCGAGGCTGCCGATCGCGCCCGTCGCCTCGTCGACCTCCAAGCGAATCCTGGCGCAGGCCAGCGTGGCTCCTTCCGCCTTGGCCGTACCGGTCGGCTCGGGATCGCCCTCACCGAACAGGAGCCGTTTCGCACCGAGCGGCGGAACGTCGACCGCCAGCACGGCCAGCTCGCCCGTCGAAAGGCGTTGCGAGGGAACCGGCGCGCCATCCGTCGACTTGACCGAGCCACCCGCCAAGGGCAAACCGGGCGGGAGGATCAACAGGTCGCTCCGCGGCCACGAGGCGGTATTGAAAACGTCGATCGCGCGGACTTCTCGGGCGACCCTCTTATGGCCCGCCACCGCCGCCGTGACCAGCTTTCGCGTGTGGTCGCGGCCCTCCAGTGCAAACGTCTGCTTGATCTTCCACTGGTCCAGCGTGAACTGGCTGTCCGGCTGGCTGATGCTACAGTGGGCGCCCCAGGTGTGCTCGTTGTAGAGGAGCACGTTGCGCCACGCGGCGCAGAAGTCGCCGGAGGGATACTCGCGGGGATTCAGCAACGCCCAAAGGGCCTCGGCTTGTACGAGCCGTTCCGACGTGTTGCGCGCAATCGCCGTCTCCTTGGCCGACGACCCGGCGCCGTCTTCCCAGTACGGCGTGAAGTCGCCGCGGACCTCGGGCACCCGATCGCCGTAGCGCCGCTCGAACTCGCCGAACAGCTCGCCGGTCGTGGAGATCACCATCTTCGGATAGGCGTACTTGGCGTTCCACGCCTTGACGAACTCGGGCAGGTTGGGGTCGGGCGGACCGTTGTCGCCGCCGATGCTGTAGCGGACCTGCACCATGTCGTACGGATAGCCCGAAGCGTCAAGCTCGCTCAAGTACTCGAAGATCGCTCGGGGCTCGACGCCCTTGATCTCCCCCAGCCGCCCGTTGTGGAACCACGAGTACGCCTTCCCGGCCATCCAGCAGAGCACCCGGTGCTCACCGCTGGGCGACTTCCACCAGAAGGCACGATCGCCCCAGTCGGCCAGCGTGTAGCCGATGCGGTGGACGTGGTTCGGCCCGATCGAAAAATACTTCACGCCGCTGTGGGCCAACGCCGGCACGATCCCCCACGTGTAGCCCGGCACGTCGCTGATCATCGCCGAGTCGATCACCAGGTCGTGCTCCTTCGAGAGCCGCCGGGCGCAATCCACTAGGCGGAACAGCTCCTCGGGGCGGCACAGGCCCGTCAGCTCGTTCCCGTAGAGCGCGTCGAGCTCGATCCACCCCTTGCGCACCGCCTCGATCAGCTCCCGCCGCTTCTCGGGCGGGGCCTGCTTCAGGTAGCTGTCGACCGCCCAAAGCCCCTCGCTGTTCCACTTGAATCGCGCTTCCGGCGGGTAGTCGACCGTGCCTCGGGCGAGCTCGATGGCCTGCTCCAGATACGCCCACTGCTTCTGCTCGACCTCGGTCTGCACGTGCGTGTAGCCGATGTCGACGTGCGAGTGGGGCAGGATGTAGAGCGACCACGGCCGGACCGGCTTGAGCGCCTCGCGGCTTTCGGCAACCGTCTCGCCGGCAATCTTCAACGCCGTCGTCACCTCGGTTTCGCCCTCCCCGGCGGGCAAGAGCAGCTCGACCGTCTGACTCTCCGGCGAGAGCCGAAGGGTCGTCGGCGGAACGCCGGACACTTCGAGCGTCGCCTCGACCGGCTCGGCATAGGGGTAACGCACCGTCACCTGGAACGGGCGCACGCGCTTGCCCCCCTCCTCGACCACCGCGGGCAGTCTCGTCGATTCGACGACCGTTCGCGTCGGCGCCGGCTCGGGCTGGGCCGCCGAGAAGAAGCCGATCTCCGCGCCGCCCACCGTGCCGTACGAATGGACGGCCGTCACCTGCCACCTCACGTACCGCGCCGTGACGGGCGTGAACGGGGCGAGCGTGACGCCGCCCCGCGCGTTCGCGTGCTTCACCTTCACCGTGGCGACGACGGTCTTGAAGTCGGCGTCGTCGCTGAACACCAGATCGGCCGCCGCGACGGTCGCCGGGTCGAAACGGTCGACGTGCTTGAAGGCGGCGATCGGCGTGGGCTTGCCGAAGTCGAAGTCGATGAACGTGTCGGTGCCCTTGCTCGCCGAGGCGTATTCGCTCCGGCGCCGGCCGTCGGCCACGCCGTCGATCATGTTCTCCGCCTCATACGCGCCGCCCGGGTAAGCCTCGGCGGCTTGGATGATCGCCGGAGTCTCAAGCGGCACCAGGGGCGTGAATTGACGGGGAGGTGTTGCGGGCCGCTCTACGACGGAAGGCCCTGCGACGGCCGCCCCTGCCTTGGGCTCAGACGCGCGGAGGGCCCCGAGATGCGAGAAGAGGATCATCCAAGCCGTAACGCAAATCAGGAAGCGTTTCATGACGTAATCTCCTCACGGTCAGCGCCGGTTGCCGTTCGCGAAGTCGAAGTATCCGCGCACGAACTCCGACGCCTCACAGAACGGGTCGTCGGACAACGCAGCCAAAACGAGCAGGAACAACGAGCCGAACAGCAGTATCCCCATCCCGGTAACACACCACGCGCCGAGCCACCGACGCAAGCCTGCCCGACCGACGGGCGTTTTCCCAAGATTGAGTCGAATCAGAAGGCGGCCCGAATACAGGAGCAGGGGCGGGAAGCAGAAAAACCCCAGCACGGACGCCCGCCACGCCCGTAGCGCGATCGACTCGCCCATGCGCCGGCGTCGCTCCAGAGACTCCCAAGCCGGGTCGTCGATTGGTTGCGGTTCCACGAAATGCCCGTCCTCGGGTCGCGAGTCTTCCCCGCCCCCGCCTGCGGTCGCACGATACAGGGCAACGCTGACTCCGAGAACCGCCCACGCCAGCATCCCCGCGTAGAGGCTGCCCGTCGAGATCAGCAATGCCATGATCGCCAGCACGGCCATCGTGATCAGGCCATTCCCGGCACGTGGCTCGGCCCGGCGAGGCAGGCCCTGCACGGCGTCCTGGCATGCCGTGGCGGGCGGTTGCGAGCCGTCGGCAAATCTCCCGCAATTCCAGCAGATCTCCCAGGAACCGTCCACAGGCCGGCTACAGGTGGGACACGTCCAGGGCGGTTGGTCGTCTCTCGCTTGCGTCCGAGCTGGGTCGATGATCTCCCGTGCAAGCTCCGCATCGGAATCCAACACGTGAAGGGTGACCCCACCTACCGCATCGCGATAGTGCCAGGCCCAGAGAACCAGGTTGGCGTTGCCCAACCAGGCCGAGATGCCGCCGGACGCCAATCGGGCTCGGGCAAGCTCTGCCTCCCACAGGCTCAAGCGCGAGGCGACCTTGACCAGCCGGTTCGGCATGCTCGGATCCCCTCAACGGCTCGCTCCGGGAAGCCCTTCGCGTTCGACGTTATCCACCCGGCTGGCACACCCCAAATGACGCGGCACCACCCGCGGCGTCTCGCAGGGTGGCTCGAGGTACGAGACCCACCCCGCCCGATCTCCCAGAGCCGGGAAACCCTACACATCAGGCTTCCAGCCGCCTACCCAGCGTCTCCGGGCGAGGGAGAGGACACGAAGTACCTTCCCACGTAGAGGAGGTATGCCAGATACGCGGCAAGACAGATCCCCATCATCCAAGGGAAGTTCATCTTCTCGAACATGCCGTACTTCTGCATGAGTTCCAACTGCCCTTCGGGGAAATTCATCTTCTCGTACATTTCGAGCAGGCTCACGCGAGAGAACGTCATGATCGCAGAAACGCTCAAAATGGCGATCAGTGCAGTCGTGCCGAGCCATGCCCATTTCTTGAGCTTGTAGATCCCCCACGCGAAGACGCTCAGAAGCAGCGCATTGGCCACCATGACCCCCAGGCCACCCACTCCGCTGAGGAGAGTTCCGAACCACGGTACGACGGCGCCGTAAGCCAAAACCCCGATGGTGGAAAAAGCCCCAAAGCCCAACAGGAGACTCACCGCCAAGACGGGCAGCGGGCACCTGTCGGTCCAGCGGACCTGCGGGTCCCTCGATTCGCACGTCGCCCGCACGTGCCTGCTCTGGTAGAAGAGGATGAACATTCCCGGGAGGAAAACGTAGATGCAGCCCAGCATTCCACTCATCACGACTTGCATCACCACGATGGCCTCGGACGGCATCCTGGATTCCTGCGCTATCTGCTGGTACATGTCCCCCATGAACGTGATAAAGAACAACAACCCCAAGACACCGCAGACCAGCCAAATCCACGCCAGAACCAGCGTCAACGCGCGGGCCCACCGCCGGGCTCGGATGGAACCGATGCCCAGCCAGATCCCCGCCACCGCCATCAGGGCATATTGCAGAATCGCCGGAATCATGGTCCGGGCGTCCATCGCTACGCCGCCGGCCTGACTCAAGGCCCCCGATGCCGCCATCAGCGGGATCATCAGCGCACAGAAGGCACCAATGAGAATCTGCAGGACTCCAAAGAGGACCAAGCCGGCACGTCGGTCCTTGAACTCCGGCGATCGAGCCGATGGATCGTGCTCGGTCATGTTCGGTTCTCCTTGTGTCTGCTACGGGTTTGCAGTTCCGTTCTGCGCTGATTCGAGTGGCCACCGACCACTACTCGCGGCGGATGGCCGCTTTCGCCTCCGCGACGACGTTGTCGACGGTGATCCCGAAATGCTCGTACAGGTGCTTGAAGGGCGCCGAGGCTCCGAAGCCCCGCATGCCCACAAACCGCCCGGAGCATCCGATGTACTTGTGCCAGCCTTGCTCGACGCCCGCCTCCACCGCCACGCGGGCGGTCACGTCCGGCGGAAGGACCGAGTCGCGATACTCGGACGGCTGGGCATCGAAAAGCTCCCAGCACGGCATGCTCACCGCCCGGGCCTTGACCCCCTCCGCGGTGAGCCGCTCGTACGCCTCGACGCACAGCGACGTCTCGCTGCCCGTGCCGATCAGGATCACGTCGGGCTTGCCGTCGGGGGCGTCGGCCAGTACGTAACCGCCCTGGTGCAGGCCGGAAGCGGGGGCGAACTTGCTCCGGTCGAGCGTGGGCAGGTTCTGGCGAGTCAGCACCAAAGCGGCCGGCCGGTCGGACGTCGCCATGATCGCCCGGTAGGCCTCGCCCACCTCGTTGGCGTCGCCCGGGCGGATCACGACCAGGTTGGGAATCGCCCGAAGCGCGGCCAACTGTTCCACCGGCTGGTGCGTGGGCCCGTCTTCTCCCACACCGATGGAGTCATGGGTGAAAATATAGAGGACAGGAAGCCCCATCATCGCGCTCAACCGCATCGACGGCCGCAGGTAGTCGGCGAACACGAAGAACGTCCCGGCGTAGGGCCTCAGGCCGCAGAGGGCCATGCCGTTGGAGATGGCAGCCATGGCGTGCTCGCGGATGCCGTAGTGGAAGTTGCGCCCCCGAGGGTTGTCGGCGCTGAAGCTGCCTGCCTGGTCGAAGCTCAGAAGGGTCTTGTTCGACGGGGCCAGGTCGGCCGAGCCGCCCAGGAGCCAGGGAACTCGCTTGGCCACCTGGTTGAGCACCTTGCCGGAGGCGTTCCGGCTGGCGTCTCCCTTCGCGTCGGCCGGGAACCGTTGGACGTCGGCGTCCCAGCCCTGGGGCAGCTTGCCGCTCAGGATCAAGTCGATCTCGGCCGCCTGCTTGGGGTATTCTGCCCGATACTCGGCGAACTTCGCCTCCCACGCCTCGCGGAGTTGGCTTCCCCGGGCGCCGATGCCCTGCTGGAAGTGGGCGAGGACTCCGTCGGGCACGCGGAAGTGCTCGTCCTCCGGCCAGCCGTAGGCTTTCTTGGCCAGCCGAACTTCCTCTTCGCCCAACGGGGCGCCATGGGCCCCGGCCGTGTCCTGGGCATTGGGGGCACCCCAGGCGATGTGGCTGCGGCAGATGACGAGCGTGGGCCGATCGGCCGTGTCGCGGAACGCCGCCAGCGCGCCGCGCGTCGCGTCCAGGTCGTTCGCGTCGTCGACCAGAAGCACCTGCCAGCCGTAGCCGGCGAACCGCATGGCCACGTCCTCGCTGAACGCGAGCGACGTCTCCCCCTCGATGGTGATCCGGTTGTCGTCGTAGATCCAGCAGAGGTTCCCGAGCTTCAAATGTCCGGCGATCGAGGCCGCCTCGCCGCCGATCCCCTCCATCATGTCCCCGTCGCTACACAGGGCGTAGACGTCGAAACCAAAGAGCTCGAAGTCGGGCCGATCGTACCGCGCGGCCAGCCAGCGCGAGGCGATCGCCATGCCCACGCTGGTGGCAACCCCCTGTCCGAGTGGTCCCGTGGTCATCTCGACGCCGCTGGTGTGCCCAAGCTCGGGATGCCCCGGGCACCGGCTGTTAAGCTGGCGAAACTGGCGAATCTGCTCAAGCGAAACCGCCGGCTCGTCCGTGGGCTTCCCATCGCAGTTCAACTGCTTGACGCCCGTCAGGTGGAGCATCGAATAGAGCAGCATCGACGCATGTCCACAGCTCAGCACGAACCGATCCCGCCCCGGCCAGCCCGGCTGGGCCGGATCGTACCGTAGCTCCTCGTTGAACAGCACGTACGCGATGGGGGCCAAGGCCATGGGCGTGCCCGGATGCCCACTATTGGCGGCCTGGACGGCGTCCATCGAGAGGGTGCGGATGGTGTCGATGGCGTCTCGTTCGACCGTGCTGCTTGAAAGGGACATATGCACTTCCCGAGGTGTAAGGGATCCCCAAATAGAGTGTGCCATCAGGACGATTCAAAGGGTCCATACTAGGCACTCGACCAGCGAGAGTCAACGAGGGGGCAGAAGGCCCCCTTTGGCGACATCCGGTCCAGCGGAGCCAACCGCGAAGGAGCGTATCTTAACGTACCGCGGCAGTCGGCCAGCCCTTGAAGGCGCCCGGCCAAGTTACGGTTGACGATGGGCATCGGCTTGGGTACCGTCTTTTTCAAATCCGCGCAATGCGATCGACGTACAACATATGTAGCGGTGTGCTGGCCCGGATGCCGGTGGTGTCACGCGATCTGATATCACGATGGAAGGATTGGCGTCCAAGTCGTTCCGTGTGAGGCGGGGCCAAGTATATGTCAACCGACGTCAAGAGCAACCTGATGGAAACGGCCGAACGGGTCAAGCGAGTTGCAGAAATCAAACGGCGGCAGGCGGCTGTCACCGAAGCCGGGCAGCGCGCGTGAGGCCATTGAACAGAGAGGCAGCTTCGTTCAGCCGCTACGTGGTCGGCTGGATGCTGGCCCACTGCGAAAGCGAGCACCTCGCCGAGCGGTTGATCCGCGAGACGGTCGTCAAACAGGGCATCGCCCAGGACCAACTGACCATCCACAGCGACCGGGGACCGTCGATGCGATCCCAGACCGTGGCCCAACTGCCGGCCACGCTGGTCCACTCCGGTCAGGCCGACGCGGTCCTGGCCGCTCGGCAGGCCGTGCTCGACGCCGCCCACGCCGCGCCCCCTGAGCGATTCGTCCATCGCCCGCCGCGGGCGCTCCCGCTGCGCGCCGAAGTCTGAGCGTGTAGACTTCGGCCGCCTCATTGCGATCGGCAAACGAATAGCTCAGAAAGATGTCCGCCGGCGCCACGATGCTCCTTCGGGCCGTCCAGCCCGATGACCGTCGGATGGCTTGCGACGTGCTGACACAACAGGAGTCGAACCATTCGTTCCGGCAAATCCACTCGATAAGCTCCGTCTGGGCGAACGCGTCGCTTTGCGATGCAATGTCGGCGGCGCGTGAGCTTTAGCACCGGCTCTTGCCGACCGTGGCCCACGTTCCGATCCGGCAGCGCGACGCGAAACACGCTCGCTCCCGAGAAGCCCTGTCGGAGGCTGTGGAGCTCCAAGCGCGCGACGTCGGGCAAGAGCTGCGTGACCAGCTCGCGCACAGTCTGCTTCCCTTCCTCCAACGAGCCGTTCGTGCGCAGCGAGCGAACCTGAAACTTCAGCGCCGCGCCCAGCCTTCTCGCGTTCGACATGATAGGAGGTTTCCTCGAAAGCGGGCCCATGATCACGCGGAGCTGGGCAAGCAAGTCTCGGTCGCCGACCGTCACGTCCTCTCCGGCGACCAGGAGACACTTCACGGGGGCGTCGCCGGGGAACGTGCCCCGGTCCGCAGTCCTTCAGCTTCTGCCGAAGGGTCTTCGTCGTGACTTCCATTAGTGTAGTCCATAGATTCCTTGACACAGCCCTGCTCGCCATGTAGTATTACGCAAAGGATGGGCCGTTTTGAACTGCTCGTTCTTCTGCGAGACCGTTGCGGGGCGCGCCGAGTGAAGGTTCGCAAGCAGGATCGCGGAGTTGACTATGGCTCTTCGGAATCCGATATCCAAGACTCAAGAGGGCTTGCTGGTCCGCGCACTGCGTGAGCCGGAGAATGCCCTGCGCTGCCTCGTGTTGATGGTTCGGGGTTTTCCCGATGAGCCCCTAAGCCATGAGTGGGCGCATATTTGGGAGGAGCGCCGCCAAGAGGCGCGAAAAGAATGTTCCCCGGACGTATTCGCGCGAATCGAAAGCGCGATCGGAGATATATCCTCGATGGAGCCCTTCTCGATTGATCCCCAGATCTCCAGACTACAGCTCGGGGAAGAAACGGACGTTTGCCTGCTTCTGGGCGCTGGAATCTCTGCTCCGGAGCCGTCCCGGATACCGACCGTCACCGATCTCCTCGCTGAGCTCTGGCAGAGGGCGAGCAGAATTGGCCGCGACGATATCGACCGTCTTCGTGATTGGTGCGAAAACCGCGGAGTACGAAACATCGAGGACTTGCTTACTGCGGCGTATATCGCCAACTTCTCTGCGAGGAATTCCAACATCTGGGGGCTGTTGGACTACTTCCTTTTCAAAGCGGGCCAGCCCACGTTGACGGAATCAGCTTCGCTGCTGACTGAACCCCATGCCCGGCAGGTTGACACGGCATCCATCGCTCTCCTGCAGGATACGCTACAGACCCTTTTCGGGCTCCTCGCCGGAACCATGATTCCCGCGGCGCCCAATGATGCTCATGAGGCAGTCGTTTCGTTTGTTCGAAGACACACTCGCTCTTCTATCGTAACCACCAACTACGATGGCTGCGTAGACGAAGCGCTTCTCAAGGCCAAGCTTCGATTGAACACGTACATAGAGGAAGAGGCGCGTCCAGATCGTACGGACCTGATCAAAGTTCATGGTTCCATCAATTGGTCCTACTGTGACTCTTGCCACGACGTCAGAGAGTTCGACCTCTTGAATCTGAAGAAGGCCTATGACGAGGATAGCCTCAGTTATGCCGTGATCGGGATTTGCAGAAAATGCCAGGGCCAGCGACGCCCCTTGCTCATTCCGCCAATGGCCGTCAAGTTCGTCATGTTTCCGAACCTTATCAGGCTCTGGGAGCAGGCGCGACTGAGGATTGAAACTTCCAGCCTAATCATTGTCGTGGGATTCTCCTTCGCGGAGGGAGATGCCTATCTCAACAAGATAGTCGAGCGGTCGATGGGGATTAGTCGAGACCAGACGATCGTTGTCTGTGATCGCAACCGCGCTCTTGCGGACGCTCTGCGTAGGCGTTATGCGGCTCGCATCGACCGCTTCGATGAAGCCAGAATCCTTGCTGCGACGGGCTCGGCTGAGAAGGTACTGCCGCAGGTGCTTTCGCGCCTCCAGGAGGCACGTCAATCGAACAGCGCGCCAACTGCGAGTGGAAAGCGGACGCGAAGGAGTGCGAAGAAGCGTTCGGCAAAATGACTCGAGCACGGCGGTCATCGTGCTTGACTCACAGCTCACCGGCGGGCTGCCGCCACGTGGTAGGCGGCGAGCCCCGGGCATTCAGGCGACCTTCGCGTCACCCGTCGCCGATGATCGGGATGCGCAGGCTCACGACGGTCCGCTCATCGCTGCTCTTGATATCGAGGCGAGCGCCAATGTTGTTGGCAATGCGTTGAAGAAAGGACAATCCCTGCCAGTCACTGTTCCCTTGCGTGCGTACCCAACGGCCCTCTCGCAACAGCTTCTGCACCTCCTTCGGTACGCGCTTGCCGGACCGCGTCGCGGAAATGACGATATCCCTCCCATCTTCGCTCCGTTGGCTCGATAGTTGAACCGTGCTTTCTGATGCGGCCAGTTCCAGGGTGCCGAGAATGAGCTCGGCGACCATCAGCCGCAGGTCTTCTGGAAAGGTCTTGGTCTGGAGTTCCGCTTCACTCGGGGTCCATTCCAGGCGCACGCCGCGGTGAAGATAGCAGGGCCGAGCTCGAGCGATCTGTTCGGTCATGGTGGCGGCAACGTCGACCTTCTCGAAGCGGGCGGGTTCTTCCTGTTCGATCGACTTACAGATTGTCCGCGCTAGATCATTGCCCATCTCTTCCACGGCGGCAACGTGCCGGCAAACCGGATCCTCCGCATCACGATTCGGATCGAGGCCGTACCGCCGTGAGAGAGTCTCGGCCAACCCGTGCAGTTCATCGGAAATCCGGCCCATCGCTTCGGAAACGAGCTTGGCGAAGCGCTCGTGATCGCTCCGCCTATCATGGTCCTTGAGCCAAAGTAGTCGCTGGAGTCGGAGTTTTCGGTGGACCGCCTCGCGGGTCCTGCCCACGGCAATGACGAGGCGGGTGAAGAGCATCTTCTCATCTTCCCGGCTCGCTAAGGGCTTAGCCAGAAAATCTGCTGCTCCCTCCCTCACGGCATGAATGAAGTTCTGCGGGCTCGGGAAACCGGTCAGGACCACGACGGCTGTGTCACAACTAGCCCTGATGTCTGTCAACAGCTTGCGTCCAGCCTCCTCGAACGCCTTGTCGTCCTCGGCGTCTCGCTCAGTAGCTGGTAGCTGCATATCTAGGAGGATCACGTCGTATGGCCGTTTGTCCCGGAAGGCTTGATCCAGTCGCTGGCGTGCCTGTTCCGCGCTCGTTGCTTCGTCGACTGCGAAGCCCATAGCGCCTGCACCGTCTGACCAGTCCGACGGCGGGGTTCGCAGAAGCATGGATAGCCTCGCCCGCTGGGGCTCACTATCCTCGATGATCACCAGTCTCGGTCTGTCCTGCATTTGTGTGTCCCCTCTCGTCAAACCTTACGGAAGGCAGAGTGATCACGACCGTGGTACCTTTGCCCGGTGTGCTGTGAATTCGCAGATTGCCCTCGTGTTGCTCGATGACGTATTTTGCCAGAAAGAGGCCCATTCCAGGACGTTCGCGCGATGCTGACCTACAGAAGCCACCAAGGATGTTTGGGATTTCGGTTTCTGGAATCCCTCTCCCCTCGTCAGTGACCCTGACATTGACGCTTCGGTCGGTTCCGTTCGTCTCGACTGAGACGGTCAACGTGCATCCGCCGTCCATCGCGTTCAGACCGTTGTCGATGATGTTGGAAAAGGCCTCCTCCAGTTCAATTCGCGCGCCGAGGATCAAGACGGCGGGAACTCCGCCCAACGTAATGCGCATGCTCCGCTTTGCCGCCTTCTCGGCAGATCTTAGGATAGCTCGTTTTAGAACAGACTCCAGTTCCAAGTCCTCGTATGGGGGCAGCTTTCCACGCCCAATCGCGTTCAAGTACTCGTCGCACCGTCGTGCGAGACTTTCAGAGACTCTTTCCAGGCGGGACGCGAGCTCCCTTTCGTCCTCCTCCCGCGAATTATCCACTAGCGTACGAAGGTCACCGAGCATATCGAACATCCGATTGCGCAGGTCGTGTGTCAGTTGGGTGAGGATTCGTCCAGCGTAAGCCATGTGTTGCTCGCCGCGCTGCAGTTCGCGAGCAGCGCGGACCCGCTCGTCGGCTGTGGTCTGCCGCTCTATAGCCTGTGCGATGTGTCTTGCCGCACGCCTAAACTCGTCGATGTCCCTCGGCGTAAACCAGCGGTACTCCTCCATCGGGCGATTCCGGATATTCCAGAGTGCCAGCACACCCAGCGGCGGGCCGAGTTGGTGCTTGAGCGGAAGAACGAGAAGAGAACTCACTTCGCACGAGGGCAGCAG
>DATKZH010000200.1:0-7516 GCA_035528065.1 Thermoguttaceae bacterium | reverse complement strand
CTCAAAGCCCGCCAGCAGGCGCGTGCAACCCAAGCGGCAGGGGCTCACTAGCCGCCCTGCTCCCGGGCCCTTCCTCCTCGCCCACGACCCCCGTCGCCGCCCCCCCGTCCGCGCCCCATGCCTATCTCGGGCGCTTACGTTGGGGAGAAGTAGTCGCTCAAACGGCAAGTGTCGCGCAGCCCATATTCAAGCGGGTTTCCGGTGTCTATGATATCGTGTCGGGGCCGAGAATTCACGAGGAGAGAACCATGAAAACGCAGTCGGGAGTTGTCGCGGTCTTATCGTGCATTCTGATGATGTCCCAGACGGCGTCCAACGGGTTTGGCGCCGAGATGGAGGCGCCCGCCCCGCGCGTGCGGGCCGAAGTCGAAGCCGTGCTCGCCAAGGCCCCCACGCCGCCGGGAGAGGACCAACTCCCGGTGCTCGACGTCGTCCTCCTTGCCGACGTCAAGGATCATGGGCCGGGCGCCCACGACTATCCCCTTTGGCAGAAGCGCTGGGCACTTCTGCTCGGAGGAAAGGAGGCCGCCGAGGAGTCGGTCACGCAAGTCAACCTCTTCGGACCCCCGGTGGGCGACTCGAAGGAGATCATGGCCGGTGCGGCGAACGTCAAGCTCACCACGGCCTGGCAGTGGCCGAGCAAGGAGCAGCTCGACTCGGCCGATCTGATCGTGATGCAGTGTTACCGGTCGGGGGGAGGGAACAGGACGTGGAGCGAAGAGCGGATCGGGCAGCTCGAAGCGTACTTGGCGCGAGGAGGCGGCTTCGTCGCCATCCACCCGGCGACGTACACCCTCCGCGATCTCTCGCAGCCGGGGGGCGATCGGCTGGCGGCGCTGACCGGCCTGGCGTTCGACAAGTCGATCCTCGTTCGCCACGGGCCGATGACGCTCCGCATCGCCGCCGGCGATCACCCGATCTGCCTGGGGCTGCCGGAAACGTTCGACCTGATCGACGAGCCCTACTGGCCCCCGGTCGGCGAATCGAGCAAGGTCGCCGTGCTGGCGACCTCGGACGAGAGCATCCCGAAAGACTCCGACCGCGTCGCTCCCCAGCCGATGTTCTGGACCGCCCGGCACGGCCAAGGGCGGATCTTCGCCTGCGTTCCCGGGCATTTTGTTTTCACCTTTGACGATCCGTACTTCCGCATCCTGCTGTTGCGCGGCATGGCGTGGGCCGCCGGCGAGTCGCCGTACCGATTCGACCCGTTGGTCATGCGGGGCATCCCGTTGAGGTGACGTTGACTCGCGGATTGGGCGAGGCAACCGATCGCCGCATTCTGCGAATCGGGAGATCGTGCGACGAACCCGGCTCAGTTTTCCCGCGTCCAAGGAGGGAAACGACGCGATGGCCGACGTGCAGGTCATTGACAGCCACATTCACTGCGGCACGCAGAACGTCGATTTGCCCTTCAACGGCATTCGGCCCTTGCTCCGCGAGGCGGGAATCACCGGAGCTTGCGTGTTCGCTCCGGTAGAAGACGTCTATGATCGACACGATCCCGATTTCCGGGACGACGCCCGGTGGCGACGCGTTCGCCACGCCGCGAATCGCTACGTGCTCGACCTGGCGGGTGGGGGCGCCCCTGTCTTTCCCTATTTCTTCGTTTGGAATGACTTCGCCGTCGAGGAGCTGGGAGATGACTATCGCGGCATCAAATGGCACCGTCATCCCAACGAACCGGCCTATGAGTACGAAAACCGTCGCTGCGCGGAGATGATCCGGGAGATAACCAGGCGTCGTTTGCCCGTCGTTCTGGAAGAAAGCTTCGAGAACACGTGCCGGTTCGTGGAGCAGTTGGCCCCGAGCGCCGTGATCATCATTCCGCACCTCGGAGCCCTGAACGGCTCGTATTCGGCACTGGAGAGGGCGGGCGTCTGGAGACGCGGTAACACCTATGCCGACACGGCGCTGGCGGACACGGATTCCATGCGCCACTTCCTTCGGCGCTACGGCCCGGAGCATCTGTTGTTCGGAAGCGACTATCCCTTCGGCGTACCGGCCGACGAGCTTCGCAGCGTAACGGAGCTCGGTCTGTCCAGCATGGATTTCGAAAAGGTGGTCGGCGGCAACGTGGGGGCCCTGATCGACGGCGTCTTGCCGTAGCCCCCTGAAGGAAGTCTGGGAGCGCCGACGTCAAGCAGACCCACTGTCCCCGACGCAACGCTGGGACGATCGTTGCGGACGAAGCGTTCGCCCAGCCCGCCACGCGACGAATCGTCCCGTCCCGCACGGCCTGGCCGGGAAAAGTTGGAAGCACGCCGGGGCGGCCACAAATTGCCTTGAGTAGCCGTAGCGGAAGTGGACCGGAAAGCGCGTGGGTCTCGTGCCTCGACCCACGTCGTCAGCCGCTGGCCGCCGCGGTCCGTGAGCTGCACTCAGGGAAGTTTCCCATCCAGCCGTTCCATTGGTGGCCGGATTGAGGCGGTCTGAAAGGAGCCGGTTGGAGGCGGGCCGTCCGCAACACCCTGTGAATTGGCTCGCGGCGAGCGCAGGACCTGATGAATCGGGCCACTGCGAGCAGAATGCGCGATGAATCGCATCCCCCAGAAGCGCTCGTTGCCGTGGAGTTGTTGAGAGTGCGTCAGAAGAAACCGTGCGCGCCGCTAATCTCGGGCGGCCCAGGGGGCTGAGGCCGGCTGCGTCGGGGCGGCTGTCTGTCTTCGCCGCTTGCGGCAGCGACGCTCCGAAGATCGCGCAGAAGCTCCGCGATCTTCTCGTGGTTTTCGCGGGTATCGGCAACGACGAGGACTTTCGGCGCACCAAACGTGCCCGAGGCGACCATTGGGCCGGATTCGTCCCAGACGGACTGGTCCACGGTAGAGACGATGACTTCGACCAACGAATCGAAGTCGTCCCACAGCTTGCCATGCTCGTCACGGCAGACGACCAGATCCCCCGCCGGATAGACGCCGACGATCAGCCGGGTTTCCGCTTCCTCGGGTGTCGTGATCAACAGCGTCCCGTTCTCGATGACCCACATCAGGCCACGCGGTTCCAAAACCAGCGCCAAGGCGGAACGGAGGCTGATTCCGGAGACGTGGATGGTCACGGGCATTTCGGTCGGGACGCCCGCGTCATCAAGAGCCCTTCCATCCACCTCGACGTCAACGCCTGACGTCTTCTTGACGTAGTCGAGGACCTCGAAAAGCGGCGCCTCGATGAAATCGAACGTCCCTTCTTGTTCAAGCGCCTTCCGGATCGCAGCGGCGGCCAACGCGTCCTCGCCGGTTGCCTCGTCGAGCATGATGGGCTCCGTCACCTCGCCCTCGCCGCCCTTCTTGGCGATCGTCCGCAGTGCCGCCAGCAAACGGCCGATCTGATCGTGGATATCGTCGGTTTGGGCGATGACCAAGGTGGGCACATCGGCCAACCGCGCGAATCGCACGCAGCCCGGACCGCCAACGTCGTCCCAGCTCAACGGTCCGACGGTTCTGGTGAGAACGTCGATCATCGGCTTGGCGTCATCGGCGACTTGGCCCGAGTCGTCCGATCGCGTAATCAGGTCGCCCACCGGGTAGATGCCCACTTTCCGCATGCGTTCGTACTCTTCCGGTGTGGTAACCAGGATGACTTCGTCTTCGATGATGTAGGTGAGATCCAAATCCCGGAGCATTTGCCGAAGCGCCTGCCGGAGGGACACGCCCGATGCACTCCTGGTCACGGGAACGTCGAGGGGAATTCCGACGTCGTCCAAGGCACGAACGTCCAGAAGGAGGTTGGTTTCCGCAGCCTTCCCCCAGTGCGCGATGACCTCCTCCAGCGGGGTTTCCAGGAAATCGCAGGAGACCTTGCGAGCCAGCACGTCGCGGATTCGCTGCCTGGCGACCTTGTCGGGCCAGTACGCATCCATCAGGATCGGCTCGGGAAGCTTGCCGTCGGCGGCCTGGCCGACCATCTCTCGCAACGCGGCCAACAAGCCGGCGATCTCGTCGTGCACGTCGCAGGTCTGCCTGACGACGAAAGCCTGGATCCCGGGACACTCCGCGGTGGCGATCGAGCCGGGGCCCCCCACGTTGTCCCAATTCTCCGGGCGAATGCAGGAGAAAACCAAGTCCGAAAGGGGCTCGAATCCGTAGGTCCTCTCCCCGGACTCGTCACGTTGCCCAACCAGATCGCCGACTGGATACACCCGCGTCGTCAATTGCGTCTCCGCTTCCTCGGGCGTCGTGATCTGGAGCACCTCTTGGCGGATCACGTACGTGAGATCGAGCCGGCCGAGCATCAGCGACAGGACCGACCGGAGTGAGATGTCCTTGACCTGAAGCGACACCCGCGCTTCCGGCTCGATGCCCACCTGGTCGAGTGCCCTGAGATCCAACAAGATCGGAATGCCGCACGTCTCTTCCAGGAAGGCGATCGCCTCCTGGAGCGGCGTGTCCTGGAAATCGACGCTGATCCGTTTTCCGAGCGCCTTTGCGATCCGCTCCTCGGCCTCCCGGGCTACGGAGCCAGGGGGCCCCGGGGCGGGGGTCGCTTGGGCCTCGGCCTCGCCGGCTGCCTGGGCCGTCTCGGCCGGTTCAGCCCGTGTGGGGGCGCCAAACGCGATGAGAACCAGGCTCGCAGCGCAGAGCGCGACGCATTGCAGCGAACATGGACGAGACATGGCCGGCACCTCCTCTCCGGAAAAGGCCGATCGGGACGTGTTTCCCGCCGGCAAGCGGTGTTCCGCATGCGCTGGCGGCGGGCTACTTGCAGTCTACTCCGCTGGGGCACAAACCGCAAGCCGATCGTGCCGGTCTGTATTGCGGTGGCGCCCCGTGCCTTCTCGAGTCCGTGTTGACGCGATTGTCGTGACCGCGTTCGTGCGGTGGAGTTGCTAGGGCAAATAGCTGTTGAGCGTGTTGATGTAGAAGAAGGCCAGGCGGAAGATGAAGAAGATGATGATGGCGGCGACGAGGATCCAGACGGCGAAGCCGCCGAGGACCGTGAGTGCCCGGAAGGCGGCTTCGGCCTGTTCCCGGTACTGCCGGCTCAGAATGGCCATGGATTCGACGAGCCTGCCCGACTCCTCGCCGACGCGGACCGCGTCGATGAAATGGGGTGTGAAGGCACCGGTTTCCAGGAACGCCTCATGGACGGGCTCCCCCGCCTCGATCGCCCGATCCACCGACCGGACGTGACGCGTGTAGTGGGCGTTGCGCGTGCTCCGCAGGCTGATCCCGAGCGCGTGGCGGAGCCCCATGCCGGCTTCGAGCGTCAGGTGCAAGGCCCAGGTGAGCCGCGACATGGCCACGCTCTGGAAGGCCTGGCCCAGGATGGGGATGCGCAACAGGAGCAACTGGATCGGCGCGGTCCAGACCATGCCGCGGCGGATCGCCTGGTAGACGAGGAACAAGGCGATCGCGATGATCGCCAGGAACGTCAGGTAGGCGGCCAGCCCGGCGCCTCCCACCAGGCCGAGCCCGAGGGGATCGATGGCGTTGTCGCCCCGCTGGCCGATGATGCCCATGATCCAGATGAGGAAACCGACGACCCCCAGCGCGAAGCCGAGCTCGATCATCGGCAACGTGCTGGCGGCGAGGAGGATGCGGCGGAGCTTGAGCTGCTCCTCGTAGTGCTCGGCCAGACGGACGAAGCTCTCGGCCAGGTGGCCGGTCTGCTCGCCCACCTCGGCCAGCTCGCGAAACATCGGGGGGAAGTAGTCGCCCGTCTCGGCCAGGCCGGCGGCGAGGCTTTGGCCTTCGTTGACGGCCTCGCTCACCGCGCGGAGCCGCGTTCGGGCGGTCAGTCCGGCTGCCTGTTTGGCTTCCCGTGCCCAGACGGTCCGCACGTCGATCCCGGATTCGAGGCTCGTGGCGACCCGTCGGCAAAGTCGGGCCAACTCCCGGATCGAAATGCGAGGTGAGAAGAGCATTGGTTCCTGGCCGTGTTGATTCCGGGCGATGTTAAGGAGCGGCCGAAGAACAACTTCCGCATTTGCGGAGTAGTAGGCACACGCCGTGTGCCGTAACCGGCGGACGGCACACGGCGTGTGCCTGCTACTGAAGTCGGGAAGTTATTTCTCGGTTGATGGCAAGCATACCGCGCCGCGCGGCCGTTTTGAAGCCATCGACGGCGCGGAAACCGCAGGTCGCGCTTGGCTGCCGGCGCGGTCGTCTGTCCTCCCGGCGCCGGACCGCTTATAATCGGGTGGTACGACGGTCGGCACACGGACACGGGATGGGCGACGTCGATGGAGGACTATCCACAGTATCCGAACAGTTCGGGACCAAGGCCGCTCGGCCCGCCAAGGCCCCCACGCTTGCGTTTTTCGGGGATGACGTGGCTCTTGATCTTCCTGGTGCTGCTCTTGCTCTTGCCGTCGGTGGCCGAACGCCTGCAATACGCCGTCACGCGAGGGCGCCAGCGGGCGAAGGCCGACGTGGCCAAGGTGGCGCTGGAGGAGATGCCCAGGGCCTCGGGCCGGTTCGCGTGGGTGGCCAAGCGGATCGAGCCGAGCGTCGTGGGGATCGAGACGGCTCGGCTGGTCGGCGGTGGACCGATCCGCGACGAATGGGCCTACCTGTACCCTCAGGCCGGTGAGGGGTCGGGGGTGATCGTGGACGAGGAGGGCTACGTGGTCACCAACGCCCACGTGATCGAGAACGCCGCCCAGGTGACCGCCAAGCTCAGCGACGGCCGAACCATCCGCGACGTGCAGGTCGTGGGTTCCGATCCGGAGGCCGATCTGGCCGTGCTGAAAATCGAGGCCGGCGGACTCGTCGCCGCCCCTTGGGGTGACAGCGACGCTCTGGAAGTGGGCGACGCGGTGCTGGCCGTGGGCGACCCCTATCGCCTCGCCCGAACGGTCACTGCCGGGATCATCAGCGCCAAAGGACGACCTGGCGTCGTAGGGCCGCTGGCCCATCAGGAATACCTCCAGACCGACGCGGCCGTGAATCCCGGCAACAGCGGCGGGCCGCTGGTGAACATGGATGGCCAGGTGGTGGGGATCAATACGGCCATCGTCGGGCAGTCGTACCGGGGTATCAGCTTCGCCATCCCCAGCAACCTCGCCAAGCCCGTCTATGAGCGTCTGAAGACCACGGGAAAGGTCGAGCCTCGCGGATGGCTGGGGGTTGCCATGGAGGAGATCGATTCCCGGCGCGCCGCGCGCCTTGGCCTGGACAAGGTCTACGGGGTCGAGGTCACGGCGGTCGTCGTCGATTCGCCGGCCGACGAAGCCGGGATCCAGCCAGGCGACGTGATCCTCAGTTGGAGCGGACAGGAGATCCACAGCCCCGCCGAGTTGAGCCTGGCAGTCGTACAAAGCAGGATCGGCTCGGAAGCGACCGTCCAGATCGTCCGGGAAGATCGAACGGTCGAGGTGACGGTCAAAGTGGGGAGGCGGGCAATCCAGCCCCAAGATTAGTCGACGCTAGCCCTTAAACAGGCGAAGGCGCCCCCCATTTCGAGGGAGGCAAAGAAAGAAAACGTCGAAAAACTCAGAGTGAGCTCGTGCTAGCACAACGATCAGCCAATTTCACCTGAAAACGACATTGGTACCTTCACCTCAATACGGCGAAACACCGAC
>DATKZH010000199.1:0-32727 GCA_035528065.1 Thermoguttaceae bacterium | reverse complement strand
TCTGGACTTTTGCAAACTTCAAATTGGCCTTGTGGAGATGGGGGATTTGGCGCGTAATTGAGGTTGATTGAGGTGGCCATGGCAATCACGGAAGGTGCGACGATGCCAGGGATCACCTCGTTTCCACGTGTGGTTCGGGATGCGGTCGAGCAGTTCGGCGACCTGTTCATTTGCGAGCCGGAGCGGCGGCACTTCGCGGAATATCTCACCGGGTTGATGGTGGCCGCGCGAAAGACCGTGCGGGGGATCAACCGCGAATTCGCCGTGACCACGGATCAGTCGTGCCTGAATCGCTTCCTCACCGAGGTGAAGTGGGAGGAAGCCGAGTTGAACGAACGTCGGCTTCAGTGGGTGCAGAGGGATTCCAGCACCCGCTATGGGGACCGCGGGGTGATCGCGATCGACAACGTGTTGATCGACCACGACGGCAAGTTGATCAAGGACGTGGGCTGGTTCTGGGATCATGCCGAGGGGCGGAACAAGATCGCCCACGACTACCTGATTGGCAACTACGTATGCACAGGCGGCAAACACTATCCCCTGGAGTTCCGACGTTTCAGGAAACGCGACCAATGCGAGGTGACCGGCGAGGAGTTCTTCGACCACACCAAGCTGTTTTGTCAGTTGGTCGATTGGGTTTGCGAGCGTGAGATTCCCGGCGACTTCACGTTCGAGCTACTTCACCAACGCCGAGACGCTCAACCACATTCACGGCAAACGAGACCGGTTCGGCCGTCCGCGAGGTTACGTGGGCGACCTGAAGTTCAATCGGAAGATTTGGTGGAAGGGCCGCGAACTGAAGGCCGAGGAAATGGCCGCGGAAATCGATCCCGACAGTCGCAAGCCGTTTCATCGCGGTCGCAAGCAGCAATGGTATTTTACGACGACCATCCGCATCCCGAACGTCGACCACAAGGTGCGGATCGTGATCATCTGGGACAAGAAGCGGGATCGCGAGCCGCGTAAGATGTTGGTAACCAACCGCGTAGGATGGGAAGTGGTTCGGATTCTGCAAGTCTATCGCTATCGCGGGACAGGCACGGAGACCCTTCATCGGGACGGGAAGCAAGAGCTTGGCATGGGAGATTGTCAGCTGCGTGACGGCCAGGGCCAAACCCGGCACATGTACCTGGTCATGCTCGCGTACACTCTGCTCATGGTCCAACTCAAGCAGAACCGTGCGAAAGAATGGGCATCCTGCAAGCTGACGACCATCGGCGAAGCCTGTCGCGCCGTATTGCGAGAGACCCTGCGATCCACGCTCGACTGGGCCATCGACCAAATCACCGAGTATGGACGCAGCCGTGACCATGTCATGGCTCACTTGCGGCTGGAGTGAGTTTGCAAAACTTCAGTACAATGACACGTTAGCCCCTCAACGGCTCGTTGAACAGTATCGATTGCAGTGCTTGCTACGCTGGCTACAAATGGCTGGTACTGATACCAGCCCTTTCAAGGTGGCGTTTGAGCCTGCGAAATCCGGGGTTATCGTGTCATTGAGCTGCCAAACAGCGCCTCCGATTGCCCGACTTGCAGCTCCTTTTCGTTGGCCGGCGGACGGTTCTACTCTGGAAGAACAGTGTTTTGACGAGATTCTTGGTTCTCAAGGTTTCCTAAACACCCCAATTTTCACATTGAAAGGGCTGGGTACTGATACTTGCCCTATACGGCCTATCCGGGCGAGGTGCCCGTCCTCTGCGGAGGACGCCCGATCCGCGGATGGCAGAGCGACGACGGCAAGCTTTACCACGCCGATCTGGCGGACGTGAAAGCCGGTCGCTGGCACTTTCGCCAAGTGTTCGTCGACGGTCGTCGCCAGATCCGCGCACGCGCTCCGAACGTCGACCCGACCGACCCGCAAGGGATTTCTGTACGTCGACACGGGCGGGTTCGGCGTGGACGTGGGTTGCACCACAACCGGGGCGACTGGATGGAGTGCAAGGTCGCCGTGCCGGTCGGCGGGACCCACGCGTTCTGGCTTCGTCACGGTTCCCACAACGAGCCATTCGGTCTGGACGGCATGAGTGAGCGGACGACCCTTGCCGTCGACGGCGGCGAGCCCATTCCGCTGACGAACCTGCCGGATACCGGAGGCTGGGCGATTCACAAGTGGGGCCGGGGCGCGTCGATTCCGCTCGAGGCGGGCGCCCACGTGCTGAAGTGGCAGAACGTCCGGGGCGGGGGCATCGACATCGACGCCTTCGCGCTCTCCGACGACCCCCAGTGGACGCCCGGCGAGCGGCCGCTCGACCCTCCGTCACCCGGTGCGCACCGAGTGGTGATCCAGGCCGAGGAGTTTTCCGCGTCGCAAGGCAGCCAGCTTCAAGTAACTCCTTCGGGCGGAAGCGCCGGGAGCAAGACATTCATCCAGTGCAAACCGCAAACGGCCCAATCGGCGTGGGCCGCCCCCGGCGCCGAAATACACATCTTCCAGTCGGGCTCGTGCCGGGCATTCAAGGAAATCGTCGACGTCGCCTCGGTCGATCCGGACGGATCGGGAATCCACGTGAGCGGCAAGGAGTGCCTCGTTCCTCTGCGAAGCGGCGACCGCTTCTTCGTCGAGAACGTCTTCTCCGAGCTCGACGCGCCCGGCGAATGGTTTTCGGATCGTGAGCTGGGGCGGCTGTACTATGGGCTCGAGAAACGCGTGCCCGAGCGGTCCCAGGTGATCGCGCCGGTGGTCGGCCGCGTGTTTGCGCTCGTCGGCGACGCCGCGAAGAAGAAATCCGTTTCCCACGTGCGGATATCCGGCTTCGAGATTCGCGACACCGACTACTCGCCCGACGACGGCTGCGAAGGGTATGGCATGGGCCGCGAAGGCACGATCCACCTGAACGCCGCCAGCGACTGCCGGATCGACGACAACCGGTTCGTCAACGTCGGGAAGTACGCCGTCGCGGCGATCGCCGGCCAGCGGAACCGGGTGGCCGGCAACCGGATTTCTCAGAGCGCCGAGGGAGGCGTCCTGCTGGTCGACTCGGCCCACAACGCCGTGGCGTCCTGCTGGTCGACTCGGCCCACAACCGTGTTCTGGATAACCACATCCACCACGTCGGCGTGGTCTACAAACACATCGGCGGCGTAGTCCTCGACGGCGCCGGCTGCTCCGACAACGTCGTGGCGCATAACCTCATCCACGACAGCTCGCGATACGGCATCACGCTGAAGAACCCTGGGCAGCGCAATACCGTCGAATACAACAAGCTGCATGATCTGAACACCGAGACCTACGACACGGGCGGAATCGAGGTCACTCAGCACGATCGCACGTTCCGCAGCGGGAGCGTGATCCGCCACAACGTCGTGTACGACGTGGGCGGATACTCTTCCATCGGGACGAAACCGACGTTCATGTCGTGGGGTATCTATCTCGATTCGTTCGCCGGCGGATACGAGGTCTGCCACAACGTCGTTTGGGGGAGCTCGCACGGCGGACTGATGATCCAGGGCGGCAAAGACAACTACGTCCACAACAACATCTTCGCCAACGGCACGCGGCAGCAGGTCCAAATCAACAACTTCATGGGGAACTCCACCGGCAACCGGTTCCTCCGCAACATCGTCTACTATCGGGATCCCGAGGCCCTCTTGATCGCGGCCTACCGCGACGTCCGGGCGGCGATCGAGTCGGACTACAACCTGTACTGGCACGCCGCCGGCCGGCCGTTGACTTTCCGGCTGACCGATGGAGGCACTTCGCTGGACGATTGGCAAAAACTCGGCCAGGACGCTCACGCCATGGTTGCCGACCCCCGTTTTGTCGACCCGGACCGCAACGACTACACGCTGCGGCCCGACTCTCCCGCCCTGAAGCTCGGCTTCCAACCGATCGACACTTCCCGGGTTGGGCCGCCTCTTGAGCCGGACGGCGATTCCGGGTAATGTGGTGGCGTCCAGTTGGGACGGCTAAGGATCGGCCGAAGAATAACGTCCGCATTTGCGGAGTAGTAGGCACACGCCGTGTGCCGTAACCGGCGGACGGCAGACGCCGTGTGCCTGCTACTGAAGTTGGGAAGTTACTTGTCGACCGCCGTTAAGGCCATTAGCAAGCACGGGAGCGTGGGAGAATGAGCGAAGACAGGGTATCGAGCAAAGCGGAGACGGTCCGCTGGGCCGTGATCGGGTTGGGATGGTTCGGGGAAGTACACGCCGACGCGCTCGCCCAGATGCCGGGGATCGAGCTGGCGGCCCTCTCGACGCGGCGCCCGGAGCGGCTTGCGGAGATCGCCGACCGGCACGGCGTCGAACGGCGCTACACCGACTACCGCCAACTCCTGGACGATCCGTCGATCGACGTGGTCGGGATCACGACACACATCGACGATCATCGCGACATCGCCATCGACGCGCTCCGTGCCGGCAAGCACGTCTTCCTGGAAAAGCCGATGGCCTCGACCGTCGAGGACTGCGACGCGATCATCGAGGCGGCCGAGCAGGGGTCGGGCCTGTTCATGGTCGGGCACATCTGCCGGTTCGATCCCCGCGTGACGCTGGCCAAGCAGGCGATCGAGGAGGGCCGCGTCGGGAAGATCATCTCCATGCACGCCCGGCGCAACCTGTCCCAGGTGATCGGCCGCATGGTGCTCGACAAGATCTCGGCCCTGATGGGCGACGGCATCCACGACGCCGACCTGATGCTCTGGTTCAGCCAGGCCAAGCCGGTGAGCGTCTATGCCCAGGAGGTGCACCCGGGCAAGTGCAAGTATCCCGACGCCGGCTGGGCCATGGTCCGGCTCGATAACGGCGCGGTGGCCGTGGTCGAATCGGTCTGGCACCTCCCGGAGAGCACGCCCTACCAGATCGACGCCCGGATGGAAGTGATCGGCACGGAGGGGGCCCTGTACCTCAACTGCGGCGAGGCGGGGCTGGAGATCCACGCCCCGGATCGCATCCACCTGCCCGACACGCTCTACTGGCCGCGCGTGTTCGGCGAATATTTCGGCATCCTCCGCTCCGAGCTGAGATACTTCGCCAACTGCGTGAAGGAGGGTCGCGTGCCCGATCGCATCACGCCCCAGGAGTCCCGGGCAGCCGTGGAGCTGATGGTGGCGGCGACGCGGTCGGCCGAGACCGGAGAGGTCGTGCACCTGTGAGCTGCGTGTGACCGGCACGGCGCAGCCGCTTGCGGCTTCACCCACTTGTACGAACAACCGACCTCGCGTACACGACGGAGATCCCCTTTGAGCTACCTCGGACTCGACATCGGCACGACCGGGTGCAAGGCGGGCGCGTTCGACGCAGAGGGCCGCCTGCTGGCGTTGGCCTACCGGGAATACCCGCTGCTCACCCCGGAGCCGGGCTGGGCGGAGATCGATTCGGTGCAGGTCTGCCGGGCGTGCCGGGAAGTCATCGCCGAAGCGGTCCAAGCATGTGCCGGCGATCCGGTCCGCGCGCTGGGGATCTCCTCCCAGGGAGAGGCTTTTACCCCGGTAGGGCCCGACGGCCGAATCCTGGGGAACGGGATGGTCTCTTCCGACGCCCGGGCCGAGCCCCTCATGGACGCCTGGAGCCAGGAGTTCGGCCCGCGCCGGCTCTACGAGATCACCGGGCACACGCCCCACCCGATGTTCACGATCTTCAAGCTCCTCTGGCTCCGCGACCACCGGCCGGAGGTTTGGGCCGCGGCTCGCAAGTTCTACTGCTACGAGGAGCTGATCCAGGCCGATCTGGGGCTGGAGCCGGCGATAAGCTGGCCGCTGGCGGGCCGGACGATGATGTTCAACGTGCGCACGCACGCATGGGACGAAGAGATCCTCTCGGCGGTCGGCCTGGACCCGTCGCGCCTGGCGCGGCCGGTGCCTTCGGGGACGGTCGTCGGGACGGTCTCCTCCCGCGTGGCCGCTGAGCTGGGCCTGCCCAAGGACTTGCCGGTGGTGGCCGGCGGACACGACCAGCCCTGCGGGGCGCTCGGGGCCGGGGTGGTCGAGCCGGGGCTGGCCATGTACGCCACCGGCACGGTCGAGTGCATCTGCCCGGCGTTCGACCGGCCCATCTTCACCGACGAGCTGTTCCGCAACAACCTCTGCACGTACGATCACACGCTCCCGGGGATGTACACCACGGTCGCGTTCAGCCTCACCGGCGGCAACCTGCTCCGCTGGTTCCGCGACGAGTGGGGACAGCCCGAGGTGGAGCAAGCCGCGCGGACCGGAGTTGATCCGTACGACCTACTGATGAAGAACATGGCCGCCGAGCCCACGCACCTGCTCTCGCTTCCCTATTTCACCCCCTCCGGCACCCCCTACTTCGACGCCAAGGTGCCGGGGGCCGTTCTGGGGCTGCGCCTGACGACGAAACGCGGGGAAGTGCTCCGGGCGCTCCTCGAAGGCGTCGCCTTGGAGATGCGGCTGAACGTCGACATCCTCGAAGAGGCCGGGCTTCACGTGCGGGAGTTTCGGGCGATCGGCGGCGGGGCGAGGAGTGCGGCCTTGACCCAGCTCAAAGCCGACGTGCTGGGGCGCCCCATCACCACGTTGGCCGTCACCGAGGCCGGTTGTTTGGGCGTGGCCATGCTGGCCTGCGCCGCCGACACCGGCGCGAAGCCCCAAGAGCTGGTTGGCGCCTGGGTGCGAACGGAGAGTGTCGTCGAGCCCGATCGGTCCCGGGCCTCCCAGTACGACGAGCGGTTTGAAGCTTACCGGCAGGTGTATCCGGCCGTGCGCGAGCTGTATGGTCGGATCGCCTGACACACGCATTGGATTCGCAAGAGCTGGCACCATCGAGCGAAGCAGTCCTTCCAGAGTCCTGTGTTGAGAATGAGACACGTTCGAAGCCCAGGGGTTGCAACCCCTGGGCTTGGGACCCGATTGACGCCCCGACATTGATGCAAGCATCAATGGACCTTCGGAGGCGTCCCCGGAGCCTTCCAGGAGGCGGACAAATGACGGCGCGCGTTTCATTTCACGTTGGTGCGCCCGTCTTGTTGGCACTGCTGTCGGTGCTGACCCATTCCGCTCCCGCCGGCGAGCCGCGCCAACCGCCACCTGCCGGCGAGTCGGCCGACGTCTGCCGGTTCGGCGCGGCCGGGGACGGCGTGACGGACGATACGGCGGCGATCCAGCGGGCCGTTGACTCCGGCAGGGGCGACCTGTGCTTTCCCCGCGGCATCTACCGAATCACCCGGCCGATCACGGTTGATCTGAGCCGGCATGGGCCCGTGTCGCTGTCCGGCTCGGGCACGGCGCGGATTGTCATGGCCGGCCCGGGGCCCGCCGTCCGGTTCGTCGGCACGCACCAGGGCACGGCCGATCCGCCGACGGTTCAGCCGAACGTGTGGGAGCACGAGCGGATGCCCACGGTCGACGGCCTGGAGATCGTCGGCGACCACGAGGAAGCGGTGGGGATCGAGGCGGCTGGCACGATGCAGTTGATCATCACCCGGCTGAACGTGCGCGGCGCGCTCCACGGAATCCATTTGGTCAAGCGCAACCGGAACGTGATCGTCTCGAACTGCCACCTGTACGAGAACCGCGGGGTCGGGCTGTTTCTGGACGGCGTGAACTTGCACCAGATCAACGTCGCCGGCTGCCACGTGAGCTACAACGGCGGCGGGGGAATCGTATTGCGGAGCGCCGACGTCTGCAACCTCCAGATCACCGGCTGCGACATCGAGGCCAACATGTCGCCCGAAGGAGCACCCACGGCCAACGTCCTCGTCGACGGCGGCGGCGTCACGGCCGAGCTGGCGATCACCGGTTGCACCCTTCAGCACACGCACACGTGCCCCGAGTCGGCCAACGTCCGCATCGTCGGGCCCGACCGCCAGGGCCGCACGTGGGGGAACGTCACGATCACCGGCAACGTGCTCAGCGATTCGCAAATCGGGATCGACCTTCGGAAGACCCGGGGCGTCGTCATCGTCGGCAACACGTTCTGGAAGGGCTACCAGTACAATCTCCGCGTCACGGACAGCTCGAACGTGGTCGTTGGCCCGAACCTGTTCGATCGGAACCCGAACTACTGGGACCCGGACGGAGGAGCCAACGCGATCCTGTTCCGCGGTTGCGAGGACGTGACGATCACCGGCCTGCACGTTCGCGGCACGAGCGGGACCGAGGCGGCCCTGATGCTCGACGACTGCCGCCGGGTGAACGTGACGGGGTGTACGATCCTCGATTGCGACAACGCCGGCGTGCTGGTGAAGAACGTTACGGCCAGCCGCCTTTCCGACTGCCTGATACGCAACGACCTGCCGAACGCCGGCCCGTGGGTCCCGCTCAAGACAATCGGGGGGCAAGACAACGCTATTATGGACAACATGCTCGACGCACCCGAGGGCGTCGGTCCGAAAACTACCACCAAGGAGGTATCCCCATGATCCGCCCGACTATAGGGTTTATCGTTTACGGCGTTCACAAGGACGGGCTTCTGGACCCGATGGGCCAGCCGTTCATCGACGACGCCCTCGTCGCCCGATCCAAGCAGGCGCTCCGAGAGCAGGGCGTCGAACTCGTGGAGCACGAGGTGGTCGTCGCCTCGAAGGAGGAAGCCCGGGCCGCCATGAAGCGGATGAAGGACGACGACCGGGTCGACTGCGTGATCCTTTTCTCGGGCACGTGGATCTGGGCCGCGCACATGATCGCGGCCGTGCGCGACTTCGCCATGACGGAAAAAGGCTTGCTCCTCTGGACGCATCCCGGCTCGCAGGGATGGCGCCCGGTCGGCGGGCTGGTGCTGCACGGGGCCCTGATGGAGGTGGGCATTCCGCACAAGTTCGTCTACGGGGCCGCCGACGACCCGGGCGAGGTCGATCGCATCACGAGCTTCTGCCGCGCCAGCCACATGAAGAGCTGGCTCAACATGTCGACGATCGGCTCGTTCGGCGGGCGGGGCATGGGCCAAACGTGCGGCGTGGCCGACCCGAGCCAGTGGATGCGTACCTTCGGCGTCGATATCGACTCCCGCGACACGACCGACCTGATCCGCACCGCCGGACAAATCAGCGACGACGAGCTGGCCGCCCTGGAGCCGCGGGTCGAGCAGCTCTTCGGCACGCTCCCGGAGAACAACGTGGTCAACGAGCGGTCGATGCGTCTGTACCTGGCGATCAAGAAGCTCGTCCGGGAGTACGGCTGGGATTGGTACACGATCCAGTCGTTCCCCGGGCTGGCCGACGACTACAGCGCCACGTGCTTCGCCCAGAGCATGATGCTCGACGACGGGCAGGGCACGTCGACCCTGGGCGACTTCAACACGGCGCTGAGCGTGCTGCTTCTGACGAAGCTGAGCACCGAGCCGGTCTACTACGGCGATCTCCAGCACATCGACAAGGCGACCGGGGAGATCAAGATCATCGGCGACGGGGCATGCCCGCCGTCGCTGGCCGGCAAGCTCGGGCCGGCCGGCTTCGCCGAGCATGGGATTCCGACCGAGGGCGAGGCGGGGGGGCTGTCGGTCGAGCTTGTGTGCAAGGTGGGCGAGGGCGTGCTCGCCCGATTGGGACGCGTCGACGGCCGATTCACGATGGTGATCACCCGCGCGTCGATCTTCGAGCCGCCGGCCGACCAGCTCGATGCCCGGCGTCGCGAGTGCGGCATCCCCTTCTGGCCGCACGGTTTCGTCACGGCCCATTGCGACGTCGACGAGTTGCTGGAGCACTGGACCAACGAGTACGCGTGTCTGGGATACGGCGAGCACTTGTTCGACGATCTGGTTGACTTTTGCAAGATGACCGGGATCCAAGCGATCCTTCCGTAGCGACACGAGCCGAGACTTTCATCGAGCCAAGCCGCTTGCGTCTTCGCAACACACAAACACACAAACACGTGACCCCGTCGAACCGGAGCCGATCACAATGAATCCGCCGCCGGACGAAGTGTTGCTCAAGGACTACCGACCCAGGTGCCTTCTGAATCTCCTTTCTCACGAGCCCGAGCGCGCCCGGTTCCCCGTGGTCGACGCCCACAACCACCTGTTCGGCGACCTGCCGCCGGAGAAGCTCATCGAGATCATGGACGCCGTGGGCGTGCGCGTCTGGGTGAACGTGACCGGGAACGTGACGCTCCCCCTGGAGAACAACACCTACACGATCGCCCGGCGCGACCTGGGCCACTTCGTCGAGCACTACGTGCAGCGTTATCCCGGGCGCTTTGCCGCGCTGACGATGTCCGATTTCGCCCAGTGGGGCGATCCCGTCCTGCTCACCGACGACGGCTTCGCCGACCGCTGCATCGAGCACCTGGAGGAGGACCTGGCAGCCGGGGCCTGCGGGCTGAAGGTCACCAAGGAGCTGGGGCTCTTCTTCCGCGATCGTTCGGGAGAGATGCTTCGGGTGGACGACGAGCGGCTCTACCCGATCTGGAAGCGGGCGGGCGAGCTGGGCGTGCCGGTTCTCGTCCACGTCTCCGACCCCGCGGCCTTCTTCCTCCCCATCGACGCGGAAAACGAACACTACCTCACCCTCCGGGAGTTCCCGGCGTGGAGCTTCCACGGCTCGCACTTCTCCAAGCGGGAGCTGCTCGATCAGCGGAACCGGATGGTCGCGTCGCATCCCGATACCACGTTCATCCTCCCCCACGTGGCCAATCACCCCGAGGATCTGGCCTCCGTGGGCCGGTTGCTCGACGACCACCCGAATGTTATCATCGACTTCTCGGCGCGGATCGACGAGCTGGGCCGGCAGCCCTACACCGCCCGGGATTTCTTCATCCAGTACCAGGACCGAATCCTGTTCGGGCTCGACATGCCCGTCTCGCCGGAAGCGTATCGATGCTATTTCCGTTTCCTCGAAACGCGCGACGAGCACTTCGACTACCCGGACTACATCGGCCGATTCGGCGTGTATACGCGGTGGAAGCTCTGTGGGCTCCACCTTCCCGACGAGGTGTTGAATAAGATCTACTACGAAAACGCCCAGCGAGTGATCCCCGGAATCCGCGTCTAGGGCGCGCCGGAGCGTCACGTTTGCCAACCACAACCCGCTCGCGGCTTCGCGCCGTCTGCAGCTCAGCCAAAGAGCGGACCATCTCAACCAGGAGGACCAGCATGCAGTTCGACCATATCGGCATCGTCACCACCGAGGAGAAGCCGGGCCAGATCTTCATCGAGCCCACCCGCGTATGGATCACCGACTTCCAGAAGCATCCCTACCGCGTGGAGTGGCTGCGCTACGAGCCGGACACGCCCGTCGCGGGCCCCGTGCGCGAGATGCCCCACGTGGCCTTTCGCGTGGAGAGCATCGCCGAGGCGTCGAAGGGCATGAAGGTGCTCTTGGAGCCGTTCGACGCGGGGATCGCCGTCGTGGGCTTCTACGAGACCGACGACGGTGCCGTCGTCGAGTTCATGGAATACAAGGAGGAGCAGCCGTCATGCTAGACATCAAGCGAGTCATGGTCACCGGGGCCAGCGGCAAGCTGGGCGGGCCGCTCTGCGAGGCCCTCTTGGAAAGCGGCTATCAAGTGATGGGCGTGGACTGCCGGTTGCCGGTGGGGGTCGACGGGGTCGAGGAGGTCCGGGCCGACGTCGGCGACGACGCCGCGATGGAAGAGCTGGTCTCTCGCAGCGACGCGGTGATCCATCTCGCCTCGTGCAAAGAGGACCGCGACGCCGTGATCCCGGTCAGCTTCCAGGGCACGTTCAATCTGCTCGACGCGGCGATGCGGACCAAGAAGCCGAAGCGCGTGATCCTGGCCAGCGGCGACGCGGTCAACGGCATCTACTTCAACCCGCAGCCGGTGCCGATCCGCGAAGACATGCCCATGGAGGCCTATCCCGGCTACTACGCCTTCTCGAAGGTCGTCGAGGAGACGATGTTCCGGCAGTACTTCCTCCAGGCGGGCGTGCCCACGGTCTGTCTGCGGATGTCGTGGATTCAGGCCGAGGACGACATTCTCATGCACCTGACCGTGGCCGGCGAATCGTTCGGCGTGCCGGTGTGGACGGAGCTGATGGACGAGAACCAGCGCGCCGACTTCGCCGACGGGCGCGACGCCGCCGTGGCCCTGCTCCACCCCGACGGCAAGCCCATGCGCCGTCACGTCGTCGCCGTGGACGATTGCGTCCAGTCCTATCTGCTGGCTCTGAAGACCGAAGGAATCGAAGGCGAGACGTATCACGTCGCCATGAACGATCCGTTCGACTACCGAGACGCGGCCGAGTACGCCGCCCAGCAGCTCGGCATCGACGTGCTGGAGCTGGTCGACCCGGTCGGGCAGGACTTCTGCGTGGATACGACCAAGGCACGCTACCAGCTCGGGTATCAGCCGCAGTACGACGTCCGCGGCCTGATCGACCACGCGATCGAGTTCCGCCAGTCGGGCCGGCCGCGGCGCGAGCGTTCGGGCTACAAAGGATAGGAGGAACACGATGAGCGATCTCAAGGGAAAGGTGATTCTCGTGACCGGCGGCACGTCGGGCATCGGCGAGGCGTCGACGGAGCTGTTCGCGCGCTCGGGCGCGAAGGTGGTCACGATGTCGATTCAGAACGACGAGGGCAACTCGCTCCAGGAGCGGCTTTGCGGCGAGGGTCTCCAGTGCGTCTTCCACTTTGGCGACGTGAGCGAGGAGAAGGACGTCAAGGCCGCGGTCGATCTGGCCGTGGAGAAGTTCGGCCGGCTCGACGCCGTGTTTGCCAACGCCGGCGTGCTGCGAAACCAGAAGATCACCGAGATCACGCTGGACGACTTCCACACGCTGATCAACGTCAACCTGCTGGGCGTGGTGCTCGTCTGCAAGCACGCAATCCCGGTGATGGAGCGGCAGCAGAAGGGCGTGATCTGCATCACGACCTCGGTGGCCGCGGACATCGGGTTCCCGGAGCACGCCGTCTACGGCGCCTCGAAGGCGGCCCTGGTGGCCCTGATGCGCTCGCTCACGACCGACCACAGCCCGAACGGCGTGCGTTTTGTCGGCGTCAGCCCCGGGACGATCGACACGCCCATGCTCGCCGCCTCGTGTGCGGGGTTCGACAAGCCCAAGGACGAGCTCTACGCCGAGGTCGCCCGAAAGATCCCTGTCCAGCGGATGGGTCAACCGATCGACGTCGCCCGGGCCGTGGCCTTCCTCGTGAGCGACGACGCCGGGTTCATCAACGGCAGCGTGGTCCACTTGGAGGGCGGCACGCTGGCCTTGCCGCCGTGGTGAGAGCCGTGCAATCGGCGGCGATTGGCGGGAAGTGGCTCACTTCTCGTTTGTGGGACTGAGGACGCGACCGCCGGTCGCGCGCCCGGCGGCAGCGGTCGTCGCCGTTACCTCGTGATCCGTCAGCCAACCAGGAGCCAAGCCATGTCCAAGATGACGCGTCGGAGCTTCGTCAACCGGTCGATCGAGAGCGCCACGGCCCTTGCCGCGACGACTTCGGCCCTGAGCGTCGCCCAGCCCGCACCGGCCCCGTCGGCCAACGACAAGGTCGTGCTCGCGCTGGTGGGGGCGGGTGGTCGCGGGCGGATGGTGATCAAGAACATGGCCAAGCTGGAAAACGTGGAGGTGAAGTACGTCTGCGACGTGGAAGACAAGCGTGGGGCGGCTGCCGTCGGCGAGCTGGAGAAGTTGCAGGGCTCCGCGCCTCAGTTCGTGGGGGAGATGCGTAAGGTGCTCGACGACAAGGACATCGACGGCGTCGTCGTCGCCACCCCCGAGCACTGGCACGCCCTGGCCACCGTCTGGGCCTGCCAGGCGGGGAAGGACGTCTACGTGGAGAAGAACGTGGCGGCTTCGATCTGGGAAGGCCGCAAGATGATCGAAGCCGCCCGCAAGTACAAGCGGATCGTCCAGTCGGGCAGCCAGACCCGCAGTGCCCCCTACATCTCCGCCGCCCGCGACTACATCAAGGAAGGTGGGCTCGGCAGGGTGATGTATGTAAAGGTCTTCGGGATGTACTCGTTCGTGTACGGCGGCTATCCGCGGAAGCCGGTGCCCGACAGCGACCCGCCGGCGGGCCTCGACTGGGACCAGTGGCTCGGCCCGGCCCCGGAAGTGCCGTACAACAGCCAACTCCACCGCCAGTGGTACGGCTACTGGCGCTTCTCGGGCGGCAACGGCTCCGACGCGATTCACACGCTCGACGCCGCCCGGATGGTGATCGGCGATCCGCCCCACCCCAAGTCGGTCCAGTGCGTGGGCGGCCGCTGGAAATTCGAGGAGGACGACGGCGTGATGCCCGACGTGCAGATCGTCGCCTACGAGTTCGACAAGATGGCCATGAGCTTCGAGTGCACGGGCTTCACCGAGAAGTACATGTTCAAGACGCCGATGGGCATCCGCCAGTCGGACCAGCTCCCCTTCTGGCCGCTGAACACCTCGCGGATCGAGATCTACGGCACGGAGCGGATGATGTACGTGGGCCGGGTCGGCGGCGGCTGGCAGGTGCTCGAAGCAGGGCCCCCGGACATGAAAGGGGCACTCGCAGACGGCTTCGGCAACGTCGTCGCCCAGGGGTACGGCCGGTTCCCCGACGAGCCCCACGCGGCCAACTTCATCGACTGCATCCGCACCCGCGAGATGCCTAACGCGGACATCGAACAGGGCCACATGGCCGCCTGCCTGGAGCACATGGCCAACCTCTCGTACCGCCTGGGCAACGCCAAGCTGGCCTTCGACGGCGCGACCGAGACGTTCGTCGGCAACGACGAGGCCAACGGGCACCTCAAGCCCAGCTATCGCAAGCACTATCGGGTTCCGGACGAGGTCTAGCGAGGCGGGGCCTCAGACCGAGGCGAGAGGTCAGGGTTCAGGGTTCGGGGTTCAGGACTTGGAGTTCCACGTATACACGTAAATCCTGAACCCCGAACCCTGAACCCCACCAACTTGACTCATTTGCGGCAAATGTCCGAAGCCAAGTGCCCTAGCCCGGGCCGAGTCTCCAGATTTCGGGTCGGCATGGGGCTTGCCTCCAGAGAGCCGCGTCCCCGCACCAGGAAACGCAAGCGAGGAAGACCGATGCCCCGACTGCCAGCCGTCTTGATCCTCGTCGCCATCGGCACCTGCTTGGCCGCGATGCCCGCGACGAGCGCGGAATGGGAGGTCCAGGCGACGAACGACGCCGCGATTACCATCTCGCGGGAGCAGGCCCCCGTGGTCAGGGCGCACTACGTGTTTTGGGGGGAGAAGTGGAAGTATGCAGGGGCCCGCACCAAGCTCGACGAGCCGTCGGGCGGCCAGACGACTTTCTCCGGGGCAGTGGCCGGGCTGGGGCTGAGAATCGAGGGCACGATCACGTCGCCCGCTTCGAACCGGCTGCGATACGTTTGGAACCTCGACGCCGCCAAGGAGCTTCGAGGCATCATCGGCGGAGGGTTGGAGTTCAACCTGGCCCTGGACAGCCCGTCGCTCTCGCCGGAAGTCCCCGAACCGGTCCTCTTGGAAAACAACAAGGGCTGGAAATGGGAGGTTGCCGAACGAGGCCCGATCGTGGTCGAGTTCGACGAGCCGATCGCCCAGCTCTACTTCGAGCGAGGGCAGAAGGGTCAGATCCGTGCGCTGTTCGTGGGAGAGGCCGTCGCCCAGGGCACGCAAGCCGTCGCGATGACCGTCACCTTGCCCGAGGGCGGGGAAGTGGCCCAGAGCCTGGCCGAACGCTACGGCCCGGCCGAGCCGTCCACCTGGTATGCTGGCGCGATGCTCCACGACCGCAGCCCGATCGACCTGAGCTTTCTGAACCACAAGCCGGCGGGCAAGCGCGGGTTCGTCCGCCCGGACGGCGACCGGCTGGTCTTCGAGGACGGCACCGAGGCCCGGTTCTGGGGCGGGAACCTCGCCGCCTATGCCATCTTCGAGGAGAAGGAGCGGATCGCCGTCCAGGCGAAGCGGATCGCCCAGTTGGGCTACAACCTGATGCGGATACACCACCACGACTCGATGGGCTGGGTCGCTCGACCCGTGATCGACAAGACCCGACCCGACTCCCAGCACCTCGACGACGAAGTGATGGACCGCCTCGACTACTGGATCAAGTGCCTCAAGGACGAGGGCGTCTACGTCTGGCTCGACCTGCACGTGGGCCGGCTGTTCAAGGAAGGCGACGGCGTCGGCGAAGGCTTCCCCGAGATGATCCGCCGAGCCAAGCCACGGGAGGCAGGCGCCGAAGCCAAGGGCTACTGCTACTTCAACGAGCGGATCGAATCGCTGATGAGGGACTTCAACGCGAAGTACCTCAGCCACGTGAACCGCTACACCGGGCTGGCCTACAAGGACGACCCGGCGATCATGGGGCTTCTCGTCACCAACGAGAACGACCTGACCTGCCACTTCGGCAACCTGATGCTCGCCGACAAGAACAACCCGCATCACAACCGGATCTTCGAAGCCGCGGTCAAGTCGTTCGCCGAGCGGCACGGCCTGGACCCCGCGGAGACCGGGCGAACGTGGGAGCCCGGCCCCGGCAAGCTGTTCCTGGCCGACTGGGAGCACGCGTGGAACCGCCGGATGCTCGACCACCTGGCGGAGCTGGGCGTGAAGGTCCCCGTCGCCACCACGCAGATGTGGGGCAACATGAACCTGTGCGGCCTGCCGCCGCTCACGGCAAGCGGGATCATCGACGTCCACTCCTACGGCTCCCCGGAAGCCCTCAGCGCCAACCCGCGGTACGACGGCAACTACATCACCTACATCGCCACGGGCCAGGCGTATGGGAAGCCGGTGGCGATCACCGAGTGGAACGTCCCCTATCCGGCGGTCGACCGCTTCACCGCGCCGCTCTACGTGGCCGGCATCTCCGCGCTCCAGGGCTGGGACGCCCCGATGATCTACAACTACTCGCAGCGAACGTTTGCCGAGCCCGACCGGCCGGGCACGTGGTCCACGTTCCCCGACCCGGCGCTGACCGGCCTGATGCCCGCCGCCGCGCTCCTCTATCGGCAGAAGCACGTGGCCGAGGCCCGGAAGACCTACTGCATCATGCTCGACCGCCAAACGCTCTACGACGAGGCCAGCCACCCGCGGAACATGGCCAGCCTGCGCACGCTCTTGGAGCAGAGCAAGGTCACGATCGGGCTCCCGGACACCCAAGAGCTGGACTGGGACGCCGAGACCGAGCCGGAACCGGAAGTGATTGTCGTCGCCGACCCGGACCGCGACTTCATTCCGCGCGGACACAAGTTCGTCCGCTCCGACACCGGCGAACTTACCCGAAACTGGGGCCAGGGCGCCCAAGCGATCGAGACCGACCGCACGCAGGCACTTCACGGGTGGATCGGCGGCACGCCGGTGGAGCTCAAACACGTGACCTTCGACGTCGCCACGCCGAAAGCCGCCGTGGCAGTCTCCAGCCTGGACGGAAAACCGATCGGCCAGTCCAGGCGTCTGCTGATCACCGCCATCGCTCGGGTCGTGGCCTCGGAGGGCGGGAAGATGCCGCTCCTCTCGGAGCCGGTCCGCGGCGAGCTGGCCATCCGGGCGCCCCAGGGCTTGAGACTGATCCCGCTTGCCGGCGATGGGTCCCACCTGGAGCCCATTCCCATCGACTACGACGGCGGCAGCTACTGCGTGACCCTACCCGCCGAGCGGGGAACGCACTGGTTCCTGTTGACCGACCGACCGGAGTTCGAAAGCGGCGACCATCCGCGCGAGCGCAGTCGAGGTCCTGAATAGGTCTATCTGGCGATAGCTCGGGTGTGACGTGACCAACAAGCAATGGATCCGGCGAGTTCTGGGGCACGACGGCACGGTGCCCGTCCCCTACAATCTCCCCCTCTCACCGCCCGCGCGGCGAGCGATTGAGGAGCACTACGGCACCACGGACGTCGAAGAGCACCTCAATCTGCCAATCCGGATGCGGGGCACGGAGTCGATCAAGCCGCTGTATGCCTCGCCGAAAGAGCACGGGAGCCGCATCCGGGACGAGTTCGGCGTCGTGTGGACCACCAGCGAGATCGATCGCGGCGCTCCGATCGGTCCCTGCCTCACGGAGCCCGATCTCTCGGGCTACACGTTTCCCGATCCGGCGGCGGCTTACCGCTTCGAGCCGCTCGATCCCTGGTGCCGGGCCAACGCCGAGCACTTCACGATCGTCTGGGTCGGCGACCTTTGGGAGCGGGCGACGTTCATGTGCGGGATGGAGCGGCTGCTGCTCTGGGTCGCGCTGGAGCCCGATTTCGTTCACCAACTGCTCGAGGGCATCGCCGACTACGTCCTCCGCACGATGGACGTGCTGTTCGACCGCTTCACGTTCGACGGCATCGCCTTGAGCGACGACTACGGGACCCAGAAGTCGATGCTCATCAGCCCCGACGCCTGGCGACGCTTCGTCAAGCCCCGGCTCGCCCGAATATTCGCCCGAGCCAAGCGGGCCGGAAGGACGGTCCTCCTGCACTCGTGCGGGAACGTGCACGCGGTCGTCCCCGATCTCGTCGAGCTCGGCCTGGATATCCTCCACCCGATCCAGCCGGAGGCACTCGACGTCCTCGAGCTCAAGCGGGAGTTCGGCCGTGAGCTCACCTTCTGCGGCGGGCTGGGGACGCAAAGCCTCCTGGTCAAGGCGAGCCCCAAGCAGGTCCGCCGCGAAGTCCTCTGCCTGAAGCAGCAGATGGGCGCCGGCGGCGGCTACATCCTCGAGCCGGGGATCACGATCCAGGCCGATGTCCCCCTGGAGAACATCCTGGCCATGATCGAGGCCGCCCGAAGCTGAGACGGCCGCCTTGCGGCGGCGAATTGCACGTCGCGGCGGTTCCCGCTATCCTGATCGGTGCCCGGGCTGATGGTTGGTCGGCCCCGGGCGGACCGGTTCTCTCGTCAAGCGTTCTCAAACGCCTGGCGTATCACCCCCGAGAAGAACAGGCGAGGTGACGATCATGGCAAGCTCCGCGAAGCGTGGTGTTGCGGTTTCGCTCGTAATCGGGTTGGTGCTCCTGCTCCCAAGACCGAGCCGGGCCGAGGTGAAAGCCTGGGAGGGCACGATCACGATCCCCACGTATCCGTGGGAAGAAGACATCAATCCCAAGTTCTGGGCCCTGGAGGGCGGGCCGGGCCTGTCGACCACGGTCAAGGGCGCGATCACGTACCCCTACACCATGCAGGACCATCTCTCCCGGATCAAAGTGGATCGAACCTACAAGGCCCTGTTCCTCGAAAACGAGTACCTGAAAGTCACTTGCCTGCCCGCGTTGGGCGGGCGACTGCACTCGGTGCTCGACAAGTCGACGGGCGAGGAGATGTTCCACCTCAACCGGGTGATCAAGCCGGGAATGATCGCCATGCGGGGCGCCTGGATCAGCGGCGGCGTGGAGTGGAACTCCGGCCCGCACGGACACACGGTCACGGCCGTCTCGCCCGTCGACGCCCTGGTCGGCGAGAACAAGGACGGCTCCGCCTTCCTGGAAATCAGCAATCAGGAGAAGATCTTCCGCACCCGCTGGACCGCGCGCGTGACCTTGCACCCGGGCAAGGCCTATCTCGACGAGAGGATCAGCATCTACAACCCCACCGACGGGACGCACCCGTACTATTTCTGGAACTGCACCGCGTTTCCCAACCGCCCCGGCACCCGGTTCATCTATCCGATGACGCTCGGCATGGACCACAGCGGAGAGAAGTTCTTCTCCTGGCCGATCCATGAGGGCAAGGATCTCACGTGGCTGAAGAACCATTACACTTGGGCGTCGGTCTTCGCCTACCAGTGCGAGTTCGACTTCTTCGGGGCCTACGACGTCGAGGCCGACCGCGGCATCGTCCAGGTGGCCAATCACCGCGTCCTGCCCGGCAAGAAAGCCTGGACCTGGGGCAACTGGGAGTTCGGACAGGCGAGCCAGCGGAACCTCACCGACGAGGACGGCCCGTACATCGAGGTGCAGAGCGGGCCGCTTCCCACGCAGTCCGACTACGGCCTGCTCGCCCCGCGACAAGAGATCGCCTGGCAGGAATGGTGGTATCCCGTCCACAAGCTGGGCGACGGGTTCGAGTACGCGACCAAGGACGTGGCCGTCCGGACTGCCCGCACGGACGGCAAGCTCGAATTGCGTCTGCTGGCGACCGCCAAGTTTCCCGGGGCCGTGTGCAGGCTGTCTCGCCAGGATCGCGAGTTGCTCAACAAGCCGATCGACCTTTCCCCGGAGAGCGTCCAGGTCGTCACGCTGGCCGAAGCCGGCGACGCGCCCGTCGACGTGACCGTCAGCACGGAAGCCGGCGACCTGCTGGCCGAGTTCACCACGCCGCTCCCGGTTCCCCAAGTCTCGCCGCCCGATCCGTCCAAGTCCGAGGAAAAGCCCGACGACCAGCTCACCGTCGAAGAGAAGTATTTCAAGGGACGCAAGCACGACCGGGACACGAGTCGGCTTCAAGCACGCAAGTATTATGAGCTCGCCTTGGCCGAGGACCCGGGCCACGTGGCCTCCCTGCGCGCGCTGGCCATCCTCGACCTGGAAGCGGGGCTCTACGAAGATGCGATCTCACGACTCACCAAGGCCCTGGATCGCCATCCCGACGACGGCCTCTCCTGGTACCTGCTGGGCGCGTGCCACTTGCGGCGCGGTGAAGCCAAGGAAGCCCTTCGCTGCGGGTACCAGGCGACCAAGTTCAGCGAAACCGTCTCCCGCGGCCACGACCTGGTCGGGCGAGCCTACATGCGGATGGGCGACTACTCCCGCGCCCGCGGCGCCTTCGCAGTGGCCATGCGGTCCGGCCCGAAGGATGCCAAGACCATCACGCACTACCTGTTGGCCGCGTGGGCCGACGGCGACACGGAGCTCGCCTCGAAGATGGCCCAGCTCACGATCGCCCGAAACCCGACCGACTTGGCCGCCAGGGCGATCCAGGCCCTGAGCGGTGAAGCCGAGATGGCCCGCTTCGTCGAGGAGACGAGGGCCTTCGTCGGCGAGGTTGAATTCGAAATGCTGGAAACCGCCCTCGTCTTCGGCGAGCTCAGATTGACCCAAGAGGCGGCCAAGCTGCTCGACGCCACGTGTGTGAAGGGCGTTCCCCAAGCCGAACGGAATCCGCTGGCGCTCTACTACCTGGCCTACTACGCCTCGCGGCAAGGAGACGAATCGAAGGCGAGCGAGTATTTGGACCAGGCCGCGGGCATTTGGCGAGACTTCGTCTTCCCGTCCCGGCCTGAAACCGTGGACGTGCTGCAACATGCCGTCAAGAATAGCCCGAAAGACGCCGGCGCCCATCTTCACTTGGGGAACCTTCTGGCAGGCCTCGGTCGCGTCGACGAAGCCGCCACGCACTGGCAACGAGCGGCCGATCTCGATCCGCGGCTGAGTGTCGCGCTGCGGAATCTGGGTCTCGCCACGGCGTCACGGGAGAACGATCTTCCCAAAGCCGCCGAGTACTACCGCAAAGCGATTGCCGCCCGGCCGGATGATCAGACGCTCTACCGCGATCTGGCCGAGATCCTCATCGCCGACGGCAAGCGGCCCGAGGCCGTCAAAGCCCTGGAAACCATGCCCTGCAAGGGAATGCGGCGGGCCGACGTGACCATTATGCTCGCCCAGGCCTACCTGGATGAAAAGCGGTATGACGACACGGTCAAGCTTCTGGAGTCGACGCCCTACTTCATCCACTGGGAAGGGCAGGACGTCACCTGGGTGATGTTCAACAAGGCGCACGTGGCCCGAGGCCGAATCCGCCTGGAGAAAGGGGACGCCGAAGCGGCGCTCAAGGACTTCGAGACGGCGTTGACCTATCCGGAGAACCTCGGCGTGGGCCGCTCCGACACCCCCGAAGAGGCCGCCGCCCAATACTGGCGCGGAAAGGCCCTCGCCGCCTTGGGGCGGGCCGACCAGGCACGCGCCGCCTGGAAAGAAGGGGCCGCCGGAGCGGAGGGCTCCGACGAGCAGAACAAGCACCGTGAGCTGTGCCAAGAGACGCTGAAGCAATTGGAGACGAAATGACCGGTCTCGACGAAATACTCCACCTGAGACAAGAGCGGATCGACGAGCTGCACCGCTTGAGGCCCGGACGCACCGCGCTGGTGGTGATCGACATGCAGCACGGGTTTCTCGACCCGGGCGCCGCCCTGGAGGTCCCCCAAGGCCGCGAGATCATCCCCAACGTCCGCCGGCTGATCGACGTGTGTCGCCGGAAGCAAGTGCCGGTCGTGTTCACGGAGTTCGTGTATGCGACCTCGGTGCCCTGCCTCCGCGGCGACCCGTTCGGGTCGGAGCATCGGCCGGCCGGGCCGGGCGAGCCGACCGGCTTCGGCTATCCGTCGAACAACTGCCTGATCGGCCCAGGCGCCGGAGAAGGGCCGAACTCCGCCGAGACGGTCGCCGAGCTGGCGCCGCGGCCCGACGAGCTCGTCGTCCGGGGCTACGCCTACGACAAGTTCTACGGAACGCCGCTCGACCTGGCGCTGCGGAGCCGCGACGTGCGCTACCTGATCGTTACGGGCGTGGTGACCGACGTCTGCGTGAACGCCACGCTGATGTCGGCGGCCAATCGCGACTATCGCGTCACCGCGGTCACCGACGGCGTGGCGACCCTCTGGCCCGAGATCCAGGCGGCCTGCTTCGAAGTCTGGAAACGCAAGTTCGCCCGATTAAGGACGACCGACGAACTGGTTGAGGAGCTGGACGGGTTTTGAGGGGAGGAGGACTCTCGCCAAGGCGCCAAGACGCAAAGGATGAAGGGAATTTCGTACTGCCGAACATCCAGCGACCGTGTAGGGTGGGTCGAGGTACGAGACCCACGTGAGAATTAGGTTGTTTCATACTAGATCCTTTGGTCTCGTGCCTCGACCCACACTACAAGACTTCCTACGAGACTTCCTACGAGACTCGACCCGCCCTACATAACCCCACTTCTGACGTTGCACCGGGCAAGCGAGATCGAACATCGCATCCGAGAGACAAGACGAGGAGCCAAAGATGAAGAGAACGGTCACCGTGGTGTTTCTAGGCGCGCTATTGCTGGCAAACGGCCGGCACTTGCTGGGGGCCGACGACATCCTAAGCCGCGTCGAGCAGTTGACCAAGCAAGTCACCCCGGCGGTCATCGAGATCCGGCGCGACCTCCATGCCCACCCCGAGCTCTCCAACCGAGAGGAGCGGACGGCCGGAGTGGTCGCCGAGCGGCTTGAGGAGATCGGCGTCGACGAGATCAAGACGGGCGTGGCACACCACGGCGTGGTGGCACTGATTCGGGGCCACAAGCCCGGGCCCACGGTGGCACTTCGGGCCGACATGGACGCCCTGCCGATTCAGGAACAGACCGATCTCCCCTTCGCCTCAAAGAACGAAGGCGTGATGCACGCCTGCGGTCACGACTGCCACACCGCGATGCTCCTCGGCGCGGCCGAGGTATTGGCCCAGATGCGCGACGTGATGCCGGGCACGGTCAAGCTGATCTTCCAGCCGGCCGAGGAAGGCACTCCCGCCGGGGAACAGGGCGGGGCCAAGCTGATGATCGAGGAGGGCGCGCTTGAGGCCCCCAACGTGTCGGCCATCTTCGGGATGCACGTCAACACCGAGCTGGAAACGGGCAAGATCTCCTATCGACCGGGAGTGCTGCTGGCCAGCGTCGACCGCTTCCAGGTGACGATCCGCGGCAAGCAGTCGCACGCGGCCATGCCCTGGCTGGGCGTCGACCCGATCGTCGCCTCGGCACACGTCGTCACCGCAGTCCAGAGCATCGCCAGCCGCAAGGTCGACGCGCGAGACCCCGTCGTCGTCTCGTTCGGGATCATTCGAGCCGGTCGGGCCTGGAACATCATCCCCGGGGAAGTGGTGCTCGAAGGCACGATCCGCAGCCACTCGGTTGAGGTCCGCCGGAAGGCCGTGGCCGAGTTCCGCCGCATCGTGGATGGTACCGCGGATGCCTTGGGCACCTCGGCCGAGATCCATTTCGACGATTACGGTCCGTGCGTTTGGAACGACCCGGGTCTGGGCGCCCGGGCGAAAATGTCGCTGGAGCGCGCGGTGGGCGAGGAGAACGTGGTCGAAGCCGAGCCGGTGATGGGCGGCGAGGATTTCGCCCACTACGCCGACCAGGTGCCGGGCTGCTTCGTGTTCCTCGGCGTGCGCAACGAGGCGATCGGCGCGGTCCACCCCGTCCACACGCCGTTTTTCTTCATCGACGAAGCGGCCTTGCCGGTGGGCGTTCGGGCGCACGCGTTGATGGCCCTCGACTATCTGTGCAAGCACGCGAGCGATGCACAAACGCCCCAGAGGTAAATACTCGTAGGGTGGGTGCTTGCACCCACGCGCTCGCGCCCGGCGACAAGATCGCGGGCGTCGGGATTCGAGAGGCAAGACGGATTGCGCGTAGGGTGGGTGCTTGCACCCACGCGGGATTGTGGCCGTTCGATATCGGAGGCGTGGGTCTCGTACCTCGACCCACCCTACGCGTTCTCCCGGAATCGCATCGAGGGAAACGAACACCTCCATAAGGAGATCGCCATGAGCAGCGAAACGACCAGGCGGACCGAAAACCGGCGCCATTTTCTCAAGGCGACGGTGGCGGGTGCGGCGGGGCTCACCTTCGGCGGGAGAACGCCGGGCACGGCGGCGGCTCAGCCGGGCGACGCTCCGGCCGCTGGCGCCTCGCCCGATGGCGACGTCACCCGGCTGAGCGAGCATCTCGCGGTCTACCGCGGCCCGATCAACGTGGGCATCGTGCGCGACGGCGCGAAGGCGCTGTTGATCGACTGCGGCGACGGCCGTGTCGCGACGGCCCTTGCGCGGCTCGTCATCATGTCGGTCGACCAAGTCCTCTTCACCCATCACCACCGCGACCAGGCCTGCGGCGCCCACGCGTTCGCCGCCCGCGGTGCCCGGATCACGGTCCCGGCCGCCGAGCGCGATCACTTCGACGACGTCGCGGCCTACTGGGAGAGCCCGAAGAGCCGCTGGCACATCTACAACCAGCATCCGCATCACCTGATGCTCGCCGAGCCGGTCCGCGTCGACGGCACGCTGGGCGACGGCCAGGAGCTGACCTGGGGCCCGGCGAAGATCCGGGTCCTTGCGACGCCCGGCCACACCGACGGCTCGGTCAGCTACCTGATCGAAGTGGACGGACGGCGGACCATCTTCTCAGGCGATTGCATCTACGACGAAGGCCGCGTGTGGGACGTCCACAGTCTCCAAAAGGGCTTCAAGCGAGGGAACCGAGGGATCACCGACTATCACGGCTTCCTCGGCGCCCAGTGGGAATTGAAAGAGAGCCTCGGGCGCATCAAGGGGGCCGGGGCCGATCGGGTGGTGCCTTCGCACGGGACCATCATGACCGACCCGGCGAAGGCGATCGACGCGCTCGTCACACGCGTCGACCGCTGCTACGACAAGTACGTGGCCATCTCCGCCCTGCGCCACTACTTCCCGGCGCTGTTCGGCGAGTTCGCCGATCGGAAGGACCACATGCCGATCCGCCCGGGCAAGCCGGCTCCCGAGTGCCTGCGCCACATAGGCACCACCTGGATGCTCGTCTCGCAGGACAAGGCGGCGTTCGTGATGGACTGCGGAGCCCCCCGGGTCGTCGACGAGATCAAGAAGCTCATCGAGGGCGGCGAGATCAGCAAGGTCGAGGGCCTCTGGGTGACGCACTACCACGACGACCACGTCAACGCCATCCCCGAGTTCCAGAAGGAGTTCGACTGCCCGTGCATCACCGACCGGCACGTGGCCGAGGTAATCACCGATCCGATGGCTTGGCGTCTGCCCTGCATTTCACCCAGCGTCGCTCGCGTGGACCGCCCCACGACAGATGGCGACACGTGGCAGTGGCGCGAGTTCCGGATGACGGCCTATCACCTGCCCGGCCAGACGTACTATCACTCCGGCCTCTTCGTAGAGGGGAAGGGCTTGCGCATGCTCTTCGTGGGCGATTCGTTCACCATGGCGGGCATCGACGACTACTGCGCGCACAACCGGAACTGGCTCGGCCGCGGGGTCGGCTTCGATCGCTGCATCGAACTGATCGAGAAACTCGAGCCGACGCACATCTTCAACTGCCACGTCCAAGACGCCTGGGACTTCACGCCCGACGAGTGCCGATTCATGCGCGCGAATTTGGCCGAGCGTGAGAAGCTCTTCGGGGAGCTTGTCCCGTGGGACCACGCCAACTACGGGATGGACGAGCCCTGGGTTCGGTGTCAGCCGTACGAGCAGCAGGCCACGGCGGGCGGCAAGGTGGAGCTTCGCGTGGTCGTCACCAACCATTCGACGGACGCCCGGGTGGCGGCCTGCCGTCCGGTGCTCCCCCGAAGCTGGGGCGGCACGGCCGAACCGCAGGTGGCAGTGGCCACGCAGAGGGTCGACAACTGGCCGCGTGCTGAAGTACCCGCCAAGAGCGAAGGGGAGGTGCGGCTGGCGTTCCGCGTTCCCTCCGGCGTTCGGCCCGGCCGCTACGTGATTCCCGTCGACGTCCACTACGGCGAGTGGACGTTGCCGCAGTTCCAGGAGGCGATCGTGGTGGTCGAAGGGCCGGCGCAGAAATGAGTGGCGTGGCCCATGGCGGCAAATGTGCAGCGTCGGCTGGAAGGCGTCTGCCGGCGGGGTAACGCGGCGCCTCGATTGCGGTACAATGGACGGTGCGAGTCGCGGCGCGGCGACACGAAGCTTCTCTTGCGGGGTCTTGAGTCCATGAACCACTTGTTCGACCAACTCAGGCAGGCGATCCGGTCGACGGGCGTTGTGCCCGACGGAGCGGTCCGGCAACTCCAAGACGCGCTTCGTACGGCGGGCCCCATCGGCCGGGACGAAGCCGAGTTGCTGTTCGACATCCACGCCGAGGTCTCCGAGAGCGACCCGTCGTGGCAGGCGCTGTTCGTCGACGCCCTGACCGGCCACCTGCTCGGGGAGCCGAGCCCTCCGAGCGTCCTCCACGACGAAGAGGCCGCCTACCTGATCGGCAAGCTGGGAGAGGCGTCGGGACTGGGGAACGTCGAGATCGAGCTGCTGGTGAACGTTTGCGCCTGCGCGGAGCGCGTGCCGGGTCACTTCCTCGATTACGTGCTCTCGGCCCTCCGGCAGGCGATCGAGGAAGACGGCCTGATCGTCGAGGCGCGGGTGGGGCAAATTCGCCGCGTGGTGTATGGCCGGGGCGATGTTCGCCGGGAAGGCATCGACCGCAGGACGGCCGACTTCCTGTTCGACCTGAACGACGCCATGACCGGCCGGCCGAATCACGCCTCCTGGACCGAGTTCTTCGTGGAAGCGATCAGCGGCCACGTGCTGGACGACGACCGGTCGCCGGAGGAAGTCGACGCCTCGGAAGCCGATTGGCTGGTCAAGCGGATGGAAGCCGACCAGCAGTACGACGATACGGAGATGGCCCTGCTGGCAAAGATCAAGCACTCGATCAGCCACAACGAAGTGTGGGGCGGAATACGAAGCGACGACTTGCAGGCCTCGACGAGCGGAATGCTGGCCAGCCTCTACTCCCGGGCGTGCGAGGGCGGCAAGGGCGGCGACCTCTACTACTTCAGCGTCTCGGCAAGCGACATGCTCACTCGGATCGCCGTGGCCGACGTGTCGGGCCACGGCCCGGCCGTCACCGACGTCAGCCAGTGGATCTACGACTCGCTGGCCGCGCGGATGAATAGCGCCGAGGGGAACGAAGTCCTTGCGGACCTGAACCGGCTGGCCGCCGAGCGCGGGTACAAGGCGCTGACCACGGCCGTCGTGGTCACCTTCTACCGGCCCGACTCCAACCTGTACTTCGCCTACGCGGGCCATCCGCCCGCGTTCGTCCGCCGCACGTCGGACGATCGGTGGCGCTCGGTCACGCTCGACGAGGGTCGCGAGCTGGCCAATCTCCCGCTGGGAGTCGATCCCGACGTCCGCTACGACCAGCAGCGGATCCCGCTGGCCAAGGGCGATCGACTCTTTCTTTACACGGACGGCGTGGTGGAAGCCCCCAACGCCGATCGGCAGATCTTCGGCGCGACCCGGTTGTCCGCCGTCCTCGACGCCGGATCATCGGGAACGCCGAAAGACGTCAAGGACGCCGTTCTTGCCGCGATTCAAGAGCACACCGGGGGGTGCCTGACCCACGACGACGTGACCTTTATGGTCGTCGAGGTCCTCTGATCGGGCCTTGCACGGAGTCCACTTCTCGACCGGCCCGGTCGGCTCAGGGCGCCGCGGGGACCACCACCTCGGCCTCCGCGGTGATCCGGGCCAAGTAGTACGCCGGATGATTCGGCCAGACGGCGCCGTTCGACTCGTCGTACTGCCAACCGCCCAGACTGCCGACGGCCCGGGTCGGCTTCTGACCCCGCACCGCCACGGCCGTGACCTTGTTGCTCTCGTCAAACGGATTCACCGGAAGCGCCTCGTTGACGTACGGCCCGAGCGGATAGTCGTCTCCCGAAGCGCCGATCTCGCCGTGGACGTTCGTTGCGCCGGTCAACTGCGGCAGACTGTTGTCCCGAATCGTGGGCAAATCGCCCAAGTGATGCGCCTGGTAAATCTGGGCCTGCTCCCGCATTACCTTCACGTTGTATTCCAGGGCGCTCAGCTTGGCGTCTTCCGTGGTCGAGGCGAACTGCGGGATCACGGTCGCGGCCAACACCGCCATGATCGCCACGACGATGAGTATCTCAATCAGTGTAAAGCCGCAACGGTGGCGCATGTGCACGAAGAGAATCCTCCCGATCGTATATTTACGTCGCGGCAGGCACTTCGTCAAACGAGATCGGCACGCGAACGAGCCTGTCGGCGGTTCGGTGGGGCCGGTTGCGCGGGCTGGCGCGGTGGTGACGCGTGGAGCGCGCACCAATCACCGCTCAAGAGAACACGCTGGTCCCGGCGGTGTACGGACGGGCGAAGCCGCAAGCGGCCGGATGGTGCGCCGCCGACTCCACGGTCCACGATCGCTTCGGGAACGCCCGGGGTTTACTTCGCTTTGTTCTCGAACCAGACCGGGCCGCCAAACTTACCGGTGACCACGACGTCCAGGTCGCCGTCGCCGTCGAGGTCCACGACCGGGACGTTCATCCCCGAGCCGATCCCTTCGCCTTGGGAGATGACGTGCCGGGTCCACACCGGCTTGGGGCCCCGCGCAAGCTCGTACCAGTAGACGCACGGCGGTTCAAACGCCCCCGGGTCGTTCCCGTTGTGGGCCATGAATCGCTTGCCGGCAACCAGGTCGAGATCGCCGTCCCGGTCCAGATCGGCCAGCGTCAGACTGTGGGCCTGGCTCCAGGAGTCGTCGATCACGTGCCGCACAAACGAGATCTCCGGGCCCTTGCGCATCTGCTCGTACCAGAAAATGCCGTAGCGGTGCGCCGAGCTGGTCACGATGTCGTTCTTTCCGTCGGCGTTCACGTCGTACACCAGGATCTGCGGCGTGTGCTCGGCCTTCCCCTCTTCCATGCTCCCGACGGCCAGCGGATGCTCCTTCCACTCGCCGGCCCGAGGGTCTTCGGGCGCCTCGTACCAGGCGTTCGGTCGGACGATGTCAGGCCGGCCGTCGCCGCTTAAGTCACCCACGCCCCCGCCGAAATCGAGTGGCTTCTCCGAAACCACGTGCACCACCAGGCCACGCTTCCCGTCGGGCAGCTTGCCCAGTTCGTACCAAACGGTCCGCTGCACGTCGGGCAGGATCTCCAGCGCTTTGCCGTCGCCGTCGACGTCCCACAGTTCGCCGCATTCGAAATTGCCGTTCACTTCCACGACCGCTTCGGGCCACTCGCCGGCGGCCTCGCCCGTGTTGCGAAACCAGGTCGATCGCTTCTCGTGCCACGAGCAGGAGACGATGTCCAACCGCCCGTCGCCGTCCACGTCCAACGGCAGGTTCATGAAGTCGTACCGGTAGCCTTTCCCCGCCTCGTCCACGTCGCCCTGGATCGTGCGGATCTTGCGCGCCTTCCAGTCCGGGGCGACGTACAGGTAGGGGCCGGCCACGATGTCGAGCTTGCCGTCGCCCGTGAAATCGCCCACGCCACACGGCTCGCCGCGGTAGTCGCCCACGCGGTGCTTGACGAACTTCACCGAGCCGGCCGGAAACGCCTCCGGCTTCTCCGCACGCCCGAAATCGGCCGCGACAAGACAAAACAGAACCAGCCAGGTTGTCATCACAAGCTTGCGCATCTCTTGGTCTCCCAGCGAAGAAAAGTCGACGATCGGTCCGAATGACGCGTCCTCTGGTAGCAATGTTAACCTCGGGACCGGTATACTTCAATCATTGGCGGGCGTCCGGCAGGCCGGTCCTCCCTTGCCGCGACCTGCGTGTGGGAGCCCCTTGGGGCCTGCTCTGCGGGATACCACGTTGCAGCTCTGTGACATGGCTTGCTATCTTGGAGGTTTCCATGAGCCCCATGACCGTTATCTGGCTGAGCATGGCGGTGGCCGGTCCGATCCAGTTCGAGCGACACGACATCGATACCTACCCGGGCGGCTACCAGGTCGCGGTGGCCGACCTGACCGGCAATGGCCGGCCGGACGTGATCGCCCTTTCCACGTCGGCCGACCGCGTCGACTGGTACGAGAACCCGGGCTGGAAGCGCCGGCCGGTCGCCCGCACCGCCAAGAACATCGACCTGGCGCCGCGGGACGTCGACGGAGACGGCCGGCCGGAAATCGCCCTGGCCAGCGAGTTCTACTTTGGCGATTCCAGCCGCGGCGGCCACATCGACCTCTTGCGCCGGCCCGACAAGCCCGGCGACCTCTGGCCCGCGGAGCGGATCGCCGTGGATCCCGTGGTCCACCGGCTCCGCTGGGGCGATCTCGACGGAGACGGCAAGCCGGAGCTGGTCCACGCCCCGATCTTCGGCCCCGGCTCGCACGGCCCGCAGGACGCCAAGCCCTCGCACCTGTGGGCCTTCCGCATGCCCAACCGTCCCGGCGACGCTTGGGAGGCGTGGAAGATCGACGAGACGCTGACCGTGCTGCACGGGCTCTACATCGCCGACCTCGACGGGGACGGCCGAGACGAAATCCTCACGGCCAGCTTCGAGGGGATCTACCGGTTCGAGCTCGAAGGCGAAGGATCGACGGCCCGATGGCGCAAGGTTCACGTAGCCCCCGGGGCGGAGCCCGTCGACGACAAGCCGGGCACCGCACGGGGCACCAGCGACGTGGTCCCCGGGCACCTGGGGCCGGCGCGGCCCATCCTGGCGGCCATCGAGCCCTGGCACGGCCACCAGGTGGTCGTCTACACGCCCGACCAGGCCGGCCGAACGTGGAACCGCCGGGTGCTCGACGACACGCTCAGCGAGGGGCACGCCCTCGTGGTCGCCGATTTCGACGGCGATGGGCTCGACGAGATCGTGGCCGGCTGGCGTCGCGACGGCGGCGGGCTTCGCCTCTACGATCCCGCGGATGCGACCGGCGACCGCTACGCGACCGTGGATCTCGACCGCGGGATCACGGTCGAGGGCGCCGTGGCGGCCGACCTCAACCTCAACGGCAGGCTCGACCTGGTGGTGATCGCCTCACGGTCGAACAACCTCGTATGGTACGAGAATCTCTCGCAGTGAGCCTGCCCTCGAAGAACCTTCCCCAAGGATCGCAACGGGAACCGTAACCATGCCCACCGAAACCATGACTTCGCGCGAGCGCCTCCTCGCGGCCCTCAACCACGAGGAGCCCGATCGCGTGCCGATCGACCTGGGCGGCAACCAGACGGGCATCCACAAGTTCGCCTACCAGGCGTTGCTTGAGCACCTGGGGATCGAAGAGGAACTGACGGTCATGGACCCGGTGCAGCAGCTCGCGCGGCCATGCGAGGCCCTGCTCGAGCGGCTGCACGTCGACACCCGCTACGTCGCCGCGGGGGCCCCGTCCGACTTCCAGGGCGAGATCGTCGTCGCCGAGCGGGACGGTCGCACGTGGCACGACCTGGTGGACGAGTTCGGCGTGCGCTGGTCCATGCCCGACGATCAGCCGTACTACATGGACGTCTCCTTTCACCCCCTGGCCGACGCCTCGATCGACGACGTCCGCGACTATCCCTTCCCCAAGGGCGACGACCCAAGCCGTTTCGAGGGCCTGCGCGAGCGTGCCCTCGGGATCAAGAACGAGACGCCGTACGCCGTCGTGAGCGGCATCTCGGGCGTGGTCTACGAGACGTGCTGGTACATGCGAGGGCTGGAGCGGTGGTTCACCGACACGCTCACCGAGCCCGAGTTCTGCGAGGCCCTCCTGGACCAGACCCTCAAGTTCTGGATGGACTGGTTCCGCTTGTTCCTCGACGAGGTCGGCGACGTGGTCGACGTGATCATGATCGGCGACGACCTGGCCGGCCAGCAGGGCCCCCTCTTCCGGCCCGACTTCTACCGCCGGGTGGTCAAGCCGCGTCACAAGCAGCTCGTCCGGTACATCCGCTCGCGCACCGAGGCGAAGATCTGGTACCACACGTGCGGCTCATGCACCGAATACATCCCCGATCTTCTCGACAACGGCATCCATGCGCTCAACCCGGTCCAGATCAGCGCCGCCGGCATGGACCCGGCCGATCTGAAGGCCCGATTCGGCGACCGGCTCGTCTTCTGGGGCGGGGGGATCGACGCCCAGCACGTGCTGCCCCGCGAGTCGCCGGAGACGGTCCGCGAGCACGTCCGCCGCAACCTGGCGATTTGGAAGCCGGGCGGAGGCTACGTGTTCAACAACGTCCACAACATCCAGGCCGGCGTGCCGGCCGAGAACGTCGTGGCGATGTACGACGCGGCGTATGATTACGGATTCTACGAGTAGCGTGGTTTGTGGATGGCCTGTTTTTCAAGGGATGCCTGACATCGGGCGGAATATTCGTACACTAGTCCTTAAACAAGCGAAGGCGCCCCCCATTTCGAGGGAGGCAAAGAAAGAAAACGTCGAAAAACTCAGAGTGAGCTCGTGCTAGCACAACGATCAGCCAATTTCACCTGAAAACGACATTGGTACCTTCACCTCAATACGGCGAAACACCGAC
>DATKZH010000198.1:0-3087 GCA_035528065.1 Thermoguttaceae bacterium | reverse complement strand
CGCGGTCGTGCCCTCTCGGCCTTCTGGGCAGGCTGCGGTGGCTCGAAAGCGATAAACCCCAGGGGGTGTGGGGGACTGGTCCCCCACACCTTCCGTCCCAACATGTTGGGGGCACCCACAAGAAAGCCGGAAGAGCCTTGTTCTTCACTCGAAATGCCCTTTCGTGCGGGGAGAGGTGGTTCGCGACAAACGCATTCTACCCGTACGGATCGGGCATTTCGAGCCTATTTCCGTCTTGCAGACCAAAAAAGCTCGCTTGATGTGGGCCTAGTCGGCCACGCCACAGCCAGGAATGCGGTCAAGATGCCCGCTCTGGGCCGTTACTGTAGCACCAGGTAGATCGTGTTCGCCGGTAAGACCACGGTCGCTTTGCCGCCCGACAGCTTCACCTCCACCGGCGTCTGCGTGGCCATGCCGTTGATATCCAACAGGATGGCCTGGGTGAGACGCCCATTGGCGACCGTGATCGTGGCCTCGGTGTTTTCCACTTGGAAGGGCATCTTGCCCCCGGAAAGAATACGGAAGCAGTCGCTCTGTTTGCCGCTGATTCGCGCGCGGGTGGGCAGCACCGTCCAACCCGTGGGCCGGCAGACCGTGCCGACCTGAACGAGCACCTTCCCGGACTGCCGAATCGGTTTCCCGTCCAGCGGCACGACCGCGATGGTGGCGTAGGCGTTGCGGCAGGTAATGTCCACGTCCGCCAAATGCTGTGGCCCGGCGTCCCTCAAGAAGCCCACGACGGCCTGGGCCGTGGGCGAGTTGACGCGGTAGACCCCCTTGCCGTAATCCGTCTCGATCTGGCCGGTAATGCTCCGCACCATCTTGTTCTTCCGGTCAATATACTTCGCCAGGTCGGCGACCTCGGTCTTGGCCGGATCGCTGTCGTACACCACGCGAACGGCGCCGACCAGGAACGCCAGCGGATCCAGCGCCGCCTTCACGCTGGAGGTCAGGGTGATGTTGCCCGTGTCGCGGTTAGGGTCCCAGCCGCTCTCTTCCGAGAGGATCGGCGTCTTTCGCTCCCACAGGTCCTCCAGGCGGCGGTGCTCGACGACCGCCGGCTTGCCGGCCTCGACGAGCCCCTGCCGGGAAATCAGCGCCGCCGCCGGGAACTGGCCCAAGGTCATCGGGCTGTTCCAGACCCACTTGAACCAGGTATTGTCCATCCAACCCCCTATCCCGCTCCCGGACCAGCATGCGATGTCAATCCCGGCCAGGGCGGTTTGTGCGGCCACCATCAAGGGCCCTTCGGACTGATACAGATCGGGGGGCACCCACAGGATCTCGGGGAGGAGGAACGCGCGGCCGAGCGGCTGCTTCACGTTGATGGGCAGCCCCACTGGATTCCTGGTCATCGAGACGTCGGCGTAGTAGTGGCCCGCGTCGATCCTCCATCCGTCGTTCACTCCTTTGTGATACACGGCGACGTAGAAGTTCCGCCCGATGACATCATTGGCGGTATAGGACCAGTACTCCGCGTCCTGGGTCATGGTCACATCGCTGGTCCGCCAGTTGTTGGCGTTGATCAACTGCTTGCATCCCAGCTCGTCGCGGAGATAGGCCGCCATCTCGGAATTGAACTTGTGCATGAGCCGCGCGAGGAACTCGGTCTGGGCGGCGGCGCGCTGCTCGAACCCGGGGGTCTTGCCCTTCTTGGCGCGGCCGTCACGGGTCAGGTCCCACGCGTGCATGAAGCCGGGCAGGCCCTTGTCCCACTCATCCGGCGACCAGGAGCCGTGATTCTGCCAGGACTCGCGTGCCTTCTCCAGCGAGCCATATTTCTTTTTCAGGAAATCCGCGAACAAGCGCCGCAACAGGATCTGCGCATCGCCCTTGATGTTGGAGAAGCCCCACCACAGCAGGCTGTCCTCGTTCTGCACCTCGATGATCGCCACCGCGGGGTCTTCGGCCAGGGTCAGGCCGGTGTAGGGGTTCTTCCGCGTGTAGAGCGCCTTGAACCACGCCTTGAATCCCTTCTGCATCGTGGGCTCGAAGAACACGAGCCCTTCGGGATTGGTGGTGCCGGGATCGGTTACCCCCCAGCTCTTCTGGATCTTCACCTGGCAGGCCCAATAAGGGATGATCATCGAGTAGATGCCGGCCGACTTCATCGCCGCAACGCCCTTGAAGATCTCGTCCAACGCCTTCTCATTCACATCGGTGATTTCCGATCCTTCGGCCTTCGGGATGATTGAATTGTCGCCCAGTCGCATGAAATTGACGCCACGCTTTGCCAAGAACTGAGCGGCGCGTTTCTGCGCCGCGAAATCCATCTCTGGCCGAGGACTCGATGACGCCGCCCAGAAACGGATCGGCTGGCCGTCGCCGCGCACGAAGCTGTTGCCGTCGGGGCTCAGACGGATGAAGCCGTGCTCGCCGGCCACCTTCTCATTGAGGTAGCGGAGATCCAGCACAGCGGAAGGGTCGAGCGTATCGGCTTGAGGGACGAAGTCCCACGCCTGGCCCGGTGTGAAAGCGGGAATCGCCTCCGGCGATTTCTCGTCGGGCTTGTACTTGCCGTTGGGTCTGAACGCGCCCGTCGTCAGCACGAAGCAGTCCATCCCGCCCCAGCGGTCCTTCGCCTTCATGCCGCCCAGGTACCACGTGAGCGTGTGCCTGCCTTGCGTCAGCTCGACCGTGCCCAGCTCATACCAGGCAGCCCGTGGGGGGTAAAAGGGATTCCCGTCTGCGGCGATGGGGATCGCGTCCTTCCCCTTGTCAATGGCCACCTCCACCGGGTCCTTCGCGTCATCGAGGCGGCAGGCAAGCCCGGTGCCGGCCGCGGCACGCACCCAGAGATAGCAGGTGCCGGCCTGTGGGACATCGACGACATATTCCGCGGTCCCGGTCAACTCTTTCTCGTGGGAGAAACTACAGATCCACGAGCCGCCGGACAACTCGTCGGGGTTGACGTCGTTCAGGCCGGCATTGTCCACGAGCTGCCGCTTGGCGGCCTGCTCGCCCTCCACCCAGACGAACGGCTCAGCGGCCCGCGATGCTGCATTGCCGCAGGCCAGTGCGCACACGAGCGCGAGCGGTCTGAACACTCGCATCTTCGTTACTCCTGATATGGGTGGCTCACGGGTT
>DATKZH010000197.1:0-18379 GCA_035528065.1 Thermoguttaceae bacterium | reverse complement strand
ATTGGTCGTCGCCAGGGTGCGGCGAAGCAGCTCGGGCACGCCCAGACGAACGACCGTCAGCGTTTCCTCCATCCCTTCCCGCAGGCTGGCGGCGGCATCCGGATTCAGTCGCTCGAGCCATCGGGCCGTCGTCTTCAGACCTTTCAGGGCCTGGTCGTAGTCCGTCTCATGGTAGGCCGCGTTAAGTTGCCGCGATAGTTCCGGCCAGTGTTTCTGCGGCAGGTGCTGCTGAACATTCCGCTTCTTGTGGACTTGGCAGCGTTGCACGAGGGCGTTGCGTCCCCAGACGCGTTTGGCGGCCGCGTGCAGCGCCTTCCCTCCATCCAGCACCAACAGCGTGGGCGACGAGGTGTCCAGGCCTCGGGCACAGAGGTCCTCCAAAAGGGCCGTACAGACGGCGGCGTTCTCCGTGGCCCCTTGCCGCACTCCCAGCAGCCGCTTTTGGCCATCCTCCGTAATTCCCAGGGCCGCGATCATCGCCTCGCCCGCGTAGGGAGTCCCGTCGATGTAAATCACCGGAAAGCGCACCCCGTCGAAACGCCGCTCGGCCAACTGCCGGACTTCCTTGGCCGACGCCTTGACGAACGACCGGCTGACGCTCGACTTTTGCACCCCGAAGCCCTCGCGGGCCAGGTCCACCACCCCTTCGTAGTCCCGGCAGGAGACGCCCCGAACCAGACGCTTCAGCACGGCCTCGGGCATCGCCTCAGGCGACTGCAGCCGGCCGTAGTTCTCCAACTCCGCCTCTCCGCACCGCTGCGTGTAGCGAACGCGAGGCCGCTCGATCGGCAGCTTCTGCCCGGCGATCACCACCACGCCCCGCTGACGCCCGTAACGCGTCACCGTCCGCCCCACCACCCGCTCATACCGAGATCCGCAACGCTGCTCCACCTCGTCGTCCAGCAGCAACCGGGCAACCTTCAAGCCCACCTCGGTGGCAAAGTCGGTCAGCGAATCCTGAAGCATCGCCACCATTTCCTCCGGATCCAGCAGCAGTTGGATCTGCCGCGTCTTCCCAGCTTGCCTCTCTCGCCGTTGCTTCTTCGAAGCCTTGCGGCAACTACCTCGTCGCGTGTACCTTTTTCTCATGGCGGTTTCTCCTTTCGTGGTGGAAAGCGGTCCGAGCTACACCGCCCGGACCTGAGGAACCGCCATTTTCTATTTCAACTACGCGGGGGACAACTTCGGCCGGGTCACCCCGACACCACGCAAGACTCGCTTCCGGCTGCTGGCCAAGCTCTTCCGGACGGGATTGACTACCCGCAGGGTTCCATCGAAAGGTTTCAAGCTGTATCCTACATCCATCCTCCTTTCCCAAGTTCATCGTAGCGCAAGGACCTTGTATTGGTCTTTGTCTGCCACGAGTTCCCCGATCCGGCTCAAGAAGTTCCGGGTCATGTTTCCGCCAGCCCGTGCGAATTCCGTGTAGAATGTCTCGACCTCGCCGAGTTTGTCCCACCACTGGCAGTTGGCTATCGCAAGAAAGGGAGTGCCGTCGTCGTACTCGAAGTACAGAGGATTCGTCTTGGAGATCCGCACGAAACCGTGGTTCGCCGTGTGAGGGCAACAGGTGAAGGTGGCCGCGTCGGTGATGGCGGTTTCGTTCCCGTTGACCACATTGACCCGGTAAACATACTCTCCCGGTTCGCTCGGAGTAAATCGCACCTTCCACACCGGATCGCCGATCGGCTGATACGAATCCATGCCCGACGTCATCGTGCGTCGATACTCCTGATAGAAGAAACCCGGCACGATGAGCACCTTGCCACTCGGCGAAGTGAATTCGCCGTCCACTTTCACTTGTTCCGGGTCGAATGGGTCGTCCCAATGCCCCTGCAAGTCGAACGTGATCTCGAACTTGTCGTACCGCAAGACCTCCTGACGGTTCACGCAGACATGCGAGATCTGAACAGGTTTGTCACAAGCCAGCTCGATGATATCCAGGGGCGCGGCCACCACTTCGGGCTCAGCACCGCCAGCCGGGCCGGTGAGTAACGCTGCCGTGCCAACCAGCCATCCGGCCCAGACAATTCTCCTGCGGCTCTTCATGCTTGCTCCTCAACACAAATCGGCTCGGTCGATTCAGATGGCTCTCGTCGTGAGGAAAGGAATGCCTCGCGCGTGCCACGGAACCATCATCGTGGATTTTTCCTCCCTGGTCTGTCAAGTCGCCGCAAACCACGTTCCCGGTCGTATCGATGCGTAAGGTGACCGGGTATCATGGACTGCCAGCCTTCCAATCATTGGTCATTCGCCCACCCCTTTGGGTTATCCCTGGAGCCGAATCATGAAATGCTCGGCAGGAATGAGATGGCGCAAGCCGGCGATCGGCCTGCTCGCCTTTTGCTGCATCGCGCTAAGTTTGTCACCTTGTGGCATCCCGGTCTTCGGCGACCAAGCGGTCCAAGAGCTGTGGCCACTGCGGGTGTCGGACGACGGTCGCTGCTTCAACTACGCGGACGACTCGCCCTACTTGCCCCTCATCGACACCGTGTGGATGCTCAGCTACCTCAAGCCGGAGGACGTGGATTTCTATCTGGCGCATCGACCGGCCAAGGGCTTCAACGCCGTCTACGTGTCGCTTGCCGGGGTGGAACGGTTGCCGGAGGGTCTGAACTCGCCGAACTACCGCGGCCATCGTCCGTTTGTCCAGGAGTCGCTCGGGCCGGACACGGCGCGTCCCGATCCGGCGTTCTTCGAAGACTTCAAGCCCGCTCTGCGCAAGCTGCGCGATCACAAAGTGAGCGTGTTTCTGGTCGTAGGCTGGGCCTCGGCGTGGCAGCAGGCGTTCACGCGGGAGAACTATCGCCGCTACGTCGAGTTTGTACTGGATCAGTACCCGGTCGACGAGTTTCCCCACATCGTCTGGTGCCTCGGCGGCGACAAAGGCATGTTCATGCAGAAGAACTTGGACAAGCCGATGCAGAGCGAAGCCGGCCGGCAGTTGCGGCGGCTGATGGACGCCCGGGGCGACCGGCGGCTGATTGGCGACCACCCCGGCCGCGGCTCGTCGGTGATCAACTACGCACCGGAGGAAGCCGCCGGCTGGCTGGATTTCTACACGGTCCAGTCGGGCCACCGCGGGCCGACGCAAGACGCTCCCGACTGGGTCCGCCAGGCGTGCGAGCGGCGTCCGGCCAAACCGGTGTTCAACGGCGAGCCGCTTTACGAGTCGCACAATCCGGGCGCGGACAACGCCGATGTCCGCTGGGCCCACTGGGTGTCGGTCTTCTCCGGGGCTTGCGGCTTGGGCTACGGCTGCCACGGCTTTTGGGCAATCGGAACCGAAGTTCCGCAACAGCGGTCGCGGCCAGGGCACAGCAGCACCTGGTGGAAGGAACACCTGGACGACCAGCCCGTGGCGAACCAGGTAACGTACTTCGATGCGTTGAATAGCCATTATCCGTTCCGCATGGCGACGCCGGACTACGCTGGCCTGCGTCCGTTGATCGATCAGCGCGGAACAGGAGCCGATTACGTGGCGGCGCTGGTGGCCGCGGATCGGGGTTGGGCGTTGGCCTACGTCCCGCACAACCGCGCTGACGATACCGAAGTCCGCATGGACCTGTTCCCAGCCCCCGTTCAAGCCCGTTGGTTCGATCCGACCAGCGGACAGTTCACCGAGCCCGGACCGCGGCTGCTCAATTCCGGCAAGCGATTGTTCCGGATTCCGGGTGATAACTGCTCCGGTCAACGCGATTGGGTGCTGGTCCTGGGCGAGGTCAAATAGAAAGAAAGCTGCCGCGATACGAGGATAGAACCATGAGAAACGTCTGGATTATTGCGGCGATGCTCTTGCCCCTGGCCGGCGAAGCCTGCGGCACGGAGTGGAAAGTGTTTTGCATGCCAGCCAAGCACGTGGATGTGGGCTTCAACTATTTGCCCGCGGAGGCGCAGGACGAAGGATACCCCGGGTCGGTCGAGGATTTTCAAAATCTCATCACGATCCGCGCGCTGATGGCGCGATCGCTCACTGGAAAATACCCGCCCGAGGCACAATACCACTGGTTCTTCGACGCGGCCTGGCAATTGGAGCAGGTGCAAAAATATCTTCCCAACCGCATGAGCGAAATCCACCGGTTGGTCAATTCCGGTCAGTTTGGTTACAACCCCATCATCGCTCATCACCATTCGATGTTCCTGACGAACGAGCAGCTCATGCGGCTGATGAGCGACGCAACGGATTTAGAGAAGCAGGGATTCCGGCGGAGCTACGTGGCGGTTCACTCTGATGTCCCTACGGTCAGTTGGGGCTACGCGTCGATGATGGCTTCCGCCGGCGTCAAGTACTTTCTGAAAGGCACCTGGTACAACAGTCCTTACAGCCGCAACCTGGCCGAAGTTGCGCCCACGCCCCTGTTCCGTTGGACCGGCCCGGATGGACAGAAGGTGCTCTGCTTCTACTACGACGGTTATGCGGTGATGGCTCAAGGCGCTCGTCTGGGGCGGCGCTATGACAGTCTGACCGAAGAGGCTGTCACGGAATGCGCCCGGCGATATGAAAAACTCGCCGCCGAAGGCAAGTGGCCTTACGACGCCTTCCCCATGTTCGGTTCGGAAGGCGACTGGGGCATACCCGACCGTCGCAACTCGGATTTCATCCGCGACTGGAACGAATTGCATCCGGAGCTTCAGTTGCGGATGGCTACGCCCGAAAATTTCTTCGAGTACATTGAAACGAACTTCGGCGATCAGGTGCCCGACGGTGGATCGGGCGGTTGGGGAATCTCTTACGACTTGGTAGAAGGCAACGCGGTCAAACCCGGAGCCTGCGCCAGAGCGAACGACCATGTGCTGCTGGCGGCGGAAGCCTTCGGCGCGCTGGCCCAGCTTCGCGTCGGTACGCCCTATCCCGCCGAGCCGCTACGCGAGGCCTGGCGGAAGCAAGTCATGTATCACGAGCATACATTCGGGATGCGGGACGGCACGGGTCCGGAAGGCCGGCGGCAGTACGCCTGGAAGACCCGGTTGACCGAGCAGGCGGCCGCGCTGGGCAGGGCTGCGCTGGATACGGCGTTGAACGCGCTGGCTGCGGAGATCCCCAACCAGGGCGAAGAACGCGTGGCCGTGTTCAATTCGTTGTCCTTTCCACGCAGCGACATCGTGGAAGTTGAAATCGCCACCGATGCGAATGCTCCCGCAGTTCAGATGGTCGAGGTCCAAACCGATCGGGAAGTACCCAGCCAAACCTCGCCTTCCGGGACGAAAACGCGCGTCCAATTCCGCGCCGACGACGTGCCCGCGCTGGGTTATCGGAGTTACCGGATCGTGCGAAGCATAAATCCAAACACGGATCGCCACGTCACGGCCGATGCGGCAGCACGCACGCTGGAGAACGAGTTCTATCGCCTCACACTCGCCGCCGATGGATCCGTCGCCAGCCTGTTTGACAGGCAGTTGAAACGAGAGCTGATTGACCCGCAGTCGGCTTACCGCGGCAACCAATTCATCTTCAAAGACGATGCCTGGAAGGACGCGTCGCCCCGTACGGCCGAGATTCGCGCGGTGGAGATTGGCGCCGTCGGCGCGGGCCTGGAGGTCCGCGCGGAACACACGGCGGTCTTTCCCGAAATCATCACCCGTTACACGCTGCCCAACGGGCTGAAGCGACTGGATATCGAGAACAGGTTCACCAAAGAACCCGGTAAGAGCGCCTCGAACGAGACGGTGTTCTACGCCTTCCCCTTCGCCGTCCCGCAAGGCAAGTTTTTCTTGGACATCCCAGGCGTTGTCGCCCGCTACCCCGAAGATTTCCGACCTGAAACGGACTGGAGCATCATGCCCGCTCAGTCCTTCGCCGCGGTTGCCAACGCGCATACCACGGTCTTGGTAGCGACCCGCGAGGCCCCCAACTTCGAGTTCTCGGCCATGCGGAAATTCTTCGATCATCCTGCTCAACCGGACCTCGCGACGACGACCATCTTCGCCCAACCGCTCACCAAGCAGTCGGTAAACAAGGACGATTACGACTTGGAAGGCGGCGGCTACGTTTTTCATTACGCGATCACCAGCCTCGACGGACCCTTCGACGCTTCCAAGGCGGTACGGTTGGCGGCGGACTTCCAATGCGGCTTGTCGCCCGTCATGCTCACCTGCAGTGACGGGAGCCTCCTGAGCGAGACGAGTTTTGTCGATGTCGACTCAGACCAGCTTGTCCTTTCGGCCTTGAAGCAGGCTGACGACGGTCGAGGCTTGATCCTGCGGATCTGGAATCCGACGGACTCCGAGCGGACAGCCAAGCTGACCTTTCCCGGAGCCCAAATCGCTTCCGCGACGGCAACCGACACGCTCGAGCGGGATTCAGAACGCGACTACGAAGTGCGCGACCAGGCGGCGATCGTACCCTGTGGTCCCAAGCAGTTCGTGACCCTGCGAGTGATGTTTGCCCCGGAAATTGTGCCATGATTGATTCAAAGACTCGTTTCGCCATGCCTGCCATCGTTCTCTGCGTCGCCGCGGCAGCCGTTGCCGAACCGCCGGCTGTGTTGCTTGTTCGGCCGCGGACGGAATCCGTCGGTGTCTATGAGAAGCTCGAACTGGTCATCGAACTGAAGGCCGAGTTCAGCAACCCGTTCGATCCGGAAGAGATCGACTTACAGGTTGAATTCACTTCGCCCTCCGGCACGACTCGCCGCGTGTGGGGATTCTTCAATCCAACCACGGCGGACAGCGTGTGGATGGCCCGCTTCGCTCCGACCGAAGCCGGTGCCTGGAAATACGTGGTTCATGTCCGAGACAAGCACGGAACGGCCAGCGGCAAACCCGGGTCGTTCACCGTTACGCCGTCCGCGCACCACGGATTCGTCAAGATCGCGTCGAATAGCAGGTATCTTCAATACGAGGACGGCACATCGTTCTACGGCATCGGCCTGTGGTACAACGACGGTCCCGTGCCGGAAATGCAGGGCGTGATCCAGGAAGAGCAGTTGAACGAGTTGAAGAAACACGGCGTGAACTTCGTGTGTTCCCGTGTCCCCCTGCTGGAAACGCTGGCCAGCGGTCCGGGACGATACGACCAGGACCACTGCCGGCGGCTCGATCAGATGATCGATATGTTCGAGCGGCAGGATCTGCACTTTGCCTTCAACATCTGGTTCCATAACTTCCTGGCTGAGGCGGTCAGCGATATGCCCTGGTACCGGTTGAACGCCTACCGCTCGGTCTGCTCCGCGGCGAACTTCTTCAGCGACGCCGAGTCGTGGAAGTACCAACAACGGCTGTACCGCTACATGATCGCCCGCTGGGGCTACAGTCGTTCGATCTTCCTGTGGTTCGTGGTGGACGAAGTCAACTTGACCGATGGCTGGAAACAAAATCCCGCAGCGGTCCACGACTGGTGCCGCCGCGTCCACGATTTCTTCCAGCAACACGATGACCACGGCCGACCGACCGCCGGAACTCACAGCGGGGCGCGGGATGCGTTCTGGCCCGAAGGGTGCGAGATCTTCTCGACGGCCTCCCGCGAACTCTACGGCGCCCATCGCTATCCCTACCTCAAAGCTCAAGGGATTGTCCCCGCCAAAGAGGATCCGCTGCGCGTCAGCTACAGCGCCTTCGCAGCCGAATACCGGAAGCTCTGGCGCGGATATGACAAGCCGGCTCTGTTCCCGGAGGCCGGCGCGACCAGCTTGCTCCATGAGCCGGGAACACCCGGCTACGTGTTTGAGTACCACAACGCCGTCTGGGCCGGATTGGCCAACGGCTTGTGCGCCACCCCGTTCTGGTGGGAGTATTGGCCGGAATCGCCGGTCGACCCGTTGCGGCTGATCCGCGACGAGCGATGGCAGACGTTCAACCGACGCATGGCTTCTTTCAACCAGAGCGTGCTTGACGGCCCACTGCTCCACCTGCGCCGATTTGTTGCAGAAATCGACTTCGCGGGGCAATCCTGGAACGACGCCGACGTGTCCGTCGAAGACTGCGACGGCTGGGCCAAACGCGGCGACATGCAGACCTTCGGCTGGATCGTGCATCCGCAGCAGTCCGTGGCGGGACGGAAGATCACGATCCGGGGACTCGGCGACGGCATGTACGAAGTCCGTTTCTACCGCACTTGGACCGGCGAGTTCCTGGCGAGCCCGACGGCCGAATGCCGAACGGGAGAAATTACTATCACCGTCCCCCATTGGAAGCAAGACGACAACGCAGAACCACCTGTAGAATACGCCGATCACGACATCGCCTTCCTCCTGACGCCGGCGGTTTCTGCGGGTCACGGAGAAATCGGCCCACCGTAGATCGTAGTCACACCTTCTGATTGGCAAGGAAAGAAACATGAGAATTTCCAAGAGGGTCGGTCTCGGCATGCTGGCTTGGTTTGTACTCTGCGCGGCGGCGTGGGCGATGGAATCGTCCGCTGCTCAGGAGAGTATCTTGACCGAGGATGAGGCAGGGTTCGTTCCGCTGTTCAACGGCAAAGCCCTTGGCGGCTGGGAAGGGAACACCGATCGTTGGACGGCCGAGGACGGCATGATCATCGGCCGGTCGCCAGGCATCAAGCAATACGATTTTCTGACCACGACGCGGACCTTCGAGAATTTTGTCCTCCGGTTCCAAGTCCAACTGGTGGATGGCAAGGGGAACACGGGCCTCTTGTACCGTGCCAAACGGGTGCCCGACTCCGATCTGGTCTCTGGGTATCAGGCGGACTTTGCGCCGGGAAAACACGGCAACCTGTTCGATGAGGCCCGTCGCAGCCGGATCCTTGCAGCACCTGATTCGGAGGTTGTCGCCAGAACGGTGAAGGCCACGGATTGGAATGACTACGAGGTCCGGGCCGAGGGCGCCCGTGTCACCCATTTTATCAACGGCGTCAAGCTGCTGGAGTACACCGAGGCCGACGCCTCGATTCCGCGTCAGGGCGTGATCGCCCTGCAAATTCACAAGGGTGAACCGATGGAGGTCCGTTTCCGGAACCTCCGCATCAAGGAAATCCGCAGCGAGAAACAACCGCCTGCCGATCTGCTGTCACAGATTGTCCGAGCGGGAGATGTGAAGCCCAAGACGAATAACTGGGGAGAAACCCGCCAGCATTTCCAGGGACAGACGTATGCGACCGAAGACATCTTTATCGCCACAGTCTTGATCCACCCCGGCAAGTCCAATCACCGGTCGCACCGTCATGCCGAGGAAGAATACATGGTCATGGTCGCAGGCACGGGCACCTGGACGTTGGACGGCAAGGAGTCCCCGGCGCAGCGCGGCGACGTGGTCTATGCCGCGCCCTGGGTCTATCACGGCTTTGTGAACACGGGCGACGCGCCGGCGATCTACGTCGTTCTCCGGTACAAAGGCAAAGGCGTCAAACCGCTGCCCCAGCCGGATGACCGGCCGAACGAACTCACCCGTCAAACGCTACAGCCGTCCAAGTGATCTAATCGTGGACCAGGTGGCGAGACATGAAAGTCATCGGAGCCGGTCTGCCTCGTACGGGGACCATGTCGACACAGGCTGCTCTCAACCAGTTGGGGTTTATGCCTCCGCGAACGAGCACCGTCTCGCCCGGTTTTGCAGCGTCGGCTGCGTGCTGAATCGTGCGGTAGAGCCGCTCGATCGTGCCAGGAAAAGCATCGTTGCCGGCGGTGGAGACGTACAACTCAGCCGCCTGCACCCCGAACAAGGCCGGGCAAGTGGCAATGATAACGAGACATGAAAGCCGAATGCTCATGGTGTGATCCAAGGTGGGTTGTTCATTCGTCGGGGTGACGTTGATCCAGCCTCTATGAATCCGTCGCAAGCACCAGGACCCAGTCGTTATTAGGACCGGTCGTGGGCGGCTCGAAACGGAGATTTCCGCGGTTGGGAAACTCCCCAATGGACCGCGCCGTTCCATCACGCGGATCGTGCCAATGCGCCTTGACTCTTTGGCCCGCCAGCTTGTCCATGCGGACGGTGAATGGCTTTCCGGAGGCCGTGTACACCAGGGCATAGCTGCCGTCGCTTGCTCGGCACGCTTGAATCCGGTCGACCGTTCGCAGGGCGTCGCCCTCGATCAGCTCCTGGTCGGGAACTCGCGAGAGCATGGGCCACGACTCGACAAGTCGTCGCAGGTACTGCATCTGGCGGGCGCCTGGCAGATCGAGAGCCTGCTTCCAGGGGATCTCGGCGCCCCAGCGGGCGTGCGACTTCGTGCCCTCGCTCCAGAACTGGTAGATTTCGTTACAGCCATAGGTGTGTCCTGCCGCCCCGGCGAATACGCCGCAATAGGCAAAGCGGCGTACGTCTGCCGCCGTCAGTCGTGGGATCCCCGGTTCTGCGGCCTGGAGCCCTTCCGTGATGTTCTCGTAACCCGGTTCACCGTCGACGACCGGCTTGACCGGTGTGAGCGCATAATCCCGGGCGATCATCTCGTAGTTGCGGTTACGCCGACTGTGGCCGGATTGGATCATGTTGAAGTCCAGCCACGATTCGTTGTGAAACCAAGTCGAGGACTGCTGGCCGCCCCGCGGATGATACGTCATCAAGTGCCGGCCGCCATCGCCATCCGCCAAGCCTTCCGCCAGGCTTCGCCACACGGCTTCCGCACCGTCGGGCGGATAATCGCCCCCCAGAATCCAGACGATCGGCTTGTCGCAATATCGCCGGCCGAGAAATTCCCCGTAACCTCGTGCCTGATCCAGATTCGCGAGGTTGAACAATCCACGATCCTGGCGGACATTCGAGCCGGCCCACACGGGGATCATGCCGATGTAAAGGCCCAGAGATTCGGCCTTGTTGACGATGTAATCCACGTGCCGGAAGTATTTCTCATTGGGTTGACTCGGATCCCATCGGCCGCGCGCATCCTTCCGAAGTTGCGGATCGCCGTACGCGTTGGGCTTGATCCCACCCTCGAAGATCAAGACCGCCTGGCTCACCGTGAAACCGTTGCGAGCACGGTTTTCCAGATACAAGTCGGCATCCTCGCGAGTGAGCTTCTCGAAAAGCGACCAAGCCGTATCGCCAAGCCAGAAAAATGGTTTTCCGTCTTCGGTCACAAGACAGCGATGATTGTCGGAGATTCGCAGCGCGGGCAACTCTGCCCCCTGGAGCACACCGGCCCAACATACTGCCAACAGGATGAAAAACCGGGCGCCACGCTGTCGGTCAGATCGCATTTCATTTTACTTTCGCTGAACTCGGTGATTTCGTCGCGTGAGATCGCGGCAGTCGTGCCAGTAAACACCCGCGAGTGGGACGGTTGCGTCATCGAAGAACCACTCTCCGGGCGAGTCGAGCATCCAGAATTCGTTGGTCAGGTAGTAGGATCCGTCAACACCAGCACCGCATCTTCCCAGCCGGAAGGCCGAACAAACGTGTGGGGACGCTCCGCCGGAATGGTCCCGGAGACGGCCTCGTACTTGCCGGTCATGTGATCGAACCAATTGGCCGCCATTGCGGCCGGGAACGCAGACATGTCCACCTGGATCTGAGCATTGTCCGGCAGATAAGCTACGCCCAGGTCGCCGTTGTGCGTTTTGGCCATCACCATTCTCGTTAACCAGGCAGGGTCGTCGACGGTCGTGGGCGCCGCCGGTTGGTTGAGCACCAACTCGTGGGCCGGTTCCAGACGCCACCACTCCAGGCTGGAGAACACCTCAAAGAAATACGTCATCTGGTCGCTACTGGGCTTGTACAGCCCATCGTCCGGCTCAAGAGGCGTCCAGCCTCCGCCGATCGCTTCGTTTTTCTGGTAGCCCCAATAACAGACGCCTCCGCATCCATAGGTCAGGCCCTTGGCGCCCGAGAGCATGCTCAAGTACCCGCCACTGCGGGTCATCCTCAATGGATAGGGCTGCGCCCAGCACTTCGCATTGTGCTCCTGCAACGGCTTGCAGTCGTAGACGACCTCCAGATTGATGATGGGCTTGGTCGGAGTGCGATGATACAGACCAAGCGGCATATCGATGGCAGCACAGGAAGACTGCGGCGCAGAGTACGGCTTCCAGGGTTCTCCATACTCGGGTGAGCCTTTGTGACAACTGGCCAGCCAGCCGTTACTGACTTCGAAGCCGGCAAAATCCACGTAGCTCTTGTCATAGAATCCAAGCGTCCCGCTGTTTGCAGGCGTCTGCGAATACAGGTTGACGATCATCTCCGGGTGGATGGTCACCAGTTGCAGCGGATGGATGCTGGCTCGGAGCGTGGCGCCCGACCAGTCTCCCGATTCCGTCCAGTAGTAGTCGGCATCGGGCGAGAACACGACGAAGTTGCCCATCATCCGCGCCGCAAGATTGCGGGCAAACAGTTCCACCTGCGTTCGTTCTGTCTTGGGGAAATTGTGGCCGTTGTGGTTTTGCCCGATCGCGCAGATGAAGGTGATCATGCTGTGGTCGTTGGCGTATTTCACTTTGCGGTCGACGCCCTGCCAAAACGCAGGGTTCCAGCGGAACTCCGCATCGCTAACTGTAGTTGATGCTGCCCATCCGACCTTCTGCGTGCCTGCTCCGAGAAACGGGGAGTTGCCGTTGCGGTCCTCTTTCCTAACCGACCACCCGGTTCCGCAGATCATTTGGGCGACGTTGAACTTCTGCCCCACGCGGTAGTCGACGTACAACTGCCAGTCGTCATCGGTCATCGTGTTGATCGCCGACCATGCCGTATCGCCCAGCCACAGAAACGGATCGCCATCGGCATAGGTCAAGTACCGCTTGTCGCTGCTGATTTTCAGATACCCTTTGGAATACAGCACGTTGTCTCCGGAATACGGAGTTACCACAATTGTGCCGGTCTTGTTGTGCAAGCCCGTGTCGCTGGCCGGGTTGCAGGTTGTCGCCCAGGTCCAGATCCCTGGGGTGGAGAACATGCATCGGATCTTGAACGTGCTGCCGCCGTCCCAGAATCCATAGCCCTTGATCTTCTGCCCGTTCGGGCCGGTGTAGATGACCGACAGCACGACCTGTTGATACGGGTTGCTGTAGGTACTGCTGCTGGCCAGCGTCTGCTCCCACCGGTTCCACACGGCGACGTCCGCCCGGCCCGTCTTGACAAACGCGAGGCATACCGCAGCCATTGCCAAGGACCGCAAGAACGCCTTGCTTCTCCCTGCCACGCGAACGCTCTTCGCCCTGCCACCGTATCCGCAGTCGATGGTCTTCACTGTGTCGCCCTCCAGTTCGAGCGTGCCGCCAAAACCTCTTTGCAGACTCGGTTGGTCGATTCCGCAAGGCAGACTTGGAGCCGTCATTTCTTCTCTTCGCTCTTCCCCGAGACTGTTCCATCTGGTCTGTACGGGAAATCCTCTTTCAGGCCGATTGCACTGGTGTCGATCTCTTGAAATCCAAGAGCCAGAGCCGGCGAATCAGGCTTGAGGCGGAAATCGCGCCGCTTGCGATCCACAAACAACGGATCGGCGAATTTCGTGTGGGCATCGAGCCCCATTCCGTGCCAGTCGTCCAGAGTCACCTGTTGGAAGGAATATCGACCCTCCCGATTGTAGTAGACGTTGTTGTCGACTCGCTTGAGAGTCTCCTTATCTACTTTACCGCCAATTTGAAAGATCGCTCCGGAAGAAGACCAGACGATGTTGTTCTCGTAGGTGTAGTTGTGATTGTGGATCGGCGGCGCGTCCACCGCGACATTAGCGCGGCGATAGCCCGCCAAGACGGTGAATGGCGGCAGCATGTCCCGCCCGTCAAGATCGATGATGTTATTGCGGACGACGTGATTCGGCCCGCGAACATGCACGGCGAACTTGTGTTGGATGCTGTAGATAATGTTGTTTGATATGCTGCAGTTGTAGACTCCGTCCATGTCAAGGTAGATCGCGGCCGACGGGTAACCCGGGTAGCCGTTCCAGCCCATGTCATGGATCAGATTGTGGTCAATCGTGACATGTCCACCGTCCGGTCCTCCGGCGGTGCAGTTGGTGTAGATTCCGGCCCCGTCACTGTCGGTCCCATCCAGCCCAACTCGCGAAATGTCATTGTAGCTGATCGTCTGTCGTTCTACGTAAAGAGACTTGAACCCATTCGAATCGATGTTATGGACGAGATTATGTCGAATTACGTCTCCGACGCTGTTCCGCACGTAGATTCCTTCTCCCACGTGGTGCACGTAGTTGTTTTCAATGACATTCTCGCGGTTATTACCGCCCACAAACCGCACGCCGCCGCTCATGGTTTGAGTGATAAGATTACCGTAGATCGTGCATTTCTTAATATCGCCCTCGACGATCACGCCGTTCTGCCCGGAATTGAGCAGGCGGCAGTACTTGATGACGATGTCCTGCGCATCCCCCAGATGGACCAGTCCTCCTTTGACATTCGAATGCAGCGCAAGACTCGGGAGGACCTCTAACAGGCCGTCGGAGACCTTGAAGGTAAGGCCCTCAAATTGAATACCTCTCGCGCCATCGATCGACAACAGCCGATCCACGGTTGGGGCGATGATGGCTTGCTGCTCAATGGGCGTGCGACGCGGCCGGTAGTAAAGCCTGTGGGAGCTGGCATCCATATAGAATTCGCCTGGCTGATCCAGGAAGGATTTGGAGTTATAGATGTAGAAGCGTGTGGGCGTGCGAGCCGCCCACTGGTCGTTCCAAACAGTGCCTTTGAGATCACCGGCGTACGGCTGGTCCAGTGAAATGATACGGCTGTCGAAATCGATGGATTCGATCTTCATCTTTGCGGGTATCCAATGCGCCCACAAACGCACGGCTGCACCCTGGTAGTCGAAGCGGCCGAAGTCGGCCTCTCGGAATTTCAAATGACTGAAGTCAATGACGGATTCGAATTCGGTATAACCTTCGTTGGGTTTCCTGGCCATGACGGCAGGCTGGTCGTTTTCAAACAGCGCATAGACGTCTCGATCGACCGGTGCGCTGTAGATTTCTCCACCCTCGCCTTTCCACGCAGTCAACGCTTGGCCGCCAATCAGATTGGCGCTGCCTTTGTCATCGCCATTCTTGTAGATGACTCGAGTGCCATTCGCACCCGAGTCTTCCTTTCCGAATAGCACGGTATTGTCGATGAAGTAATCGCCGGCCTTGAACAGAACCAAGACATCCTCGGTTCTATTCTTATCCATGTTGCGGACTCGGTCTCGCGCACCTTGGAGCGTTCGCAATGGCTGGCTCTGGGTGCCGGGATTGGCATCATCGCCGTCAGGAGAGACATACAACGCGGCATGGGCTGCAGTCGAGAACAAGCCCGCCAGTGCGGCGGTCAGGATGAGAGTTCGTGCAGTCTTCATGATCGTTGCTCCTAAGTCGATGTGAAGTCAATCCTGTCTCTGAGAGGCCGTTGTGGGCACAGGGCCAGAATCGTTGTCCCGCCGGATGGACCGACCGGATCGGACGCCCTGAATTCTACTTTCCCACAACCACCAAGACCGCATCCTCCCAGCCCTCGGGTGGTTTGAAGTCGACTGTCGTACCGCAGGCATGATCGCCCGCTTGCGTCTCGCGGCCGTCGCGGGGATCAAACCAGCGGGCGGTTGCCTTTTTGCTGCCGGCCAGGTCCAACTCAACCTTGACGGCACGATTCGTCGGTAGATAAACGAGAATTCGGTTACCCTCGGACGAACACATGGCCACGATCCGCGACTGTCCCTCGCCGGGATCACCTTCGATCAATGACGGCTGGGGCGACAAGGTCCACCACTGATTCTCTTCGAGCAGCCGTCGCAGCACCGTTGCGACTTGCGGCGCGCCGGGGAATTTCATGGCGTCGTGCCAAGTGTGCTGGTAGGCGTCGTTCTTGGGATCGCGAGTGAAATCCCACACGGGAAATCCGCCGTAGGTGTGCCCGGCGCCGCCGGCAAAGAACGTGTGATAGGCCTGTCGGCGAGCCTGGTGGGCGGAAACGTGCTCGCCGGGGCTGGGATACTTGCCCTGCTCGTACGCGCCTTCCAGCAGCATCGTCGGTTTCGTGGGATCTTTGAGCGAACAATCCCGCGCCACCGTTTCGTACACCTTGTCGACCGACTTCCACGTTTCGATGCCGTTAAAGTCGAGCCACGCGTCGCTGTGAAACCAGTTGGACGAGTTGTAGGCCGGGTCGCCGTCGGGATGATAGGTCATCATCACGTCATCCCAGCCAGCATCCTTCTGGTTCCATTGCACCTTCCGCCCGGTGGCGCCTTGTCCGATTCCTTCGGCCATCGCGCGGTAGGTTCCGAACTGCTCGCCCGGGGCACCAGCGGTGGCATTTGCGTCGCCACCCAACACCCACACGATGTGTGGCTCTTTACTGTACCGCTGGCCGAGGAACCGGCCGTAGGTCCGGCCTTGCTCCGCAGTGAAGACGACGCACGCCGAGCCCGGCATCTGGGGATTGATGTACGCTCGGCCCCAGCAGGGAAGCATGGCCAGGTACAGCCCCCGCCGCCTGGTCTCGCGGACGATGAAATCGGCGTTGTCCCAGTAATCGTTTGGTTGGTCCGGAGAGCCGCCCTCGACCACCCTGGCACGCGAAGTGTCGGGATCGTCCGCTCCGCCTTCGAAGGGCGCGTGGCCGTACTGGTTGGCGGCGTTGGTCGGCCCCGGCCCATCTTCCCCGTGAGGATACCAGTACACAACCGCCTGGATCACATTGAATCCCTGCCGGCTGCGCTGGTCTAGGTACTCGATGACTTCCTCACGGCGCAACTTGTAGAAGAGCGCCCACCCGGTATCGGCGATCCACAACATCGGTGTCCCGTCCGCATGCTCCAGGTGGCGGCCGTTGGCGGACACTCGGAGTTTTCCGTGTTCCTCCCACGGCGCGGCGGCATCAGCCGTACTTCCGGCAATCCAACTCGCCATCACCGCCAGTATAAGTCTCACGATCATCAACTTCCGATTCCAGAGATGCATTTCGTCCTCCTTCGATTTTTCAACTGACCACTGTTGAGAGTTTACTGTTGGCCTCTAGGCAGCGGGCGATCGTGGTTTACGTCATCCAGCACAAGCACCCAGTCGTGGCCAGGGCCGTCGGATGGCGGCGTGAACTCGCGCGGTCGATCATTGGCATACTCGCCGCTGATCTGCGCTGTGCCGGTACGTGGATCAAACCAAGCCGCCCGCAGGCGCGGTCCTGACAGCTTGCGCAGGTCGATCTCCACCGTTTGACCTGTGGGGAGATAGACGAAGGCGTAGCTGCCGTCGGCATCGCGTGTGGCCTGCACGTGGTCGGCGCCCGTGCCCGGCGCAGAGACCAGCAACGACTGATCGGGAACACGGCTAAAGAACGGCCGTGATTCCAGAAGTGCGCGGGCGTACTGCATTTGGTCGGCTCCAGCCAGGTGCAACGCCCCGCGCCAGGGCGTCCGTGCCCCCGTGATGGGCTTGCGCCCCGATTCATAGAACTGCCAAACGGGATTGGCGCCGTAGGTGTGCCCAAAGGCTCCGGCGAAAAGCGCCCGGTAAGCGGCCTTGCGCACATCGTAGTCGTCAAAGTACCCATTGTCGAGCTTCCAGTTCACCGGGTGGTCTTCGTAGTTGGGCTCACCGTCAAGGCACGGCCGAACGGGCTCTTTGGCATAGTCCGCAGCGATCATGCTGTAGTTGGCCGCATCGCGCCGCGCGTGGCCGGACTGGATCATGTCGAAGTCCAGCCAAGACTCTGCGTTCAGGAACTGCGAAGAGGACGCGCCGCCCCGCGGATGGTAGGTCATCAGGTGGGCGCCGCCGTCGCCGCGGTTCAGGCCGTCGGCCATGGCCCGCCACGTGAGGATCTCCTCGGGGGTTGGATTGTGGTCGCCGCCCAGGATCCAGATGATCGGCTTGTCGCGATAGCGCCGGCCCAGGAATTCGCCGTAACCGGCCGCGTTCTGTGGCGTGAAGATCCGCCGCGCTTCGTCGCCCTTCAGCGGTGACACGTGGTCGCCCCACGTCGGCAACATGCCCACGTACAACCTCAGCGATTCGGCCTTGTTCACAACGTAGTCAACGTGTGCGAAATAGGCCTCGTTCGGCTGGGCGGGGTCGTTATCTTTCAGCGGCAACTGCCCTTCCGCGTTGCTCGCCGACGCCCCGCAGATTTCGCCCAAGACGACCGCTTGGACCACGGTGAACTGCTGCGAGGCACGTGTCTCCAGGTAGAGGTTCACCTCCTCGCGATTGGGCCGCTGAAACAGCTCCCACACCGTGTCGCCCAGCCAGAAGAACGGGGTGCCGTCTTCCTTGACCAGGAAGCGGTGGTTCTCGCTGACTTTCAGCCGGGGAAGCGATTGGGCTGCAGCGTCGTTAGCCGCGAGAGCTGCGGCGCAAAGCAAACAGACGGTGATCCAAAATAGAGATCGGTGCATGGAGGATTCTCGATTCTCGTGTCGCAAGTCATTTGGTTGCAACCCCCATCGCGCGCCCCCGCATGTTACCCAGTCTACCCGGGCTAACGCGATTGCGAGGTATTTGCGTAAACTGGGGTGCGAAGAAAAGGGGCCCGGTGTAGAACATGGAAGCGGTTTTCACATGTTCCCA
>DATKZH010000196.1:0-13997 GCA_035528065.1 Thermoguttaceae bacterium | reverse complement strand
CGTCGGGTCCAGGTTCTCCGGCCGTTTCAGAAGCAGCCAGCGGATCCCCTTCAGCACCGACTTCTCCATCGTGTCGGCCAGTTGGTGGTACAACGCCCGGCGGAGATCCGAAAGCTTCTCGTGGTACAGCTTGATCACGTGAAAACGGTCGAACACCAACGTCGCATGGGGCAAATGGGCCTCGACCGCCTCGATGTGGGCCGGCGACATGTCCGTCGCCAAAGGCCGCAACGCATCGCCCCCTTTGCCTTCGCCCACGTGAACCACCGCCCCGCTCGCCAAGTCCATCACGATCGTCACGTACCGATGCCCCTTGCCGGTGGAAATCTCGTCGATGGCGATCTGCTTCAGGTGCTTCAGCCTCGGCTTGCCGAACCGCCGCTTCAGGTGCCGCTTCTGAATCTCCTTGATCGCGTCCCGGATGATCCCCAAGTGATGGGCCACGTCCTTGATCGTCATCCACTGCGAAAACTCCAGGTCGTATCTCTCAAAGGCCCTCGTGTAGCTGACGCGCGGATCGGCGAAACCGATCCTCACCTGGCGCACGGCCCCGCACTGCCGACACTCCACCCGGGGCACGTCCAACTCCAGGTACACCGGCTTGCCGCCAATGGGCAGCGTACGGAACCGCCGCTCGTGCTTGCCCTTGCCGATCACGTCGGCCGACCCGCATACGGCACACCGATAGCTCTCCCGAGGCTGCGTGATCGTGAACGTCACGCCTCCCCCTGCATATTTCGTGCTCTGGTAGTGGCAGCCTCGGACCCCGAATGCGTGGTAAAGTAAACTCGTGGACATGCTGGCTTCTCCTTGTGAAGTCGAATCCCAAAACTTCACAAAGAACCAGCATGTCCGCCTCTTTGCAACCCCAGGTACGCTTCAGTCGGATGAACCTCAAAACAGCCGGTCGCCGCTCTGCGGGACCAACGTCGGCGGCAGTTCGCCTGCCTCAAAATGGTTCGACGGTCAGTTCTCCGTGAGCGCAGTCATGGCTGTCTCGCGGCGACGCCGTATCGCATCGGTGGAGCGCCGCGTTGGTGGGCACCGACGTCGGGCGCGCGGCCGGTGTAGCCGTCGCTGAAGTTGGGGATCGGCTGACCTGCGCCCGCGCCGGGACTGGACGGTGCGAGTTGGAACCGGCCGGTATGGGTCGCGGGATCGAAAGCGGCGCCGGCGGCATAGACCGGTTCGCCCCGGACGCCGTGCGCTTCCTGGCCCTGCGGGACCAGGCCGTTGTAGAGGTCGTAGTCGAAATCGTTGTCGATGTTCTGCTCTGCCTCGCTGGCGCTGCGGTTCTCCGGCGCGCGCACGTGGAGGACGTTGTTCCGGGAGACGGTGTGTTTGACGATGCGATTGCCGCCGAGTCCGCCCGTCGGGAGCCAGTCGTCCGACCGGAACAGCGTATTGTGGAAAATGTACTGGTGGCCGGTCATCCATTGCTCGCCGCCGGCGAAGCCCATCTTCAGGAAGTATCCGCCGCCCGCGTCGGGCTGTGTCTGGCTGTGTGTGACGACGTTGCGCCAGATGTAGAGCGGCCCGATCGACGTCGCCGCGTTGCCGATCATCATCATGGACTGCGTGATGTAGTTGTCCCAGATGCGCGTGTTGCGGTTGCCTCCTTCCACCTCCAGGCCGTCGTCCCAGCAGTGGCTCACGAGGTTGCCGTAGACGTCCGAGTCGGGCCCGGGCGACCCGCGGAAGCTCCCGTTGCTGCCGCCGCCGATGACGTCGTTATACATGTGCTCCAGGTCGGAGTAGCACTCGTTGTAGCGGATGACGTGGTTGCCCGCGGTGTCGAACAACGAGATGCACTGCGGCCCCCTCGTGTGCGTGGGATGGGTCGGCTCATACCATGTGCTGCCGTCCCAGCTCGGATGGTGCAGCTTGCAGCGTTGAATGACGAGGCGCTCGACGGTGGCGCTCCGCGTGAGGACGGCCGAGTCCATGTTGAACCCGAAGCCCCGCTCGGGATTGAGCCGGCCCCAGTCCGAAACGTCGCAATCCTCGATGACCACGTCGTGGCCGCCCTCGATCCGGATGGCGCCGATCGGCGATCTGCCGGTGTTGTCGGCCGCGCCGGCGCCCTTGAGCGTGAAGCCGCGAACGATCACGTAGGAGGCGTCGATCGTGATGCACGAGTCGTGCTGGTGGCGCACGTCAATGGTCGTCCCTTGGCCATCGTAGACGCGCCAGGCGTTCGGCGTGCCCGACTCGGTGATCGCCAGTGGCGTGTCGCGGTCCGACACGCGCACCGTCTCGCCGACGGGAAAATCCCCGCTCCAGGTGGTTGCGGTCAGCTTGGCGGCGGTCTGCGTGCCGGCGAGGGTCAGTTGGATTTCGTACGTCGTGGCCGGCGTGAGGTGAACGATGCTCCCGCGGTAGTCGGCCAGGTCTTCGTCGGTGTTGGGAATGGGATTGTAGCGCATCGGCAGCCCGTCGCGCCATGCGGCTTCGCCTTGCGGCCGATAGCGGACGGCGACCTCCTTGTCCGCAGCCCCGCCCTCGGGCGACCAGTAGAGCCCCAAGCAGTGAAACGTCGGAATCGCAAGCGGCGTTTCACAGCGGCCCTGGCGATCGGCCTGCGCAAAGCCGCTCCAAGGGACCCCGCTGAAGAATAGAAACAGGAGCAGGACGATCGGCAGTCGGGCGTTCAGAAGGCGTGGTTTCATGGCTCGTTCCCCCGCGGTTGAATTCGGTCGCCGTTCCGATTGCGCGTCGCAATCCGGGACCGGCGTCCTTTTCCGGCCTGGTCGACGGGTTCAGTATAGCGGGGCGCCGGGCGCGATTGCCATACCCGGCCCCTGGCGCAGGCGGGGAGGGCGCAAGTCGCTTGCCTGCACGGTGCGTTTCGCGTTGGCTTCCGCCGGGCTTATTGCGGAAGGCCGGCGGCGCCGACGGTCAGGCTGGTTTCGGTGAAGTTGCCGCCGCCGCCGAAGAAGACGTAGGTGTTTTTCTCGTGCAGGTCGGGGGCAAAAGCCCGGACGTCGGGGAGGGTGTTTTCGATGTCCTCCGCGCCCGGTCCGTCGTTGCCTACGTCGACGGTGAAGGTCACCGCGCCGCCCTTCTTCTCGATGCGGACCAGATGCGTTCCCGGGCGCTTGATTTTGCCCAGCAGGTTTCCCTTCATCCAGTCGTGGCACAAGACGACGTCGCCGCCGCGGTCAGGTGGGAGCAGCCGCAGCCATGCCCCGCCGCCCGGCTCGTCATACGGGGCCACCCCCAGTGCTTCTCCCATGCCGATGAACGAGAAGCCGTCTCCCTCCTTGATCTGCAAGACGATCTCGAAGGTGAAATCCCGCTTGAGGTAGGACGCGTCGCGAGTGCGGAGGTATTGGCGGCCTTGGATCTTCAACCCTTCCTTGGTGCAAACCGCCGCGTCGGAGGGATTGAGGAATGAGGGCCAAGGGGTTCGGCCGGTCAACGTGTAACGGCGCCCGGCCCCCCCGGGGCTCGACGCGGAATCGTCTTCCCCCAGGGCCACCTGGTAGGGCTCGAGCCGTTGGTCGACTTTCGTGCGGTCGACGGCGGCCAGCTTGGAGTGGCACCGTTCGTACCACTCGATGGCGTGCGCCCTGAGCGACGACTCGCCGACGTCGCCCTCTTTTTCCGCCAGTTCCCACCAGGCGTCGCCCACGGCGAGCTGGCTCTTCGGCGTCGCGGGGCCGGCCAACTCCAGCCGGGCCGCCGCGGCAAACGCCTCGTCGCTCGCCGCGGCCAGGTGATTCAGGCCCTCTTCGCCCCAATCCTCGTCGTAGACGGTCATGAAGCGGCCGACGGCCAAATGCGCTTGGGCGTTCTTCGGATCGGTCGCAAGCTGCTGGCGAGCCGCCTCCGAGAGCTTGTAGGCTTCCTTGAACGCCTCGAAACGGTCGGTCCTCGCCCGCACGGCGTGCAGGATGTCGCCGCTCCGCAAGTTGCGCACCAACTTCTTGGACATCGCGATCAGCTTGGCGCCCGACTCGAAGTCCCGCCGCTCTTCGGCGAAGTCGATGAGCCTTACCGCATAGACCAGCGCCTGGACCTTCTGCTCGTTGAAGCGCAGGGCCCGCTCGGAAAGGGCCAGCGCCTCGGTCTGCATGGGCAGCAGTTGATCGTCGATCTCGTACCATCGTTCCAGGCCGGCCAGGGTGCCGAACGTCAGGTCGATCTGGCCCGCCCTGGCCGCGGTGCGGCTGGCCTCCCACAGGCAGACGTAGGCGGCCGCCGGGTCCTGGCTCCGCGTTTCGATCGCCAGCTTGAGCAGTTTTGCGAACAGCCCTTCGCCGCCGCCCTCAAATTCCCCCTCGAAAACCTCGCGAATCTGGCCCGTCTTGATTTCGACCACGGATGGCGGCGGGGCCGGCAGCCGGCCTTCCTTCTTCCAGGGGCTTTCCATCGCACGGACGTAATACTGGTCGAGCTCGCCGAACTTTTCCAGGGAAACCTTGATCATCGAGCCGTCCGGCTTGCGAAGCGTTACCTGGCCGTCCTTGCTGGTAACGTACGTTGCCTCGACCGTGAAGCGGCCGTTGGCGCTGATCCAGATGCGGCTGATGGGGTCAAACGACTCGGCCACGGCCCAGTCGGGCATCCGCGCTTCCGTGCCCGAACCCGCCTCCGAATCGGCGGACGCCAGCGAATCGAAATCGGGCAGCTTGTCCGGCGGCAGCGGCCCTCGTTCCGGCTTCACCGAAGCGATCTTCGACTTGATTTTCTCCACCTCCGGCTGGAACTCGCTGACGTAGAGCGCGTAGCCGATGTTGTCGGCGTCGGAGAGCTTCAGCGTGACAATGCCCGCCACCTCGCCGGCCGCGTTCAGCAGGGGGCCGCCCGAATTTCCAGCGTTCACCGCCGCGTCCGTTTGATAGAACGAGACCCCGTCGAATTGCACCCTGGCCGACGAGACCGTGCCCTTGGTGAAGGAGATCGTCGGCTCGCCCTCCTGGATATAGGGAAATCCCAGCACGGAAACGCTGTCGCCCAGGGCGAGCGGCTTGGCGGCCAGCCCAAGCGGCTCGAACTTGCCGTAGTCCGCCTTGGCGGCGATCTTGAGAATCGCAAAGTCGCGGGCTTCGGGCTCCTCCACGACGTGGACCACCTTGGCGGGAAAGTAGTCCAGCTTTTCCGGGTCCTTCTTGGAAGCAACGCCCACCACGATCACCGAATTGCGGTGCGAACGGTTGCCCGATTCGATCACGTGCCGGTTGGTGTAGATGAGTCCCGACTCGTCGACCAGGAAACCTGTCCCAACGCCGGTGCCGACCATGGGGATGAACGACTTGATGTAGACCACGCCCCGGCGGGCCTTGCCAACCTGAAAACCTCCGCCTTGGCCGTAAACGTCGCGCGCACCGAAAAGCAGAACCGTCAACAACCCCAACCACGCTCGGCAGGCGGCGTTCATCTGACCCTCCTTCGTTTCGGAGCCCGGCTGACTTCGTGCCCCCCCAATGTAGATCTTGAAGTCTGAGACGGATGATGTCAAGAACGGCCGCACCGCTGACGCGGCACGGCGCTTTTTCCAACCGGCCCTGTCTTTCCTGCCGGTGCAGCGACCGCAAAACGTACACCAAGCGTAAACCCTGGAGGCTACGAACCCCGGGCTTGGAACGTGCTCGACTGCCGTTGCGGGCAGTGCCCTATTTCAGCAGATGCCTGAGTCTCCTACGAGACGCGTGGGTCTCGTACCTCGACCCACCCTGCGGTCTTGTGGCCCGGCGTCGGGAATGTCGCCTATTCCTTCGAGAGAGCGCCGATCGCCGCCGAGATTTCACGCCGGGCGGCCTCGGTGCAAAGGGCGAGGCGCTGATGCCACCAAGCGGTTTCGCCCGTCTCAGCCCCCTCCGCGGTCGCGGGCGGCACGTCGGGTGTCGCAAGGGCCGCCGCCACGGGCCGCCGCCGCGGGCCGCCGCTGCGCGAGCACGTCGGTTGACCGGACGTCCCGCGCGGCGAGTGGTACACCCGAACCTCGGCGTTCCTCACCTCCAGCGTCGCCGGAACGTCTCGGGGATCGTATTGCATCGTGGTCAGCTCTTCCTGCGTCGGCTTCCGTTCCCAGCCGCCGCCGACGGACGACAGCCAGCGGACGTCAAACACGCTCCGGTGCAGGAACGTGCCGGATTCCGGCAGCCGCGCCCGCTGGGGCATTCGGCCACCCGCCACCAACGCCCGGAAATCCCACGTACCTTCTTTCAGTCCCGGCAGGTCCGCGCACCACAACTCCTCGCCGTCGCGTCGCCAACCGGTCACGAGGACGCCGCCATAGAGTGCGGCCTTGCCGCCTTCGCCCGCTTCGATGGTCAAGCCGTTGTCCCGCGCGTCCAGCTCGAAAGTCTCGGTCAAAAAACACTCCCCCGGCATCACCACGATGCGATGCGGACCGGCGCCGGCTTTCCGGGCTGCATCGCGGGCCGCTTCCAGCGTGGCAAGAGGTTGCTCCTTCGTACCGGGATGGTCGTCCTTGCCGCTCGGGGCCACCACGAAGGTCGCCCCGTGCGCGGATGCACTGATCGCAATCAACATCGTCAGAACACGCATGGCACGTCGCATTTCCAAGGCTCCCCAATAGACTGGTTTTCTGCGATGACTCGAACTGCAAGGGGGCCCTCTGTTCGGTCATGGTCCGCCGGTTGTCCCGCCTGGATACCTACGCCGCCGTGTTTACCATGACCCTTTGGCGGATGGCGAGCTCCGGCACCGGGACTTCCAGCCGGCCGTTCTCGTATCTGCCGCTGCGCAGCTCTCGGTTCTTCCCAGCAGTGCCCCATCATCGTAGCCATGGATTGTGTAGAGTTCCACAGCCAGAGCCCATGCGCAGCACGACCTGATAGCGAGAAGGGCTTGGCAACTGGAGCAAAGAGCGCGCGGGCGCCGCCTCAAAGCGGCGCCAATCCCCTTGCGGCGGTGTAGCATGAGGATCGGAAATGACCGAGACCGGCTGCCACGCCACGAAAACCCGCCGGGGCGCTCGACGTAGGGCCCGCGGGGACTAAGATGGCGATTGTTCCGAGCCTGGATCGGTTCCAAGCTCAACCCAAATGGGAAACGTCGGGTAGTATTGCGGCATGGGGAAGCCGGCCCCTCGGCGGCCGGTCGACGAGCCATCACAGGAAAGTCGCAACGTGTCCCGCGAATCGAGACGAACGTTTGTCAAACGTGCCGGCGTGGCAGCGGGCTCCGGGCTCTTCTTCAGCGCCGGGTCGGCCGCTCCCAACGCCGCGGAACCGGAAACGGGGCAGGTGCGCTTCGAGCGATCCATTCCCGTCGCTCGGGCCCACGACGTGGTGGTCTGCGGAGGCGGCCCATCCGGCTGCGCCGCGGCTTTGGCGGCAAAACGAGAAGGCCTGACGGTGCTGTTGATCGAGGGCCAGGGGCAGTTGGGAGGGATGGCGACGTCGGGAATGGTGTCCCAGTGGTTGGGCGGACGCAACCAGAAGGGCGAGTGGGTGGTGGGTGGACTGTTTCGCTCCATCGCCGAAGAAGCCGCCTCACGGGGATATGCCCTGCTCCCCCAGCTCGATCCTGCCAAAAAATATCACCCTTTCGGCTGGTTCAATTGGTTCATTCACGGCGTGCCTCTCGATCCTTACGGCGTTGCCGGGCTCCTCGACGAGAAGATGACAGCCGCCGGCGTGGACGTGTTGCTCCTCACGCAAGCGGTGGACGTTCTGACCGGCGCGGACCGAATCACCCATGTGGTCGCGTTCAATAAGAGCGGCCTCAGCGCCTTTCCCGCCCGGGCGGTGATTGACGCCACGGGCGACGCCGACGTGGCGGCTCGCAGCGGATGCGAGTGTGTGAAAGGGCGCCGCGAAGACGGTCTGATGACCCCCGCCACGCTCGAGTTTCACGTGAGTCACGTCGATCGGGAAAGACTCACGAGCTACATCGAAGACGAGCGAGATCCGAAGCTCCGGAACAAGATCCGAGAGCTTCGAGAGCGAGGAGCCTGGCCCTTTCCTTATGACATATTTATATGCACGCAATTGACACAGCCGGATACGTTCTACGTCAACACGGTACGACTCGTCGGCATCGACGGCACGGACGGCGGGTCCGTCACGGACGGAATGATCCGGGGTCGGGAAGAGATCGAGAAACTCGTGGCGATTCTGCGCGAGCATATTCCCGGCTTCGAACACGCCCAACTCAAGGCGGTTGCGCCGCTCTTGGGGGTTCGGGAAACGAGGCGGATTGTCGCCGACTGGATGATGACCGTCCGCGACCTCTCCGAGGGCAAGGCATTTCCGGACACCGTGGGGTTCAGCATGTACGGCTGGGACCTGCCCGATCCGAAGAAGCCCAGCGCGCAGCCCTTTGCCAGCGACGATGCGCGCCAGGGCTATCGCTACACCGTGAAGAAGGGGCTGAGCACCCCGCTGCCGTATCGCATTATGGTTCCGCGTCCCATCCGCAATCTCATCTGCCCGGGCCGAGCGGTCTCGGTGGAGCGCCAGGTGCTGGGGACGGTGCGCGTCATGGCCCCCTGCATGGCCATGGGGGAGGCCAGCGGAATTGCGGCTCGCCAAGTCGTCAGCGGCGGCGCTGGCTTCTCTCAGGTGGACGTCCAACAGCTTCGCCAACGACTGCGCCAAGTCGGTGCTATCGTCGACGAGAGCGCACTTCCCAAGATCTCGCCTCGTGTGGACCAATCGTGAGGATCGCCCGGAGGTACCGTGCGGATGTTCGCTTTCTCCTGCATGTTCGGCGCACTGCTCTATTGATCGTTGTGCAGGTGACGCATCTGGGTCGAGCCGGGCAGGTTCATGTCTCTTCTCAAGTCCAAGATTCGGCAAGGTTTAGAACAAGTCGGGGCGGCGAGATTCGAACTCGCGACCTCCTGCTCCCAAAGCATGTTCACCCCCTTTGCTTCCTGCTTTTCCCAGGTAGCTATCTATTGACGGCGCTTGACGTTAGCGGTAGGATGCTATGGACGTGCTACGCTCAAAATTGACCTATTTTGACTCCGAGCGTAGCACCAACGTAGCACCAACCCCGAGACAGAGGCGCTACCGATGGAAACAGAAAAGCAGACGCGCTCCGAACCGCACAAGCTTCCCTTCGGGAAGGCTCGCTTGGCGGCCCTCCCTGCGCCCGACGAAGGCAGGGCCTACGTCTACGACGCCAAGGTCCCCGGCTTGGCCCTTTGCGTCACCTCCACGGGCACGAAGACCTTCTACATCTACCGCCGCATCCAAGGGCGGCCGGAGCGGATCCGACTTGGGAAGTTCCCTGACGTGACGGTGGAGAATGCCCGAACCATTGCCCGGGCCGTCGTGGGCGACATTGCCAAGGGCGGCGACCCGGTGGCGGAGCGGCGGGCCGCTCGAAACGTGCCCACCCTCCGCGAAGTCTTCGATCGGTGGGGGACCCTCCACGCCAAGGTACATCGCCGGAGCTGGCCGGAAGACGTGCGCGTCTTTCAGAAGTATCTCGCCCCGTTTCACGGCCGGCCGATGAATCGGATCACCGTGGGGGACCTGGCGGAGTGGCACGGCCGGATCGGTGAGGACCACGGGCCAGTACAGGCCAACAGGGCGTTGTCGCTTCTGCGGACCCTCTTCAACTTCTCGCCGAAGGTCGGGTACGAAGGCGCGAACCCGTGCAAGCAGGTGACGCGGTTCCGGGAGCAAAGCCGCGACCGATTCCTGACGCCCTCCGAGATGGGCGCGTTTTTCGAGGCCGTCGAGAAGCAGCCGGAGCCGTGGCGGGACGTCTTCCTGGTGCTTCTCTTCACGGGCGCCCGACGCGGCGACGTGCTCAGCATGGCGTGGGCGGACGTCGACCTGGAGGGCCGTACCTGGCGAGTGCCCCATCCCAAGAACGACCAGCCCACAATCTTGCCCCTGGTGCCCTTGGCGTTGCGTGTGCTGCGAGAACGGCACGAAAGGCGAAGTGCTGCCCCTTGGGTGTTCCCGGGCCGGAGCGGGCATGTGAAGGACGCCAGGAAGGCTTGGCTCAAGGTAACTGAGGCGGCTGGAATCGACAACCTCCACATTCACGACCTAAGGCGCTCCCTGGCATCGTGGCAAGCCGCCCTGGGGTCGAGTCTCGTCATCATCGGTGCGAGCCTGGGGCACCGGGACTTGAAGAGCACGCAAATCTACAGCCGACTCCAGCTGGACCCCGTGCGACGATCGGTGGAGGCGGCCACGAGCGCCATGCTTGCCGCCGGCGGGATGCTCGAATTGGAGGGACCGAAGGATGAAACGTGAGACGGTGGAGACCGGCATCTACAGGCACGACGTCGTGACCCTCGAATCCGTGAACGACATGATTGCCGTTGCCCTGGCAGGCGTGAAAGAAGCTCGGGCGATGAAAAGACCATCCGACTGGCTCGGCGCCATCGAGCGGGAAGCGACGGCCGCTCAGGCAAACCCGGTGAGCGATCGACAAGCCCGGGACCTGAAAGAGATCCTACAACTGGTGGCGCTCGTGCGCGTCTACCTGGAACGGGGCGACGTCGCCCTACTGACCACCCACGCAATCAAGCTGGGCATGGTCGTGGAACGGGCCAAGGTGCGACGGGCGGAGAAGCGGGCCCTCCAGCCGATCCTGCGCAAGCGGGACTTGATCGAGAGCGCCAAGGCGAGGGGACATTCGCCCGATGAAATCGACGGAGCACTCTCGCGGTATGACGAGCTATGCGCGGCCGGCCCTGGCAGGAAGAAACGGGCGATCCAAGAGCAAGTGGCGGAAGAAACCGGGATTCCCGCCCGAACACTGCGATACCATCTAACGAAGCGGTCGCAGTAAAAACCTTGGGCAACTCTCTAGGTTTGCCCACGCAAAACGCCCTAAGATGCACTCGACTTGATTGTCTTCTACCAATCAAAACGGAGTGCATCTTATGTCCACTGCAACCCTTCCCGATCTTCTCACTCGCCCGCAAGCCGCGGAATTCTTGGGCGTTCGAGTCCAGACTTTGGCGGCTTGGGCATGCTCGGGCCGCTATTCGCTTCCGATGGTCAAAGTCGGTCGATGCGTCAAGTATCGCCTGAGTGACCTGGAGAAGTTCCTGGCCGACCGAACCGTCACGTCTACCGGCGAGCTGGACGACTGACCCTTCCCCCAAACGCGAACCGCCCGGGTGGAACGGGCGGCAAGCGCTTACTCAGGCCACGATGAAGGTGGTGTATGTCCCATTCTACTGCAATCTCGACGACCGGGCAACAGCCCGGCGCCCTGCCAATGACCGAGACGGAGGCGCAGGGGCTCGTCGACGAGATCAACGCAGGCATTCTCTGCCTCGGGGAAAAGCTGCTTGAGCTACGTAACCGCCGCGGATGGCAGGCCCTTGGTTACGTCTCGTGGGACGTATGCGTGCGCGCCGAGTTCAACTACACCAGGCAGCACGCAAACCGGCTCATCAAGGCCCAAGAATTCCGGGCCCGGTTGGCGTTGGGCGCGCCGGATCAGGTGGAACCAATTGGTTCTACCCACCCCCCCGATAACGGGAAGACGCCCGAGTCTCACGCGCGGGTGCTGGGCCGGTTGCCCGACGATCAACAGATCGCGTGCTACGAGGACTTCTTGGACGAGTGCAACAAGGCCGGCGCCAAGCCGACGGCCCGGGGGCTCCGCAAGAAGGTGGACTTGTGGCTGGCCGACAACGAGCCGTACACCGAGCCGGAAGACGACGCTGAAGATTACGTGCAGGTCGACGACGACGATCAACATGCTGCCGACGACGCCGGAGATCTACACGTCGACGCCGACATCGACGGCGAGCCCGATGCAGCTCCAGCTCCAGCCGACGCGGCGACCGTGGCCCAGCGGGCGAAGTGCATCGACGCGGCAAACGAGTGCATCAATATCCTGTCGCGCATCGGCAAGAGTAACCCATACCGAGCGCGGGCGTGGGAAATCGTAAGGGACTTTCTCGACGCCAACGACCCGAGCAAGGGGGCAGCCCCATGACCCACATGACGCCATCGCCCCCCGCGCAATTGCCCCCACCGTCCGACCGCTCCGCACGGCGACGTGTCCGTACCGAGGCGATCCACGACGCGGCCGTGGTCCGGGCAGAACTCGGTCAAGGTGCTCGGCACGCGATGGCCGACGGCGAGCATACGATCGTCTGGCAGGGCGTGCGATACGTCGGGGCGACGATCGAGGAAGTGATACGGAGAGCGCAGGCGCAGGAGGCCGAGAAGTGAACATAACCGACTTCTTAGGGCGACTGGAAGGGGTGCGAAAGACCCCATCGGGCTGGGATGCACGTTGCCCCGCCCACGAAGACGGCCACGCGAGCCTGTCGGTTGCGGCTATAGACAGCGGCATGATACTGCTGCACTGCCACGCCGGTTGCGACCCGGGCGCGGTCGTGGGCAAGCTGGGCTTGACGATGCGTGACCTAATGCCCAGCCGAAATGGCAACGGCAAGCCGCGCGAAATCGTCGCCACGTATGACTATCAGGACGCCGCGGGTCAACTGGTGTTCCAGGTCGTAAGGTTTTGCCCCAAGGACTTCCGGCAACGTCGCCCGGACGGTCAAGGCGGATGGGTGTGGAATCTCAAGGGAATCGAGCGGGTGCCCTATCGGTTGCCGGAGCTGCTTGCGGCGGACCCCGCGGAGACGGTCTGGATTCCCGAAGGGGAGAACGACGTTGACCGGCTGGCGAGCCTCGGATTGACGGCGACGTGCAACCCGGGCGGGGCCGGAAAGTGGCGACGTGAGTACGGCGAGCATTTCCGCGGGCGTCGGGTGGTCGTGTTGCCGGACAACGATGGGCCCGGCCGGAAGCACGGGCAGGACGTGGCCAAGTCGCTTTCGGGCACGGCGGCGAGCGTTCGCGTGCTGGAGCTACCCGGCTTGCCCGACAAGGGCGACGTGAGCGATTGGCTTGCCAACCGCGGCACGGTTGACGAGCTGGTCAAGCTGGTGGAGGTGTGCCCTAAGTGGAATCCCCCGAAAGGGGCTGACGGTTCGTCATTAGCGCCACGGCCACACCAGGATGGCCACGAGCGGCCGACGGAACGATTCCGGTTGACCGACATGGGCAACTCCCAACGGCTGGCCAAGCTACACGGGAACGACCTGCGCTACTGCTGGCCCTGGGGCAAGTGGCTGGTGTGGGACGGGCGACGCTGGAAGATGGACGACACAGGCACTATTGCCGCCCGGGCAAAGGCGACGGTGCGGAGCATCTACACCGAGGCGTCGAGGGCGGAAGACGACGCGGAGCGGAAGACGATTGCCGGATGGGCCCGGCAGAGCGAGAAGCGCGAACGAATCTCGGCTATGGTCGACTTGGCCCGATCCGAGCCGGGGATCCCCGTACTGCCCGCGGAGTTGGACCGCGACCCGTGGCTCCTCAACTGCGCGAACGGGACCCTTGACCTACGCACGGCGAAGCTACGCGAACACTCGCAAGCCGACTACCTTACTAAGCTATGCCCGACGCCCTTCGATCCGACGGCAACCCCCCCGCGGTGGACCGCCTTCCAGGATCGTATCTTCGCGGGCGACGTCGACCTGATCCGGTTCATCAAGCGGCTGGCGGGGTACTGTCTCACCGGGTCGGTGCGCGACCACGTGCTGCCCGTACTGTGGGGCGTGGGCTCCAACGGCAAGAGCACGTTCATCGGAGGGGTCATGGACACGATGGGCCCCGACTTCGCAATGAAGGCCCCGCGCGACATGCTGATGATCCGCCGCGGGGAGCACCATCCCACCGAGTTGACCGACCTGCACGGCAAGCGACTCGTGGCAGCAACCGAAACGGCCGAAGGGCAACGCCTGGACGAGGCCCTGGTCAAGGACTTGACCGGCAGCGACCCGATCCGCGGGCGCCGCATGTACGAAAACTTTTGGGAGTTTCGCCCAACCCACAAGCTGATTCTCGCAACGAATCATCGGCCCGAAATCCGCGACACCACGCATTCCACCTGGCGTCGCGTCAAGCTGATCCCGTTCACCGTGGTGATTCCCGACCGCGAACAAGACCACGACTTGCCCGAGAAGCTGCGAGCCGAGGCCCCCGGAATCCTGGCATGGGCCGTCGATGGGTGTCTGG
>DATKZH010000195.1:0-41887 GCA_035528065.1 Thermoguttaceae bacterium | reverse complement strand
CGTCGGGTCCAGGTTCTCCGGCCGTTTCAGAAGCAGCCAGCGGATCCCCTTCAGCACCGACTTCTCCATCGTGTCGGCCAGTTGGTGGTACAACGCCCGGCGGAGATCCGAAAGCTTCTCGTGGTACAGCTTGATCACGTGGAAACGATCGAACACCAACGTGGCATGGGGCAAATGGGCCACGACCGCCTCGATGTAGGCCGGCGACATGTCCGTCGCCACCGCCTCGATCTTCGCGCCGCTGGCACGCGGCCGCTTCCAGAAAGGCCGCAACGCATCGCCCCCTTTCCCTTCGCCCACGTGAACCACCGCGCCGCTCGCCAGGTCCATCACGATCGTCACGTACCGATGCCCCTTGCCCGTCGAAATCTCGTCGATGGCGATCTGCTTCAGGTGCTTCAGCTTGGGCCTGCCGAACCGCCGCTTCAGGTGCCGCTTCTGAATCTCCTTGATCACGTCCCAACTGATCCCCAAGTGACGGGCCACGTCCTTGATCGTCATCGACTTCGACAGCTCCAGGGCGTATCTCTCAAAGGTCCTCGTGTAGCTCACGCGCGGATCGGCGAAACCGATCCTCACCTGACGCACGGCCCCGCACTGGCGGCACTCCACCCGGGGCACGTCCAACCCCAGGTACACCGGCTTGCCGCCAATGGGCAGCGTACGGAACCTCCGCGGGTGCTTGCCCTTGCCGATCACGTTCGCCGACCCGCACACCGCACAGCGATAGCCCTCCCGAGGCTGCGTGATCGTGAAAGTCACTGCTCCCCCTGCATATTTCGTGCTCTGGTAGTGGTAGCCTCGGACCCCGAATGCGTGGTAAAGTAAACTCGTGGACATGCTGGCTTCTCCTTCTGAAGTCGAATCCCAAAAACTCCAGAATGAACCAGCATGTCCGCCTCTTTGCAACCCCAGGTACGCTTCAGTCGGATGAACCCAAAATGAGACTCGGCGGTGGGGAGTTACGCCTGACGACCACCGCCAGGGGGACTGTGCCGGAATGCGAAGGTTTTTCGCGACACCTAAGGAGCAGCAGCGGAAGAACAACATCCGCATTCCCCCCGGCACAAGGCCGGGGGGAGGGGTCGAGAAATCCGGAAGTCATTCTCCGGTCGGTCCTAACGCTTCTCGACGTGCGCGTTGAGCATCTTCATATAGGTCCGCATGAAGGGCGTGTTGTCGTGCCAGGTCCGCGCGGAGACGACGTTGCCGTCGACGACGACGGGCTTATCGACGTACTTGGCGCCGCCCTGCTCGGCGTCCTTGGCGCACTTGGCCACGGTGGTCACCGTCTTGCCCTGGATGCAGCCGGCGGCACTGAGGATCTCGATCCCGTGACACACCACGGCGATCGGCTTCTGCGTCTCGCTGAAGTGGCGCATGATTCGCATCAGGTCCTCGTCGTAGCGGATGTACTCGGGGGCGCGGCCGCCGGAGACGAACACGCCGACGTACTCGGTCGGATCGACGTCGCGGAAGGCCACGTCGGCCTTCAGATGGTAGCCGGGCCGCTCTTGGGTCAGGTCCCAGGGGACGTCGGGATTGGGGGGGACCTCGTGCAGGACCATGTGGTAGAGCCGGGCTTCCGGGCCGGCCACGACCACCTCGAAGCCGTCCTCGGGAATCCGGAAGAAGGGATAGAGCGTGTCCACGGCCTCGGTCGCATCGCCGATGGGCATCAACACCTTGCCCCTGCTGGGCCGTTTCTCTTCGGCATGCTTCTCCTTCCTGGCTTTCTTCTGAGCCAAGGCGGTCGACGACATCGCGGCAAGCGCCGCCGGGGCGGCCGCGAGGATCTTACAGAGCTGGCGACGATTGATGGGGTTCTCGGCCATGGGTTGGTGCGTCCTCTCGGTTAGCGTTGGGATGGGGAACACGACGGCACGGAACTCGACACTCCGCCTATTCTAAACAGCATATGGCCTCGTTCCCAGGCCCGACTTCCACCGGGGTGCTTGGCTTCCAAAAGCTGTGCCGAATGAGTCAAGTTTGTGCGCCGAAGGGTCCAGGGTTCGGGGTTCAGCACTCATGGGCATACGGGGAACTCCAAGTGCTGAACCCCGAACCCTGAACCCTGGACCCCAACCACTCAACCCGCTCGTCGGTCTAAGGCTCTGCCTCGCTAGCCCTGTGGGTAAGGGAGAGGCGGCCCTCTGCCTACCCACTGACGGTTGAAAGCTGCCGTCATCCAGGGTTAGCGCACCACGTGCACCTGGTACGAGCCGACGAGCATGCCGGTCTTCGGGTCCTGATAGGGGACTTCGACGACGGCCAGGGCGGAGCCGTCGCGGGCGAGGTCGGCGTGGAAGAAGGTGAGGCCCTCGACCTGGTAGTAGTAGACGAGCTTGGCCGAGCCGCCGCCGGGTCGGTGCGTGTCGAAGAGCATCGCGCCCGAGTCGTGCCCGGTTCGCTCGTCGTCCCGGTTCACCGAGGTCAGAAGCCAGCGCCCGTCGGCGCTGGTCCAGAAATTCTGGTACTCGTGGCCGCTACGGTAGCGCCAGCGGACCCGGCCGTCGGGCCCCACGGCGTGGATCGTGTTCGCCCAGGGATGCGGCCCCGGCGGAGCGACCACGTGTTGCCTCCTCCCGACGTACGGTACGGTGGAGTTGGCCGTCTGGAAGTAAGCCATCCGATCCGGGGCAAGATGGGTGAAGGTGGATCGGGCGCTGACCGGCACCCCGCTGATCGTGATCGGGGCCCCGAAGGTGAAGACCTTGCTGGGCTCGACCGTGTCGAGATCGAGCAGGAACGTGCGCCCGTCGTGCAGGCCCAGCGAGGCGAGCTCCCCTTCCGGCCCGACGGAGACCGACTGCCAGAACTCCACCTGCTCGAAGTGCGGCTTGAGGGGCTCGAAGGCGTATCCGCCGACAAGCTTGCCCGTCCGGCCGTCGAGCACGTAGACCGTCCCAGGCTGGAACGGACAATCGTCCGGCGTGTTTCCCGCGGTGGACGCGGCCAGCACGGCCACGCGCCGTCCCGTGCGGTCGACGTCCACGTGGATCAGCCCCAAGGGCATGGGGCCGTCGTGGGGAAAGGCCCAGCGGATTGCCCCGTCGGGCGAGAACCGATACACGCGGCACAAGCGGGTCATCGCCTCGGTCTTCGTATGATCGCCCCAGCAATGGATGCCCAGCACGACGAGGTCGCCGTCGGCGAGCGTCTTGAGGCGGAAGCACGCGGGCAGTTGATAGATGCCGTAGAGCGAGTCCTTCGGGGGCGGGGGGCTGGTGCCCAGGTCATCGGCCAGGCGCCGTTGCCACAGGATCTCGCCCGAGCCGGCATCCGCCGCGTACAGAAACCCGTCGACGCTCTGCTCGCCGAAGTAGACGCGGTCCCCGTCGGGGGAGAAATCGACCTGTTTGACGATCCCCTCGGCGATCCTGCGGTCCCAGAGCGTGCGGCTCCTGTAGACGTCGCGGACCTCGATGCGTCCCAGGAACGTGCCGATCGCCAACCGACGCCCGTCGGGCGAGAAGCGGACGAACGTGTCGGGCTGGCCGCCGGCTTTCGCGTAGTAGGAGACGTCGCCCAGCGGGATCTTGCCGATCACGTAGGGCAGCACCACGTCTCCCCGGGCCGACCCGGGGCGCCGGCAAGTGGCCGGCAGGCCCGCCGTCTCCTCCGGCACCGGCCACGCGGGTTGCTCCGCCCGAAGTGGACTGGCGAGACCGAATCCGGTCGCCAGCAGCAGAGGGATGATCGTCTTCGAGGTTGGTTTCACGGTGTCCCTTTTTCAGTGACACGATGTCCGTCCCCACGCGAAGGAACGTCGCTGACATTATACCCGAGCTTGCACGATCTTGGGCCGGGGGGAGCAGGTGCTGGCCCGGTTGGGGGTGGCCGAGGTAGAATCCACCGAAGAACCGCACCGTCGCCGTCGACGCCGATTCCCACGTGGCGGCTTCTCCACTTCCTCCGTTCCCCAACGAAGGGAAAACGCAATGGCTCTGGGCGACTCTTGCACCGGCCGCACTTCGGCGACGTGGGCGATCCTGCTCCTCCACGCCGTTTGTCTGCGGGCGGAGGATCCCGGCGGCAAGGTCCCGGTTCCCGAGGCGGCAGCGCAGGCCCGGGCGACGGGACTGATTCGGGAAGTCTTTGGAGAGCAGATCGACCGCGTTCGAACCTCGGCCGAAAAGCTCGCCCTCGCCAACAACTTGCTCGACCAGGCCGCGAAAACAGAGGGAGATGCGGCGGCGCGTTTTGTGCTCCTGCGCATGGCTCGGGAGACGGCCACCGAGGCCGGAGATATTGAGACGGCGTGCCGGGCGACGGACGAGATTGCCCAGGCGTACCAGATCGATGCTTGGACGATGAGAGTCGAGACCTTGTGCGAGCTCGCCAGGTTGGCGCGGACCGCAGAGCAGAACGCGCGTCTGGTGGAACGGTCGCTGCCGGTGGTGGATCAGCTTGTGGCGGAAGACCGGTACGACGACGCGAGTCGTCTTGGCAAAGTGGCCCTGGCTGCGGCCCGCGAAGCCGAAGATCGCACTCTGATCAAGGAAGCGGTGGCGAGCAACAAGAAGAGCCACCAGACCGCGGAGGCCCACGCCGCGTTGAAGGAGCCCATGGCTACCCTCGAGCAGAACCCGATTGACCCGGAAGCCAACCTGGCCGTGGGCAGGTTCCTGTGCCTGACCAAGGGCGACTGGGACCGAGGCGTGCCCATGCTGGCGCTGGGTGCCGACGCGGCTCTGAAGGCGCTGGCGAAACAGGAACTCCAACGGCCCACCTCGGCCGACGAGCAGGCCGCGCTGGCCGAACGTTGGTGGGACCTGGGCAAGACGGAACGGGGGCCGGCCGGGGCGCAAGTGAAGCGGCGAGCCTACGACTGGTACCGCCGCGCGGAAGCGGGATTGACGGGGCTGGGGTTGGTCAAGGCTCAGAAGCGAATCGAGCTCCTGCTCGACGAAATGCCGGAGTTGGCGGCTCCCATTCCGGTCGGCGAAGTGCACTGTTTCGAGGGTCATACCGTGGCCGTCTTTTCTCCCGACAGCCGCAGGATGCTCGTCGGCGGCCGGGACAACACGTTTCAGTTGTGGGACGTGAAAGGCAAACGGGAGCTCCGTCGTTTCGAAGGGCACACCCGCCCGGTGCAATCGCTGTGCTTCTCCCCCGATGGCCGGCTCGTCGTGTCCGGCGCCGGGGACGGAACCATCCGCGTCTGGGACCCCGGCAGCGCAACGCAGCTCCGCAGCTTCCCGGCAGCGACCCCGACGTTCCGGCCGTTGCCGGTCGTGTCGGCCGACGGCACGCGCCTGCTGTGCTACACGGGGGACGACAAGACCGTACGGGTGTTCGATCTGGAGGGCGGAGAGCCACTCCACGAATTCGCTATCCGCGCCCAGGCGAACGCCTTCGTGATCGCCTTTTCGCAGGACGGCCGTTGGGCCCTCGCCGGTGGCTTTGAGAACACGACTCGACTCTGGGACGTGGCGAGCGGCAAGCCGGCAATCTTCTTCGATGGCCAGACGCACGTCTACGCCGGAGCACTTTCGCCCGACGGACGCTTCGCACTAACCGGGGGAGGCGACAACCTGGTGCGGCTGTGGGACCTGGCAACCAAGAGAGAGCTTTGCCGCTTGCAGGGGCATACGGACCACGTGTACGCCGCCGCCCTGTCGCCCCACGGACGCCGTGTCCTTTCCGGCGGCGTCGATGCATCGGTACGGCTCTGGGATCTGACCACCGCACAACAGATCCATTGCTACCGGGGACACACGAAGCCCGTCACCACCACGGCCTTCTCTCCGGACGGCCGTCTCGCCCTCTCTTGCAGTCAAGACAGCACCGTCCGACTATGGGGGCTGCCGGAGTAGCCGGTTGCGGCCGATTGCTCAAAGCCGACGATCCCAAACACGAGCGACGAGACGGCTGCGCCCAGGAGCAGGACCGCCAAGGGGCGAAGCAACCGGCCGGCACAGCGGCGCGGAGGGCTGGCCCAAGAGCTGCCCAAGAAGCTATTCGATAGGTGCGTAGATCTCCGTGAGGATCTCCTCCGGCGGGACCTCACGCGGATCGTTCAGGTAGATCTCTCGGATAGGGCCGGCGATTCGCTTGCCCTCGGCGCCGATCCACGCGAAGAGCCGCTCGTACGTGGGCGTGCACTCCTCGTAAGGGCCTTGGTGGACGATCTTGGCCATCGTCCCGCCGGGAAGCTCGTAGCACCGGATCTCGTCGGTGTCCTCGGGCTCCCCGTCGACGGGCACGGCGATCTCCACGTCGGCCGTGCCTTCCTGGTTTGCCTTCTCCGCCTCTTCCACCGACGTCTCGTGACAGACGAACACCGGGTGCCCCACGATCTGAAGACCCTCGTCGACCGCAAACTGACACACCTGGGGGATCATCGCGGCCATGATCTCGTACTTCCCCCGCTTCCGCATCCCGACGACCAACTGCGGGCTCAGCTCGACGACGGTGATCTCACTCATTACATGCCCTCCAGGTTTTTTCGATTGTCTCTGTTCACACCAACAGCGACCGACGAACGCCGTGTCCGACCCCGTGCATGCGCCGTCCCAAAACGGGCGGGAGTCAGCAGATTCTACCGGAAGGGGATGGTACGAGGCAAGCAACTGATGAACTGATGAACCCATCGCCAGGAGAGTTCCGTTTCCGCCGAAGCGGAGCTTCGTGGGAGTGCCTTCCTCAGCCGGCGCCTGGTAGCCAGGAACAGTAACGCTCCGCCAGACCTGAGCTTCGCTTATTTCCCGTTTCGCTTCGCGCGACGCGCAATGAGAGCCAGCAGAGCTGCGATTAGGCCACACAACACGGGGCTCGCTACCAGGAGGAAGATGGCTAGTGAGCGGCCCCGCAAGCCCAACAGTGCTCCAATCGGCGAGAGCAGCATGGCGACAAGCCCCGCGACGAAGGCGACGCCGCGGACGTATTCATGGACGTTGAGCAGGCGAGCGGCGAAGTTTGGATTGAAGACCGGATCTTCATCCGAGGTGAAGTCGGAGGCGAAACGAGAAAGCAGAATCGACGGAACAAATGCCAGCGCAAGCCCAACCAGGAAGCCGGCTCGCGGGTCGTATCCCAGGATAGCCGCTACGGGAAACCCCAAGGAGGCGGCGAGTATGCCTTCCCCCAAATTGATCAACAACCAGTCATCGCGCATCCGATCGAATTCCCCCCCAGTCGCCCAACGCGGGGCATCGTCCTCATCCGAAGGCCGATCCGAGGGAGCCGGGCTCTGCGAACCGACGTTCTCAGCGGGGCCCCGTTCCGACACCGGAAGCTATTCGGCCAAGAACTTCCCGGTCCAGTCGTCCCACTGCTCGAACTCGTCTCGGACGACCTTCTCGCCGCCATCGATGGTGATCAGTGCCCTGAGCGTCTCGGGGCGAAGGCGGTCGCTCAGATTATAGGCGGTGATCCCGTCGGCGAAAACCACCAGCGGACCAGCCGGGTGCGGACCCGAGATGCTCGGCTTCCCCTTGTCATTGACCCCGAAGCTCATCTCGTGGAAATCCAAGTCCCGCGGGTCCATCCAGTGGACGTCCGAATCGGCGATCTCGGCAAGGATGATCGTGTTCTCGCGCCCATCCTCGAAGTCGTCGAACGAGGTGCACGTGCTCCCGGGAAAGGCCGTGTGCGGTCCGACGATGACCACGTAGTCGGTCACCGGAGAGTTCCCCATGTGAGGCCCGCTCGGACAGTGGAACAGGTCGCTGAACGGCTTGCCGGCCAGTTTCCGATTGTTCGGGCCGTCCCAGGGCTCGTCGAAATCATACGCGTTGTAGACCGCGTGCTGCTCAATATAGGGCAGGATGAGGACCCGCCAGCTATGCATCGGCTTGCCCTGGGCGTCCGGAACGTACGCCGGCGGGAAGCAGCCGTAGGTGTCATGGTAGTTGTAGAAGGCCATCGCGATCTGGTTCATACGACATTCACACTGGGACGTGCGCGCTGCTTCCCGTGCCGATTCTACGGCGAGCCACAGAACGCGCAGGAGGCCGAACAGAACCGCGCAGGCGGCCACGAACAGGAGCAACTTGCGCAAGCTGAACTGGAACGGTTTCGAGACGTCGTCGTCCATCAGCACGACCTGCGACGAGCGGCCAACGGCCCCTTTCCTCGTTGCCCCCTCGTTCCCAAGCTGGAGCTTGGGAACCAGAAGAAAACGACCAAAATAAACGAGTAAGACGGTACGCAGGAGAAAGCTCGGGCAACCACCGTTGATGCTACTCGATCCGCACCAGTGAGGCAACGTGGGCCCGAGAAGCGGACCTCACCTCGCGTTTTCGTGCTTGACGTTGCGGATCGCGGCCAGGAACTGCTCCATCGACGGGCAGCGCTTCTCCACGTCCGGCTCGATGCAGGCGTGGATCGCTTCGGCCAGTTGGCGGTTGATCCGGGGGCGGTGCTCGCGGACGTCGACCGGCGGCTGGTCGTGGGTCATGGCGGCCGCGCCGGTAACGCCGCGGCGCCAGGGGAGCTCGTACGTGCAGATCTCGTACGCCGTGACGCCGAACGCGAACACGTCCAGGCGTTTGTCCGTGCGAAACCGGCGGGCGACCTCGGGGGCCAGGTAGTCGGGCGTGCCCACCCGGTTACCCGGCCGCGTGAACGGCTCGGTGGCCGGCACGGTCAGGCCGAAGTCGGTCAGCTTCACGGTTTGGCGGTCGCCGGTGAGGATGAGATTTCGCGGGCAGACGTCGCGGTGGATGAAGCCGGCCTTGTGGACGACCAGCAGGGCCTCGGCCGCCTGGCGGAGGAACCGGACGCGGCGGCCGTCGAGCAGCTCGTCGTCGCGGGCCACCAGCACGGAGTTCATGCCCGGCCCCTCCAAGAACTCCATCACCAGGTACGGGGCTCCGTCGGTCGTCCGGCCGTGCTCGAAGGTCCGGACGATGTACGGGTGCTCGAAGCGGAGGGCGATCTGCCCCTCGCTCGGCTTCTTGAGCCCTTTGAACCGGGACTCGAAGGCGTGGGTCTTCTCCGGGTCGAGGATCTTCAGTCCCACGATCTTGCCCGACCGGCGGTCCCGGGCCATGTAGAACTTCGACATCGTCCCGGAGATCGCCTTGCGCTCCAGGTCGAATCGCGAGTGGACGTCGAGCCTGCCGGAGAGAAGGGAGGTGAGTCGGCCGAGAAAGCCCATGGGGCGCGTCCGGTTCGATGCCAGTGGCGTCTCATCGCCGGTCGCGCGTGCGGTGAGCCGACCGGGCTGAAGTCAAGGATCAGCCGAAAAACAGCTTCCCGGCTTCCGTAGCAGGCACACGCCGTGTGCCGTCCGCTGCTTACGGCACACGGCGTGTGCCTGCTACTCCGCAAATGCGGAAGTTATTCTTCAGCCGATCCTAAGTGTAGACGGGGCATTCCCGTTTGACAAGCACGGGGCTACTTGCCGCAGTAGTCGATCGTTCGGGCGATTTCGCTTTTGAGATCCTGTCGGCGGACGATGCGATCGACGAAGCCATGCTCCAGGAGGAACTCGCTGGTCTGGAAGCCCTTGGGCAGCTCGATGCGGATGGTGGCCTTGATCGTGCGCGGCCCGGCGAATCCGATCAGGGCCTTGGGCTCGGCGAAGACCAGGTCGCCCAAGGCCGCGAAGCTGGCGGCCACGCCGCCCATGGTCGGGTTGGTCAGCACGGAAATGAACAATCCGTCGGCCTGATCGAATCGGGCCAAGGCGGCGGAGACCTTGGCCATCTGCATCAGCGAGAGCATGCCTTCGTGCATGCGGGCGCCGCCTCCGGAGCCGGAGATGATGATCAGCGGCAACTGCTGCTCGGTGGCCCGTTCGATGGTGCGGGTGAGCTTCTCGCCGACCACGGACCCCATGCTCCCCATGATGAACGACGAGTCGGTCACGCCGAAGGCGACGCGGCGTGCGCGGACCATGCCCGTGCCCACCACGGCGGCGTCGCGCAGGCCGGTTCGCTCCTGCTCGTTCTTGAGCCGTTCGGAGTAGGGCTTCTTGTCGACGAAATCGAGGGGATCGGTCGGCTCGAGATCGCAGTCCCACTCTTCGAACGTGCCCTCGTCGAGCACCTGGCGGATCCGCTCTTGGGCGGGCACGTGCCAGTGGTAGTCGCACTCCGGGCAGACGCCCAACCGCTTCTCCGCCTCCTTGCGGAAGATGGTTGCCTGGCAGCCGGGGCAGCGCCGCCAGAGACCTGCGGGCACGCCCCGCTTGGGGCGCTTGAGCATGTTCTGCCAAGGGGCGGGGTCGGGACGATTCGAACTCATGCCAAGCTCCTGCCGCTTCCTTTCGGCTTGTCCTACGAACCCGAAACGCAAGCGAGGACAGAGGCGACTTTCCTCGCTTGCGTTTCGGGTTGGTGTGTCGTCTCAGCTCGACGCCAACCCGTCGACAACCCGCTTGGCGCTAGCTCGTGTGGGCCAGTGCCTCGGGTTGAACCTCGATCACCTCCCAGCGTCCATGTTCCGACGAGGCTTTCCAGAGATTTCCCAGTGCGTCGTGGTTGAGCAGGTTGCGTACGAGGCTGGCCAACGGTTCGGGCACGACGACCCCGATCACCCCGTCCTTGTGACGCTTGAGCAACTTGGCCATCGCGGTGCGCACTCGATCGGCCGCCTCGTCCAGCATCTCCCCCCCGGGGGGACAGATACGCTGGGGCATTTCCTGCCATTGGCGGTAGACCTTGGGCTGCCTCAAGCGGACCTCGTCGATCCGCATCCCCTGCCACAGGCCGTGATCGAGGTTGTGCATCCGGCCGAGCTTTTTCAACTTGACGTCCAATGCCTTGGCGATCGCTTCGGCCGTGGCCAGCGCCGGCTGGCAGCCGGGCGCATAGACGGCGTCGAGCTTCAGGGGGCGCAAGGCTTCGATCAGCCGGGTGACCTCGGCATTGCCCTCCTTGTTCAAGGGCACGTCCAGCGTGCCTTGGATGCGTCGCTCCTGGTCGTAGTCCGTGGATCCCGGACGTATCAGAACGATCTTCACCATGGCTCGCTCGGCACGCTCGAATGAGGTTTCACCAGAGAGAGTAACTGCGCAAGACGCTTCCCGTAGTCTTCCTGGCCCAGAAGCGCAGTCCCGATGACGAACAGATTCGCGCCCCCTTCGGCACAAGGGCCGATCGTCTCAAGGTTTACGCCCCCGTCGACCGAGAGCAGCACCTCGTCTTCCGCCCGCTCCTTCAACCAGCGGAGCTTGTCCAACGCCACCGGTTGAAACTCCTGGCCTCCGAAGCCCGGCATGACGCTCATCGTCAGCACCAAATCACACTGATCCAGATACCCTTCCACGGCTTCGACGGGCGTGGGGGGACTGATCGCGATGCCGGCCCCGGCTCCCAGATCGCGAATCCGGCCCAATAGCTCCGTCGGATCGGGGGCCACTTCGATGTGGATCGTGATCAGGTCGGCCCCGGCGCGGCGGAACGGCTCGAGGAAGTCGGTCGGGTCGGAGATCATCAGGTGCACGTCCAGGGCGAGATCGGTCACCCGCCGCACCGCCTCCACGATGGGTATCCCGAAGCTCAGATTGGGCACGAAGTGCCCATCCATCACGTCGAGGTGGAGGATTTGGGCGCCGGCCCCCTCCAATCGGCGGACTTCCCGCTGGAGATTGGCGAAGTCGCAGGCCAAAAGCGACGGTCCAATCAGCGGAACGGAAGCACGAAGATCGGCCAGTGGCAGGGACGTACCCATGCGGCGAATCTAGAGAGGAAAAGGGAACCAGAGATGGCGGAAGAAGCCAAGTACTGCTGCGACAGGCGTTCAGACGGGACCTAGTTGCCGTCTGCTCACGTGACCGATACCCTCAGCGTACCGCCTTGTTCGCAGAGCCCCGTATCACAAGTCTACGCCGACTTGGCCGCAGGGCACACGCCTTACCCTTTCGACGACTGTAAAGCTCGATTGTAGCAATGCCCCGGGCAATCGTCTGCGCTATTTCGGGAGGTGGAGTCCTAAGTGATTTCCGGGAAAAGACTTATATTAGCAAAACCTTTAGTTGACCCCTCTTTGGGGTATCACGAACCTCGGGGGTAATCGGCATCCGGGGCCTCCACCGAGTCTTTGTCGGCCGGCCCGGCGGCGCGGATCGACGTTTTCTGAGACCCCCTGAGGACGTCTTGACCGCCCAAGTCCCCATGCTTCCGCCTGTTGAGGAGGTTTTCCCGCGGTAAGGAACTGATTCCGCGCAAGGTGGAGCCCTGTGGCGTTTCGCCTTGCCTCGCTGCCAGGTCGGCCTTGACTCAAATCGCCCGGATGCCTACCTTTCCGCCCGCACGGGCCAGGGCAGTCGGCCCGCCGAGACACCGCCGCTACCCTGAGAAGCCGGGGAACCGTAAATGCAGTCGACCCCCCACCCCAAAACCGATCAGCGCCCGCAGCACGAGGGCGTCCCCTTACTCGACTTGGCCCGCCAGCACGCTGCGCTGCGACAGGAAATGGCCGAGGCGCTTACGTCGGTGTGCGAGTCGGGGCAGTTCGTCCTGGGCCCCGACGTCCGGCAGCTCGAAGAGAGCGTGGGCGCGTACTGTCAGGCAAGCCACGCCATCGGATGCGCCTCGGGGAGCGACGCGTTGCTGTTGGCCCTGATGGCCTTTGAGGTGGGGCCGGGCGACGAAGTGATCCTGCCCAGCTTCACCTTCTTCGCCACCGCCAGTGCGGTGACGCGATTGGGGGCGACGCCGGTCTTTGCCGACGTCGATCCGGCCACGTTCAACGTCGATCCCGAGGCGATCCAGCGGCTGGTCACGCCGGCCACCAAGGCGATCCTGCCCGTCCACCTGTTCGGACAATGTGCCCCCATGGACGGCATCTGCCGGATCGCTCGGGCCCGGGGGATCGCGGTGATCGAGGACGCGGCTCAGGCGATCGGGGCCGAGATTGGCGGCCGTCGGGCCGGCTCTCTGGGCGACGTCGGCTGCTTCAGCTTCTACCCGACCAAGAACCTCGGCGGCGCAGGCGACGGCGGCATGCTCACCACCAACCGCGACGACCTGGCCGACAAGCTCCGTCTGCTCCGCGTGCATGGCATGCAGCCGCGGTACTACCACAAGATCGTGGGAATCAACAGCCGGCTCGATTCCTTCCAGGCGGCCGTACTGAACGTGAAGCTACCCCACCTCGACCGCTGGACCGCGATGCGCCGGGCCAACGCCCGGCGGTACACGGAGCGGTTCACGGAGGCCGGGCTCGACCGCCGCGTGGGGCTCCCGGTCGCTGCGCCCGGCGGGCGACACGTCTGGAACCAGTACGTAATCCGGGTGCCGGACGGCCGGCGCGACGACCTGCGCGAGTTCCTCGCCGAGGCAAATATCGGCGCGGAGATCTACTACCCGATGGGCCTGCACGAGCAGGAGTGCTTCACCTACCTCGGATACGGGCCGGACGATTTGCCGGAGACCCATCGCGCAACGCGCGAGGTGCTGGCGCTGCCGATCTTTCCTGAGCTGACCGCCCGCGAGCGGCAAATCGTGGTAGACCGGATTTCGGCCTTCTTCCAGGGGCGATCGGGCGGTCACGCGTTGGCCGGACCGAAGTTCTTGAAGCATCCGGCCGGCCGGCCGAGCTCCAGCGAGTCGGAGAGGTAGCGGCCGGGCAAGCCGTTGCCCGGACTGCTGCAATACCCGGCCCATTCCGCGTGCGTGCGAGCACGCCCCCTACGAGGCGTCATCTTCCTCGTGCTTGGGTTGGTGGCGGATCTCGACCACGCGCTTCTCGAACGCCACGAGCTCGTACCGGCCCGCCGGATGCTCGTAGACCAAGTACTCCTTGGCGGCGTCATCCTCGGAGAGCTTTCCGGCCTGGGCCAGCTCTCGGTAGATGTCGGCCCCGCGTCGCGCGATCTTCGGCTTGCCGAGCAGCTTGTTGACCTGATCCATGCGCATGCCCAACGAGATCACCGGCACGGTCGCCGCCTTGCCGATCTCGGCGGAGGTTGCCGACTCGTACTGTTCGCCCCTGGGCTTGTCCCTTCTGTGGGCGGAGCGGCAGACGAAGAGCAATCCCAATCCGACGCAGAGGATGACGATGGTGTAAGGCAGCACGTACGCCTGGGCACCGCCGCCCCCGCCCCCACCTCCGCCTCCTTCGGATTCCTGGGCAAGGGCCACGCCATAGACGGCAGTCCAGGCGGCCACCGCCGAGGCAAGCAGGATCAATCGACGCAGGGGTGTTGAGGATGCGTTCATTTGATTTACGGAGGGCAAGTAGGGAATCACGGAACTCGGCGAAGCATCGCGACGGTCGCCCGCCTCACGAAGTCTCTATTGTAAGCCAAACTCATTCCCGTGGGAAACGCCTTGCCCGGCCGTGTGCGGCAAGATTTCTTGCCCTCGTTCCCACGCTTCCGCGTGGGAACTCGCGGGCGGGCCGCTCCGTCGTGCTCCGCTCCCTCGCTGCCAGGCTCCCGGCCTAGCTCCCTCGTTCCCAGGCTCCGCCTGGGAACGCAGGGCCTTGGCAGGCTCTGCCTGCCCTGCAAGATGCGAGGCGGAGCCTCGCGGTAGTGCGTTCCCAGGCAGAGCCTGGGAACGAGAGCCCCCCCGCAGACGGTTTCGTGGGCAAAGCTTTGCCCGTCGTGCGCCCTAAGTCCTTCTGTGAAAAGTGGTTAAGACAAGCCTACTTCACCGGCACCGCCTCCAGCACGAGGACCTGGAAGGGGCTCAGCTCGAACGTATGCACCTCTCCTGCGTCGAGCGTGCCTCTCGGCGGGGCGTCGGCCGGCCGGGTCCAGGGGCTCCCGAGCCGATATTGCCGGGCGGCTCCTCCCGGCAACTCGAAGGCCGTCGCCAGGTCGGTCTGGAAGCTCGCCGGCCGGTCGCTGGGGTTCCGCAGCACCAGGATCCCTTTTCGCGGCGACCACGAGGCGTAGCCGTAGACTTCTCCCTTGCCCGGATCGCCGCCGACCGGATGCGTGTCGACGAGCACGTCGGCATTGCGGCGCGACCAGCCGATCGCCTCGGCCGCGGCGTCCCACAGCTCGGGCGTCATCATGCTCGGGGTGACGAAGAACTCCTGCATCTGGGTGCCCGAGGCCGCCGCCATGCGGACGTCGTCCGTCACGTCCTTCGGGTCATTGTTGAGCTTGCCCGCCAGACTCAACGGAGCCACCATCACGCTTTGGAACTTGAGCGAGTTGAGGGGATAGAGCGGTCCGCGTTGGGTGTGGAGCTGATGGGCGATCATGTCGCGGTAGGTGAGCCACTGCTGCCGGGTCGACCCCGGGCCGTGGTGGCCCACGTCACGGCCGCTCCGCCAGATCGAGTCGCTGTACCAGAGCCAGTAGGGCGACGGCCAGGTGCCCACCGTCGTGTTCACGAACAAGTCGGGCCGGAGCCGGCGCAGATCGGAGATGAGCGTCAGCAGGGCTTCGACGTCGGGGCCGTACTCCGCGCCGGCCCCCGTCGAGACGTCGCCCGGCCCGACCCCGTCGAACTTGAGATACCCGACCCCGTATTTCCGTATCTGTTCGGCGCACACTTCCCGGAACCGGGCATAGTACTTGGGTCCGTCCAGCGAGAACCCGTGGGGATTGGTCTCGAAGCCCTGCGTCTTGCCGTATTCGAGCCGCTCAGCCTTCGCCTTGCTGTATCCACCCCAGGGCGAGATCCACGTCCCGATGATCGCGCCGTACTTGGCCGCGGCCGCTTGGAGCGGCGCGAAGCCCTTGGGAAAGTCGGCGTGGAACTGCCACAGCGTCCGGTTGTCGTCCCAGCCGTCGTCGAACACGAACGCGTCCAGCTTCACGCCCCGCTTCTCCACAAGCTCCCGGCCGAACGCGTGGATCCGATCGAGGCAGAGCGCTTCGTTCATCTTCCGGTCGGGCGCGGCAATGTCGAACCAGGAGATGTAGTAAACGAACGGAGAGTAAGGCCGCGCGCGCTCGCGATCCAGATAGTAGAGGAAGCTGCGGCGAAGCTGCCCCGCGGCGGCCACGCCGACCACCGCGCTTACCGTGAACGTCTGCCCACGGCGAAGCGGCCGATACCGCGGCACCCGGCAAGTGACAACGCCGTCGGCCACCCGGTTGGCGGCCATCGGGTGCTCGCAGGCCAGGAAGAGACTACCGGCGAGAACCGGCGAGCCGTCCACCGCGCCGATTGCCTTGGCCTCGGGTGCGTCGACCGCAAGCAGGGTCACGTTTTTCAGGGGGACCTCGTCCGTCGCGGGCGAGATGGTCAATTCCTGGCGCACGTAGTTCGACCCGTCGCGGACGACGGCCCGCCAAACCGCGCGGATTCGGCCGTCGTCGGAGACCATCGGCACCGTGGCCTGCCAGCCGGAAAACCGCAGGGCCGCGCGGACCGCGTCGGGATCCGCTCGAAGGGCTTCCAGCGACGGCTCCGCCGTGCGGCGGAACTGCGCGGCGGTGAGCGATTGTCCGTCGGCAAGGGTGACGGCGAAGCCGTCATCCCCGCCCCGGCGGATCACGTCGCCGGTCGTGCGATCCACGGCCTCCACCAGCCCGAATCCCTCGGGCGCCAAGCTCCAGGTGGCGGCGATCAGGGCGGTTTCCATGGTCAGTCGCTGGCCGTCGAGTTGTGCGCTCGCCTTGCCGGGCTTCGGGCCGGGGAATTCCAGCGTCCAAGCCGGCCGCGCTGCGACCGCAACTGCCAAGATGGCTGCGCAGGCGGCGGTCCCGCCGGCGAAGCACGTGCGTCGCGTGGTGTTTCGGCTCATGGCGAATCCTCTTCGTTCTGGTGGCAGGGGGGCGTTGGCGATTGAGTCCGGCACGGCAAATGAGCCGCGCCGAAGCCCAGGGGTGGCAACCCCTGGGATTGCAGCTTGGAGGGACGGCTTATTGAGTATCAGAAGTCAATAATGCGAGCGTAGACGGCGGCGTTCGGGAAGTCAATCGCTTCTCGCGGCGAACGCTTGCGCTTTGATGCGGGTTCTTGTTCACCGAACTCGGTCCGGAATTCAATCGTCGCGATAGAAGAACTTCCGCACCAGGTGCTCCGGGGGCGGCGCGGTGATCCGCGTCACCAGGATGGCCGCCGCCAGCGAAGCGACGATCCCGGGGATCAACGGATCGAGGCCCGCGATTCGGACCGCCTGGAACCCGCCGCCGACGAGGAAGCCGGCGCCGTACAGCCCCAGGTGGACCACGAATCCCCCCAGCATGCCGGCCGTCGCCCCGGCCGTCGTCAGTCGCGGCCAGTAGAGCCCCAGGGCCATCGGCACCAGGAAGCACGACGCCAGCCCGCTCGCCGTATAGATGATAATGTCCTGCAAATACCTGGGCGGGTGCAGGGCCCCCAGCACGGCGGCCACGCCGACCAGGAGCGTCACCGTGTAGGTGAGCCGGCGGATCGTCGCTTCCGACGCCCGGGGGTTCACGTGCCGGTGATACACGTCGCGGACCACCGCCGACGAGATCATCAAGAGGAAGCTGTCGACCGTCGACATCACGGCGGCGAACGGCGCGGCGACCAGCAGCCCGGCCAGCCAAGGCCAGCCCGCCGCCGCGGTCAGATGCTCGGCCATCGCCGGCATGATCCGGTCCGACTCGACTTCCATCCCGGGCAAAAGCACCCGGGCGCAACAGAAGATGATCACCAGCGGAAAATAGATCAGCGAGTAGTAGACGACGACCGTGAAGACCCCCCGCCTGAACGTCTGCGAGCTTCTAAACGCCATCAGACGGACCATGTTGGACGGCTGGCCCGCGCCGGCAAAGGTCCACATGCAGAAGAACGAGACGGCCAGGCCCAGCGGCAGGAAGCCCCGCTCGTCGATCGGGCTGGGCCCCGGACCGCTCACGTAGACGCCTGGTGTGTCAGCCCCATAGGCGTACTCCTTCGTCGCGAGCACGCGCACGGCCACGGGCGCGGCGAGCGGTGTCGGCCGGATCCGGGCGATTTCGTGGGGAGTGGTGATTTCGAGGACGGGGATCCTATTCCGTTCCGCTCCGTCCTCGACAAACACGGCCCGGCGCTCTCCCGCTCGGATCACGACGCGCCGAGCCGTGCGGAAAACACGCCTAGCGCGATCGCCCTCGGCCGGCTGTTCCAGCCAGGTGCCGAAGGGGATGACCAGTTCGCTCTCCGAAGGCTGGGCGGTCTCAAGATGCGCGACTCGCTCTCGGGGCGGAGTCATGGTGCTCAGGTCTTCGGTCGCCCGGCCCAGCCCGCCGACTTGCCAGAGCGCCAACGGCAGCATGACCAACACGCCGCCGACCATCACCAGGCCCTGGAGCACGTCGGTCCAGACCACGGCCCGGAACCCGCCGTACGTGGTGTACAGAATCACGGCCGCGGCGAACGACACCAGGCACAACAGGTACCCCGGCTCCACGCTCCCCAACAGAAACGTCCCCTCGATCAGCTCGCCGGTCCCGTGCCGGCTCGCCTGGAACAGGGGCACGTCGTCCAGCAGGGTGCTCAGCATCAGCGCGCCGGCCTTGAACTGGGCCACGAGGTTGAAGGCCATGAAGAAGATGATCAGCCCGGTGGCCAGCCCGCCCAGGCCGACGCTCTCAAACCGGCCGCGGAGCACGTCGGGAATCGTGATCGCGCCCGTCTTCCGCGCCACCTGGTTGAGCCGCTTCCCCAACAGGCCCATCGTCAGCACGGGGACCATCATGTAGCTGGCGATCCACAGGGCGAGGATCCACCCGTGCGTGTAAATCTTGGAAGGGAAGCCCATGAAGCTGCCGCCCGACGCGCTGGTGGCGGCGAAGGTGAGGGCGAACGCCCACATCCCCAGGCCCCGGCTGCCCAGGAAATACTCGCTCAGGAATCGCTTCGACCGCAACAGCCGACTGGAGATCCCGGCCAGCGCAAACACGGCCATCGTGTAAAGGAGGAACGTCACCAGCGCGGCGTTGGAGCCGGCCGGCTGCGCTTGCGCCAGAAGCAGCGGCGCCACGCTAGGCATGCCGGCCCTCCTCGGCAGTCGGTGGCTGCGCGGCGACCGCGTCGGCCTCGCCACTTCCGTCCTCGTCTCCTTCGTCCTCCGATTCCCCCAACGGGTCGTCGGCCATGAAGAAGAAGCAAAACCAGAGGCCAAAAAGATCGGCCGCCAGCCAGGGCACCAGCACGCCCCCGAAGACCCAGCCCGGCATGCCCAACACCGTCGCAAGGCCCCCGTCGACCGGCTCGCCGTAGCCCGCCAGGTGACTCCACCCGATCGACCACACGAGACACACTGCGAAGGCCACGAGGATTGCCAGCGCCTCCCGTCGGGCGTGAACCACGACCGTGTCGAGCTGATCCCGGTTCTCAGGCGGCGTCGAACGACTCATGATCGGCCCTGTCTTCGCGCGGGAGCCCGTGAGAGCACTCGTCGAGGCGTACCTTCGCGCTTGCTGCCCCCACACGATAGTCGTCACTTCAGGCTCGTGCAAGCACCCGCGCAGGGCCACATGACCGCTCCCCGCATCCCGACCGAAAAACATCAGCCCCAGGCTTGTTTGGGCACTTCCCGTGAAGGAGAATGGGGCCGACTTCGGGGCGGCATGGCGGGCACGCATTGGGCTACATCCGACAAGGCACTGAAGGAGAGCGAACCATGAGCCGCGTGAGACGCTTCGAGGGCCGTCGAACCACGAGCGGGCGACTCGCTCATCTGCTCGCGACGCTCGTCACCGGTGCGGCCGTCCTTGGCATCGGGACCTCCCCAGCCCCGGCCGACGACGCCCAACAGGCGATGTTCGAGCGCGTGTTCGGCGAAGCCGCCCGCCTCGATCCGGCGATTGTCGAGAAGGTCAAGGCCCTGCCGCCCGGCAAGCGGCTGCTCGTGGATCGCGACGGCGACGGGCGCAACGACGAGGCCTGGTTCGTCGACACGGCCGCGCGTCACACCAAGTCGCCGATCCTGGTTCGGGCGATCGACGAGGACGGCGACCTGGACGAGCACCTCGGACCCGACCTGGACAGCGACCTCTACCTGGCCGACTGGGGCGCCGACGGCACGGTCGATCGGATCGTCGACTACCGCGACGACGACGGCGACGACGACCTCGACGCCATGGGCATCTTCTTTTGGGTCCCCAAGGACCCCTATTTCCAGAAGCCCGCGCTGCGGGTCTGGTGGGGCTGCGACCAGAGCGACGACAACCTGCTCTGGTACGACGTCGATTGGACCTACTACCAGGGGCTCTGCCAGTATCGCTGCCGCTTCAGCGGCGGCAGTTGGTTCTCGGCCTACAACCTCACTGCCGATTCGGATCACTGGATCGCCCTGCACGAGAATCCGTTCGTCTTCTACGACCCGGACGGCGACGGCTCCAGCGAGGTCGTCCTCCGCTTCACCGGGCTGGCCGACAAGGTCGAGTCGCTCCGCTACAGCTTCGACGCCGACGCCGACGCGTTCGGCCGCCGGGTGTACGACTACGAGTTCTCGATCACCGCCTTCGCGGAGGACAGCAGTTTTGACCGGGGTGATCGCACTCGCACGTCGAAGCTGCGGCTCAACGACGAGATCACCTCCACGTCGACCATCCGCGGGATCCCCACCGACCGCCTGTTGCGATGGGACAAGGCCGAGGAGTTCGGCCGGGGGGCTCCGTGGGTCAAAGCGTGCCTCACCTGGGACGAGATGAACGCCAACTCGGAATACCAGGTCGATCGCGATCCGCACGAGCGGTGGGAAGGCGTCATCGTGCACGGCTCGGAGGACTTCCCCCAGATCGGCGGGCCGCCGTCGAGCCGGCTCAACAAGCGGAACGAGATCGTCGAGAAGCCGGCCAGCCCGTTGCGGTTCTACTACGATCCGACCGACCATCGCCTGCACCTGTTGGGAACCGGCCCGGCCCAGGGCTGGATCGACGTCGACTTCGATCTCGACGGCCAACGCGACGCCCGGTACACGTACTTGGACGACAACCGCGACGGCGTGTTCGACCGCCGGCAGATCGACCCGGACGCCGACGGCCGAGCGGAATTTGACTGGCCGATGCGGGCGGATGCGACTTCCGCCGTGCCCACCGAGTACACGGCCCTCTCGACGTTCTACACGCAGGAGCTGGCCGAGGTGCTCCCGGCGAGCCAGCAGTTCATCGACGCGGCCAAGGCGGCCCTGGGCGACCGGCTCACCGAGCCCGACCCCGTGGAGATCTTCTTCCTCGCCAAGCTCGAGGCGTGGTGTCCGTCAACCCGGCTCGGCCTGAGGACGCGAAGCACGCCCGGCGGGGCACGCTACTACATGGACCTGTTGCGGGATCGGCTGCTGGCGAAGCTGAAGGGACAATTCGCCGAGCACAAGGCGTGGGGCGAGGTCGAGTCGGCCTACGCTGCCGGAGATTACGCCGGCGCGGCGAAGCAAGTGCTTGGGCAATTGGCCCCCGACGCCCGGGTTGCGCCCGCCGAGCGGTTCGGGGCGTTCACCCGGCGGCTGGCCGTTTCCATCGACAACCCGTCGGACCAGCCCCGCGAGAGCGAGCCGGTGGTGCTCCCGGTGAACGACGTCCGAGCGGTCGCCGCCGACTTCAATCCCGAGAACTGCGCGGTCGTCGCCCCCGAGCGGTGGATCGACTGGCGCGAGGTGCCGCACCAGATTGACCAGATCGACGCCTCGGCCGGACGCGAGCTATCGTTCCTGGCCGACGTGCCGCCCGCCGCAAAGGCCGCCTACTACCTCTACTGGTCGCCCGAGGGCGAGCGAGAAACGTCCTTCGCCCGAAAGACCGGCACCGACGAAGCCTGGGACCCCGGCAAGCTGAACGTCGGCTGGGAGTCGAACCTCGGGGCGTATCGCACCTACGACGGGATGTTCGACTTCTTCGGCAAGCACCAGTACCGCCACAGCGAGAAGGCCGAGTGGCTGATCTACCCCATCAAGAAGGTCAACTACCACCGGGAGCAGGAGTGGGGCGTCGACGCGCTGCTGGTCGGCAAGACCTCCGGGATCGGCGGCTTGACGCTCTACGCGGGCGATCGCTCCTGGCCCGTGCAAAACCCGGGTGACGTGGGCGACGTGAAGATCACCAAGCGGATGCTCTTCTCGGGCCCGATCCGGGCGGCCGTGGAGGTCGTGGCCGAGAACGTGACGCCCGATCACCCGGACCTCGCCGTCCGATTGGTGTGTCTCATCTATGCCGAGCACCAGGAGAGCGAGATCCGGGCGACGGTCCGCGGCGCCCCGGAAGGAGCGCTTCTGGCCCCCGCCCTGATGAAGCTCAAGCGCGAGGAGACCTTCGTCGACCAGTCCGTCGGCGCGATCGGCGCCTGGGGCTTCCAGGACGATTCGATCGGCGAGATCGGCATGGCGCTGGTCGTCCCGCCCGACGGGCTGAAGCGCGTCGTCGAGCTTCCCGACGAGCGCCACCTGCTCTGCGAGATCCCCGAAGGCAACCTCCGCTACTGGATCCTCGGCGACTGGCGCCGCGGCCGGCGGTTCCCCGTCGCCCCCACGATCGACAACTGGCGCGGCGAGGTGCGGAATCTGGCCGACCAGTTGCATCGCAACGTTCGCGTGACGATCCGCCCGTCGCGCATTTGACTCGCCGCGCATTTGCCGAGCATTTAGCCCGCCGTGCATTTAGCCCGCCGTGAACACACGGCGGGTCCCACGTGTGCGACGAGACGCGCGGAAGTCCACGTTCTCCGCTTCACAAGAACCATTGGGCCCCCGGTGTGTTCACCGGGGGCTAAATGGCGTTGCTTCGATCGCCGTGAACTCGCTCTTCGTCGTGATCACCGCGTAGCCGTAGCAGCGGATCGCGTCGATCTTGCGGCTGAGCTTCTTCGCGACGCGGTGGTGGCCGACGCTCATCTCGACCGTGCCCCCGGCAAGATCGACGCGCACGGTCAGATCGTACGCTCCCTCCGAGCGAAGCGGCATGGCGAGCTTCGCGACGTCGTCCGAGGGATACGGCCCCTCGTAGATCGCGGCGTAGTTGCCGCCGATGAACAGGCCGCACTTGACCAGCTCTTCGTCGTTGGGCGTGTCGCCGAACGCCAGGAAGCCGTTGGCCGGGAACTGGGCCCGGGGCGTGAGGCGAAGGCGGAACGTCGCCGTCGGGCCGAGCGGCTCGTCCGGCTCGATCAACGCCAGGCCCGTGCTGCTCGACGCGACGAGGTATCCCTCGCCGGATCGCGTGAGCGCGACGTCGGTCAGCACGTCGAACCCGGGGAACTCCCGCGTGGGAACGACCTCGGGCACGCGCCGCGGAGGCGGCTTCTTGCCGGCGTTGGGGTTGGGGCTGGGCATTTTGGCGTCGACCCGCTTGCGCCAGGCGACGAGCATCCCGTGCAGTCTCTGGGCCATCTCGGGCATCGCGTCGACCAGGTCCGTGGCTTCGCCGATATCCTCCGCCAGGTTGTACAGATCGAGGTGCCCGTCCTCGAAGAACTCGATCAGCTTGAAGTCGCCCAGGCGGATCGCCCCGCTCGGCGTGCCGCCTTGGGGGCTGTAGTGGGGGTAATGCCAGTAGATGGCGTCGCGCTGGGGGACGCCGGTCCCGTCCAACAAGGGCACGATGCTGACGCCGTCGAGCGCGGCGTTGTGGCGCGGATCGCCCGGGGCGCCGGCCAATTCGAGGATCGTGGGGTAGAAATCGACGCTCACCACCGGCGTGCTGCACACGCTGCCGGCCTCGACGCGGCCCGGCAGGCGCACGATGAGCGGCTCGCGGTGCCCGCCTTCGTAGCTGTAGCCCTTGCCGGCCCGGAGCGGCGCGTTGGACGTGACGCGGTGGTAGCCGCCGTTGTCGGAGAAGAAGAAGACGGCGGTTCGGTCGGCGAGCCGCAGCTCGTCGAGCTTCGCCGTGATCCGGCCGACGTTTTCGTCGAGCGTGTGGACCATCGCCGCGTAGGCCGCGTTGGTGTTTTTCTGGCCGGGCTTCATCCGTTTCTCGTACAGCGCGATCAGCTCTTTCTTGCCCTGGATCGGCGTGTGCACGACGTGGTAGGGCAGATACAGGAAGAAGGGCTCTCGCGGGTGGGCGTCGATGAACCCGAGGGCCTCGTCGGTGAGCCGGTCGGTGAGGTACTCGCCCTGCTTCGCGCCGGGCAGGTTCATTTTGTTGGGCAGGAAGTAGCCTCCGGCGGGCGAGCCGGCGCTGGTGCCGGCGACGTTCAGGTCGAAGCCCTGGTGCTCGGGATAGAAGGGCTCGCCGCCCAGGTGCCACTTGCCGACGCTGGCCGTGGCGTATCCGGCCGCTTGGAGCGCCTCGGCGATCGTCACTTCCTCCAAGGCGAGCTCGGTGGCGAAGGGGGGGTCGAGCAATCTCGCGTTCGCCGGGCTGTGGCCGCCCAGCCAGATGGTCAGATCGTTCCGCGCCGGGTACTTGCCCGACATGATGCTCGATCGGGTGGGCGAGCAGACCGAGCTGGCCGCGTAGGCGTCGGTGAATCGCATACCCTGGGCGGCGAGGCGGTCGAGGCTCGGCGTCTGGTGGTACGTATTGCCGTAGCAGCCCAGGTCGGCCCAGCCCAGGTCGTCGGCAAGTATCAACACGATATTTGGCACACTGCGATTGTCGGCATTTTCCTCGCAATTGGCAGGATCTATTGACAGAGACGCCGCGAGGCTGGTAAGTATAAGTGTAGCTATTCTGTGTATCAAATTGCCTAGTGAATAAAAGTGAGGGCCATTGCACCTTCTGGATGTGGGTTGCATCTGGACACCTCCGTCAGCTCGGCGGTTTCTTGGTTGTCAGACTCGCACAGCTAGGCCAGGGCTTCAGTATCGGTGCCCGGCGGCCACGGGTCAACCGTACCGCTCCGACGTACCGCTGAAACAGTTCCTCGAATCCGAATTCGGGAAGACGATCCCCAAATCGACCCTGTATCGCCATCTGAAGCGGGCCGGGGCCACGCGGTTGAAGTTGGGCATCAGCCAGCGCAAGGTCCGTCGCCGCTGGACTCGGGATGACTCGAACGCGTTGTGGCTGGGCGATTTCGAGGACGGGCCGTACGTGCTCTGCGGCGATCGAGCGGTGCCCACGCACCTCTCGGCCTTCATCGACTGCCACAGCCGCTAAGCGGTGAGTCGACAACGGCACTACGCGAGGGGCGAAAGACGGCACAACCGCACGTCAAGAAAAAACAGACAGGCTCGCAAGCGGCGCGTGTCAAAGCCCTTGCGAGCCTTCTCTCAAAAGAAGCGGAGGGCACGGGATTCGAACCCGCAACCCCGGTCAAGGGGCACCTCATTTCCAGTGAGGCTGCTAGCCAATTCGCTTACCCTCCGATCGGCACGCGGGCCTCGATGCCGCAGGGAATGGTCTTGGGGGGCGAGAAGCGACCGAGCTCGAGCGGCGAGCCCCGGTCCGGTCAGTCCATGACCTTGGCCCCGCTAATCAGATCGATGAAATCCCGGTTCGATTTGAACTTGCTCAGCTTGGCCGTCAATTGCTCCATCGCTTCCACCGGATGCATGGTGGAGAGCATTCGCCTCAGCGCGGTCACCGCTTGGAGCGTTTCGGGCGACAGCAGCTTTTCCTCGCGGCGGGTGCCCGACTGGGTGATGTCCATGGCGGGCCAGATGCGCCGGTCGGCGAGCTTGCGGTCGAGGACGAGCTCCATGTTGCCCGTTCCCTTGAACTCCTGGAAGATCAGCTCGTCCATGCGGCTACCCGTATCGACCAGGGCCGTGCCGACGATGGTCAGCGAGCCGCCTTCTTCAAAGAGCCGGGCGGTGGCGAACAGTTTTTTGGGGATGTCCATGGCCTTGATGTCGACGCCGCCCGACATCGTGCGCCCGGTGTTGCCCACCCATTTGTTGAAGGCCCTGGCCAGCCGGGTGATGGAATCCATCAGCAGGAAGACGTCGCGGCCCATCTCGGCGAGGCGCTTGCAGCGTTGGACGATCAACTGGGAGAGCCGCACGTGGCTTTCGATTTCCCGGTCCAGGCTACTGGCCACCACTTCCCCGTTGACGGAACGGATGAAATCGGTGACTTCCTCGGGCCGCTCGTCGATGAGCAGCACGACCAGCTTGACGTCGGGATAGTTTTTCGCGATCGCCTGGCTGATGTGCTGGAGGAGGATCGTCTTGCCGGTTCGGGGGGGAGAGACGATCAGGGCGCGTTGGCCTTTTCCCAGGGGCGTCAGCAAATCCATCACCCTGGTCGTCAGCGGCTCGGGTCCCGTCTCCAATTGCAGCCAGGACTCGGGGTTGATGGGCGTGAGCTGATCGAAGGTCTTCACGTCGCGGTACTCTTCCGGCTTGATACCGTCGACGTCGGTGATCTCCTTGAGCCGTGGTCCTTGTTGCCTCCGACCCGGCTGGACCATTCCCTGGATGTGGAGCCCCTCGCGCAAGACGAACTTGTCGATCATGCTGCCGGGGACGAAGGGATCGGTCATCTGCCGGACGTAGTTGTCGGTGGGGTCACGGAGAAACCCGTATCCATTGGGGTGCATCTCCAACACGCCGCCGCCGGGCTGCACCGGCCCGACCTCGCCGTTTTCCGCCGTATCGACCTCGCGGTTGTCTCGGACAGAGCTGCTCGGCGGTCGGGTGCGGCCACGATGGCCACCTCCGTACGTCCCGCCTCTTCCACGTGGCCGACCTCTCTTCTTTTTTCCCATAAGGCACCTATAAGGGATCGCCGATGCTCGTCCGCGCAGAGTATTCGCGGCGCTCGGGAACGATCCCAAGATCACAGAATCGGCGTCCGGCGCTTGGGTCCGGACCCCGTCACCAAGAAGTCAATTCCCGTGTGGCGACGAGAATCGTGTCGCAACCCAGGAGGCCGTTTAGGGGCGGCACACTGAGAGAACCACAACGGGCGCCCAAAAACAGCGTTTACGCGCTTCTCTCGGGGGCTCTGGCCGCTCCCGGTCTGCCCGGGAGCATTGATCCCTCAGGATCAACCGCAGGAAACTCAGATGGAAAAGCCAGCATCCCCCAAGAATACTCCCAATGGGGGGAGGCCCCGAGGTTCTAGACTGTGGGCCTGTACGACCTACCTGCGGGGCAGAACTCGAACACTGGCTATCTTAGCGAAGTCCTACTCTCTGTCAAGCTTCAACGCGACGATTCGCCGCCAAACGCAGAACCTGCCGGCGTGCCCCGCCAACGATCGTCGGACCGTCCTGGCAAGCCGCCAAATCCCGCCCTCTAACACCATATACACTATCTTTCCGTACTTTTCAAGCCGGAACGACACCGTAAGCCCTTGCCAATGCGAAAAATCGGCGAATCCGGCACGACCCATTAATTTTCGTACGATTTGCCCGTCCTCCCGTTCCGATAACAAAGGGCAGTCTCGGCTCACTCCGCGTCTATCCCTTCTCCTTTGGGGGCTTCGGAACATGCGAGCGACCCGCTGGTTGTGCTGGTGCCTGGTGATTCTCGGTTGGGGTCTCGTCGCTTCCGCTTCGGCTCAACAAGGTGTTCGCTGGCAAGTGGACCTGGAGACCGCCAAACGACTGGCTTCGCAGACAAATCGGATGGTGCTGGTCCACTTCTGGGCCGACTGGTGCTTGCCTTGCCGGCAAATGGAAGAGGAAGTCTTCGTCCGGCCGGAGGTGGCGGCGGTGGTGGAGAGCAATTTCGTGCCCGTGAAGGTCAACGCCGACTACTTCCCCCACACCCGACAGCAATACGGTGTCACCGTCCTGCCGTCCGACGTGATCCTTGCGCCGGACGGGCAACTGGTTGGGAAAATCGCCGGAATCGCGGATGGGTCGCAGTACGTCGGGCAGCTCAACCAAATCGTCGCGATGGCCAGGAATCGGGGCCCGGAAAGCTACGGCCAGCCGGGATTGGAGTTGGCGAGCCGCCAACCGGCAGCCCCACCAACCGGGAGCGCTGGGGCTCAACAGCCCGTGGCCCAGCGACCCGCCCCTATGGGTAGTCCGGACACCCGTTTCGTAGGGCGTGTCGGGGAGGGACTGCCCGGACAGATGGCGCCGGCCGGTCAACGCTACACCCGGTCCTTCAGTCCCGAGCTGGAGGGACCGCCGAGCATCAAGATCCCGCCGGCGACTGAGGTTGGCCGGAATCAGGGCCCACCTGTCGCGGCGCGGACACAAACCGTCCTACCGGGTGGCGTGGTATCTCCCAATCCGGCCGGGCCGAACTCGGGGGACTACGCCTCGCAGGTTCCGGCATCGCAGCCACAGGCAGCGGAGAGCCCGCGACCGGGGGCTCAGCTTCCGCCCAACAACCCCCCGTTAGGGCTGGACGGCTTCTGCCCCGTCGAACTGTCCGACAATCGGCGATGGGTCCAGGGCGACCTTCGGTGGGGATTGATTCACCGAGGGCGGACCTATCTTTTCGCCGGACCCGAGCAGCGGGACCGCTTCGATGCGGCCCCGGACCGCTACGCTCCGGTATCGTCGGGTAGTGACGTGGTGGCGGCGATTGAGCGAGGGGAGACGTTGCCGGGCCGCCGTGAGCACGGTGCCTGGTTTGAAGGCCGTGTCTACCTGTTCTCGAGCGAAGCGACGCTGCGGAAGTTCGACGCGGCCCCCCACCGCTATGTCTCCGCGTTGCTTGACAAAGCAGACAGCACGGCGAGGCGTCCGATGTACGGAGCCCCGGCCGCCGACAGGGCAACCCCCGCCTCCGTCCCCCAGACCCCGTACGGACGCTGGCGGTAGCAGGCGCCAGCCACCGGCGGTCACTTCCCTTCGATCATGCGTGCCAGTCGCGTGACCTGAGCGCGGACGTCTTCGAGATTCGGGTTGAGTCGCAATGCGCGGCGGAAGCTCTCCAGCGCCGAGACTTGGTTGCCCAGCCGCAGGTACGCCTGGCCCATGCGCGCGGCGGCGGCGAAGTGGTAGGGGTTCAACTCGAGGGCCTGGTGGCAGTCGCGGATCGCCTCGGGGTATCGAGAGAGGGCGAACCACGCCTCCGCCCGCTGGTTCCAGGCCTCGGCAAACCAAGGCGTTTTCTTCGTCAGTTGGGTGGCTCGGCGGCGGGCTTCTTCGAACTGCTTGGCGGAGTTCAAGCGGATGATCGTGTTCAACTGCTGGCGATGGTCGTCGTTGCCCACCCGTTTCCAGACGTTGCGGATTGCATCTTCGGCCAGCAGGCGGACCGTGCGGTCTTCGTCGTGCAGGGCGCGGCCCAACACGTGGTTGGCATCGTAGTCGGCCAAGAACCCCAGCGCGAAGACGGCGGCCCGGCGGACTTTTCGGTACGGGTGGCCGGCCAGTCGCTCCAGAGATCCCTGATGATAAGATTGCGAGGTCCTGCGGACGAGCTCGGCCGCGTCCTCGCTCTCCAGGAACTCCTCGTAGAGCGTCAAGAGAAGCGGATCTCGACGGGACGCGCTCACCGGGGGCAACTCCTGCAAGGGACGTGTGCTTCGCGACCCCTGCGCGGGCCACGATCCTATCGCGGTTGGCGGTCTATTGACTCCTGCGCAGCCAATGAGCTGCCACGGCACGTTCCAAGCCCCGGGGTTGCAGCCCCCGGGCTTAGAAGGGGCCATTCCGGGGAGTTCGCCACGCAGGATTCCCTAGCTTCGATTTTAATTGGATTGCGCGACGAAGCCAACGAGAAAAGCGTCCGCCGTCGGCTTTTCGCCCTTTGCAGGGCACGCGCTTTGACGGAAAATAGGTAGGTTCGGAGTTTCTTGCCCCATCTCGGCAGGCCGCAAATCGTGAAAAGGCTCCCAACGTCAGGGCGTAGGGTTCTTCATTCGGCCGTGGCGCTCGTGCTGGTGGTCGCGCCGGCGCTCCAGGCGGCGGCCGGCGCGGAACCGCCGGTCGCGTGGCTCGGCGGCACGGCGCTCGAGCGACAGCTCCGCACGCCGGTCGACGTGTTCTGGTCGGGCACGCCGTTGCGCCAGGCCGTCGTGAGCCTCGCGTACAGCCGGCGCGCCGCCGTGCTCATCGACCGTCGCGTAGACCCGGGGCAAAAGCTCGATCTCCAATGGAACGGCTTGCCGTTGGAGCAGGTCTATCGCGAGGTGGCCCAGACCCGCCAGTTGGGCGTTGCGTGGCTGGGTCCCGTCGCCTATTTCGGCCCCCCGCAGGCCACTTCCCGGCTTCGCACCCTGGCGGAGCTGCGCCGCGAGGAGGTCCGCCGGCTGCCGGCCGCCGCGGGCCGCAAGCTGCTCGCGTCCGGGCGGATCGGGTGGGACGACTTCGCCACGCCACGCGATCTGCTCGCCCGGGCTGCCGCGGAGAGCGGGATCGAGATCTCCGGGCTGGAACAGGTTCCGCACGATCTCTGGGCGGGAGCCGATCTGCCGGCGCTCTCCCTGGTGGATCGCGTCACGTTGATTGCCGGCCAATTCGACCTGACGTTCGAGATCGCCGCCGACGGAAGCGCCGTCGCCCTCGTCCCGGTGCCGGACGACGTGGCCATCGTGCGGAGCTACCCGGGCGGGCGCGAGCCGCAGGCGCTGGCCGACCGCTGGGCTGCGCTGGTGCCTGAGAGCCGGGTCGAGATCGTGGCGGGCGAGATCTTCGTCCGAGGGCCGTTGGAGGATCACGAGCGGATTGCGGGCTCGGCACGGCCTCCGCGGCAAACGCGCCCCGCGGCGAACCGCTCAGGTCAAGCGAGCAACGGCGAGAAGCGATTCACGGTGCCTGAAGGCAAAGGGCAGCTCGGCCCGGTGCTCGAGCAACTCGCCGGAAGGCTCGGGCTGACCTTGAAGATCGACCGCGAAGCGCTCCAACGGGCAGGCATTTCACTCCAACAGCCGATCTCCTTCAGCGTCGACAACGCCACCTTGGAGGAGCTGTTCGAGGCGGTCCTGGCCCCGGCCGGCTGCACCTTCCGCTTGCAGGACGACGTGCTCGAGATCCGCCCGGCCCGGTGACGGCGCGAAGTCGCGGTGCGGATGCCCCCGAGTGGGTGCCGAGGCAGCGCCAAGGTGGTTGAGGCAACCTCAACCCACGATCTTTTCCAGCTCACCGCGGATCTGGCGCTCGATCGCGCCTTTCAGCGGCATCGCCACCAAGGGCAAGTCGGCGGCCACCGTCACTTCCGACTCGCCGGAGGTGACCGTCCCTCGGATCCGAATGCCGTACGTCGTGAAACCGAAACGGAGCACGTGGCCGTCCCACTCCTCCTCCACGTCGCCGATGTCCTGCCCGAAGCGATCCTTCAGGTCGCCGAACTGCGCTTTCAAGCGATCGGTCGCTTCCTGCTGACCCAGGTCATGGGGGACGGCCACGTTGAGACTTGGCATGCTGCTTCCTCTGCTGCGGATCGGCGGAAAGGTGACTGGGGGACTGTCCCGATTTTCGCGCAGCGAAAATGGGACGGTCCCCTTCCGAAATGCGGAAGCGATTCTTCGGCCAATCCTACGCGGTTGGGATTCAGTTCACAGGACCTTGGCCTTCAGCTCATTGAGGAGCCGAACGCCCCCGCCGATCTCGGCCTTCTGGCGATCGGGATCTTCGGGGATTTCGCGCTCGATGGTGAGCGGTCCGTCGTAGCCGAGCTCGGCGAGCGTGCGGAGGAAGTCCTCCATGCCCACGTCGCCTTCGCCGAGGGGGACTTCGGCGCCCCACTCTTCGCCGGGCCTGGCCGCCCATTTGGCGTCCTTGCAGTGGACGCTGCGGACCAGGTGGCCCACCCTGCGGAGCGCCGCGATCGGTTCGCCCAAGCCGTACAGGATCATGTTGGCCGGATCGAAGTTGATGAACAGGTTGTCCCGCTCGGCGTCGCCGATGAACCGCAACAGCGCGTCGGGCGACTCCTGGCCGGTTTCCAGGTGCAGCCGCTGACCGTTCTTCTTACAGTGATCGCAGACGTCCCGGGTCACGTCGACAACCTCCGCATACAGCGGATCGGCCGAGTCTTCGGGCAGGAAGCCCAAGTGCAGGGCCACCGCGTCGACGCCCAAAACGTGGGCGAAATCGGCGATCTCCTTCATCTCCTGCGTTCGTTCGCCACGGGTCTCCGGCGGCACGAGGCCGATGGTTCGGGCGACCGTGGGGATATCGGCATAACTCTCGCCCTCGAACCCCCCGAACACGACCGAGATCGCGATCCCGAAATCCTCCAGCTTGGCCAGGAACTGGTCGGCCTGCTCTTGCGTACGGGAGCCCTCGTGCGGGGCATGGAGATGAATCGTGGGGATGCCCAACTCATGGGCAACCTCCAGCTTGACGCCCAATCCGGCGTCGATGCTGGCGAACACACCGATGGGCCACTTGTCCATGAGAACCTCCTTCGTTGCCGGGGGTTGCGTGACGGAATAGGTCCGCAGAACACCGGAAGTGCTGCGGACGCGATCGGCTCTGGCCGCGGGTCCTGCGAGAAACGAGAGGGAGGACTCTCGCAAAGACGCCAAGGCGCAGAGAATGGGAAAGGGATGCGTGCAGGAGTAGCATCAGGCGGAGAGAGCCATGCAGAAGCGCGTCCGCCTTCCACTCTCCGCGTTCGGACCGCTTGACTGCTAATCCTCTGCATCTTCGCAGTCCGGCCCTCTATGTGCTGTGCATGTCTCCTCTCCCTACTGCTTTGCGCGTTCGCGCCTTTGCGAGCGACTTCCTCCGGATTTCCGCCTCCGCCGCGGTCTCCCTCGCCCCGGCCCTCTCGCCGAGGGTCCCGATGGAGAGGGAGCCCTTCTTGGATGGCCGCTAAGATACCGGACCCGGGCAGGAGGTTCAAGCGTACCGGTCGACGGCGGGCTTGACGCCCTCGGGCGTCTCGTCGCTGTCCGTGTCGAACCAGCGCGGGTCGAACGTGATGCGACGGCCTTCTCGGGCAGCGAAGTTGGTCGTCAGGGCGATCACGGCGTCGCCCAGGGCGACCTTGGGATGGCAACGCGGCTGGATCTGGGGGTCGGAATTGTTCGGGTTCCTCCGGATGCACCACGCCCAGTGCTCGATCTGCTCCGTGTACCCTCGCTCGACTTCGGCCAGCGCCTGAACGCCGACGGCCGCCGAGAGCGGGTCGCCGGCGTCGTCCAGCTCGAGCTTCGGGCCGCCGGCCACCTTGGTCTTGCTGGTGGTTGCGGAGGTCTTGTACAAGAGGGCGTCGGTCTCGCGCTCCAGGACGAGCGTCCCCTGCGTGCCCAGAACCGTCTCCCCGTACCCGCCGAAACCGTTCCCGTTGATCGACGCGTACGACACGCTGATCGTTTTGCGGCGGCGGTAGTCGTCTTTGGGGTCGTACTCGGGGGTGGGGAACTCGAACATGCAGTAGACGTGATCGTCGACGTCGCGGTCGAGCGGGAAGAGCGGCCGGTTGGACATCGCGGTGACGCTCAGCGGGTACTGCTTCTTGCCCTCGAACATGGCCGCGATGAAGATGCTGGCCGCGTCGAGCTGATGGCTTCCCAGCTCGGCCATCAGGCCACCGCCGGTCCGGTTCCAGAGCCGCCAGCGGATCAATTCCTCGATGGCCGGACGGTCGTACACGCCCCCGATCAGCTCGTGCTGGTAGCCGTACTTGGTCACCTCATCCTTGATGGCCGCATCGGCGAGCTGCATCTTCTTCTGCGCGACCTTGGCCCTCCACTTTTCGACCTCCTGGCGTTTGACGGAGATCTTGCGCTCGTCCGGCGTCGAGGCCTTCCTCAGCTCGTCGAGCTCGCCTTCGAGCGTTGTGAGCTTGTCTCGCCACGCTCGCAACTCGTCTTCCAGCTTGCCGGCCTGCTCGTCTTTCGGCTTGGCGTCGCGGGGCATGGGCTGCTGCCAGCTATCGCTGCCCGGCAGGTTGCCCCGGTGCCACTGCGCCCGGATGTAGTGCAGGTTTCCGAGGAGCCCGGAGCCGATCATCTTCACGGCGTTGTCGTAGAGGATGCTGTAGTGGCGCTGGTGGCCGGTGGCCAGGTGCACGCCCGCCTCCCTGGCGACCCGGGCCATCTCCTTGCACTCGTGGACGCTGTGCCCCATGAGCTTTTCGGTCAGCACGTGCCGGCCCAGCTTCATCGCCGCGATGGCCGCCGGGGCGTGCAAGTGCAGGGGCAGGGCGATGATCACCGCGTCGAGCTCCTGCTCGCCTTTCAGCAGGTCGCGGTAGTCGCCGTAGACCTTGATGTGGTCTCGGGCCGCGTCCTCCGTCTTATAGCCGTACTTCGCCATCAGCCCGCACCGCACCGCCAACGTGTTGTCGCTCTCGTGGTCGCCGTGGAACGCTCGGTGGACGTTGTACGGTCGGACGTCGGCGATGGCCACGACTTCGACGAACTCCGGGTTGATCGCATTGATCAGCACGCTCCCTTCGTCGCCGGTGCCGAGAAAGCCGACGCGGATCGGGTCGCCGATCGACTTCTCGTAGCCGAAGTAGTAGGGGCCCAAGCCCTTGCCGGAGGAGATGCCCTGCCTGACGCCTTCCTGGAGGAACTCGCGCCGCAAGAGCGGGCTGCCGATGGCCGCCTGAAAGTTCTCCTTGCCGATCTGTTTTTCTTCCGGAGATAGGTCCATCGTTCTGCCTTCTATGGTTCGCTTTCGTTGGATCTCGTATCGATTGGGTTTCGTATCGTCGGCGGAACGCCTGCTAAGCCCACGGGTCGCAGCCCGCGGGCTTGGCCGAGCCCCGTCACGCCACGGGAACGCTCGGCTTGACTCCTTCGGGCGTCTCGTCGCTCGAGGGATCGAACCACTCCGGCTTGAACTGGATCACTTCGCCTTTTTGGGCGGCGAGGTTGGTGGTCAGGGCGATGACCGCGTCGCCCAAGGCGACCTGGGGATGGCACTTGGGCCGGACGTCGGGGTCGGAGAGCTTCGGGTTGCGGCGGATGCACCAGGCCCAGTGCTCGATCTGCTCGGTGTACCCGCGGCTGACTTCCACGGGCCCTTTGGTTTCGGCGGTCTGGGCCGCCGCGGTGTCGGTGGTGTCCATCGTGGCGCCGCCGCTCTTGCCCGCCGTGACCTTGCTGGCCCCGGGGCCGCGGTAGAGCAAGGCTTCCTGCTCGCGCTGGAGGATGAGCGTCGCCTTGGTTCCGAAGACGATCTCCCCGTATCCGCCGAAGCCGTTGCCGTTGATCGAGGCGTACTGCACGCCGATCTTCTTGCGCTGCCCCTCCGGGTCCTTGGGATCGTAGCCCGGCGCGGGGAACTCGAACATGCAGCAGACGTGGTCGTCGGCCTCGCGGTCGTGCGCGAAGATGGGTCGGTTGGAGACGGCGGCGACTTTGAGCGGGTGCTGCTTCACGCCGTCGTGCATGGCGGAGATGAAGATGCTGGCCGCGTCGAGCTGGTGGCTTCCCAGCTCGGCCATCAGACCACCCCCCGTGCGGTCCCACAGTCGCCAGCGGATCAGCTCTTCGGCGGGCGGGCGATCCCAGACCACCTTGCCCTGGGCGTCCTTGTACTGCTTGCCCTCGTAGCCGTAGCCGGCGGCCGTGTCTTTGAGGACGACGTCCTCGATCTGGGCTTCTATCTGGGCGACGCGCTTGCGCCACACGTCGATCTCCCGGCCCCGGGCTTCGGCGAGCTTCCTGCGCCAACTGTCCCGCGTCTTGATCAGATTCGCCGCCAGCGGATCGCCCGGCTTGACGTCGCGAGGCATCGGCTGCTGCCAACTGTCGCTCCCGGGCAGGTTGCCGCGGTGCCACTGGGCGCGGATGTAGTGGAGATCGCCCAGCACGCCGCGCTTGATCGAGTCCATCGCGTCGGCGTAGAGGATGTTGTAGTGCCGCTGGTGTCCGGTGGCCAGGTGGCGGCGCGTCCGGTCGGCGACGCGGGCCATCTCCTTGCACTCGTGGACGCTGTGGCCCATCAGCTTCTCCGTGAGCACGTGCAGGCCGGCCTCCATCGCGGCGATCGCCGCCGGGGCGTGCAAGTGCAAAGGCAGGGCGATGATCACCGCCTCGACGCCCTTCTCTTCCTGCAACAGCTCCTGGTAGTCGCCGTAGACGCGGACGTGCTTGCGTGCTTCGTCCTCCGTCCTCCAGTCGTACTTGGCCATCAGCCCGGGGCGGTGCTTCAGCGCAGACTCGCTGGAGTGGTCGCCGTGGAAGGCCCGGTGCTGGTTGTACGGCCGGATATCGGCGATCGCTTGGACCTGGACATAGTCGGGGTTGATCGCCCCGATCAGCACGCTCCCCTCGTCGCCCGTGCCGAGCACGGCCACGCGGACCGGGTTCTCGACCGAGGCTTCGTAGCCGAAGTAGAAGGCGCCCAAGCTGCCGCCGGAGACCACGCCCGCGGCGATCCCGCCCTTGACAAAATCGCGACGCGAGAGGCCGCCCTCGACCGCCCGGCGGAAGTCCTCTCGCCCCATCGCTCGCTCTTCAGGAGATAAGTACATGCCACCTCACCTTCTAGTTGTCTTCCTGCTTCTCTGCCTTCTCGCACCCGCACGACTTCCGGACGCAGAAGCGCTCCTCGAGCGGCCGGCCGAGCCAGTGGTAGAGGAAGTAGTCGAGGCCGCCCCAGCGACCCACGGCCGTGGTGGCCAGCATCAGCATGGCGACCATCTCGACGAAGTTCTTGTCGACCAGAAGCGCGTGGCCCACCACCTCCGGGGGCGGTGGATAGACCGTCGGCCAGGGCATCTGGACGAGAACCACCGAGAACAGAAACGCGGCCCCGCCCAGCGCGGCCAAGCGGCTACAGAAACCGAGGATCAAGCACAGGCCGATCGCCGACAGGCCGTACGTCACGCCAAAGTCGAGCAGCCCCGACCATGTGTTCGCCACCGGCAGGGCGATCGGAAGCGAGTCCGCCTCGCTCAACGGGGCGCGGATCGGCCCCCGGGCCTTCTGGTCCTCGTCGAGGACGTCCCGCAAGGCCAGTTGATACTCTTCGCCCATCGCGTCGAGGTCCGACAGCCAGCCGTTGGCCTCGCCGCGGAGCTTCATCTGCTCGTCCCAGACGCGTTTCTTCTCGTGGGCGGCGCCGTTCGTGCCGGCCGCCTTCCGCTCTCGGAGTCGCTGGAGACTGCCGAAGTAGCCTTCGACGTCTTCACGATTCTCCGTGAGGTACAACTCCAGCGATTCGCCGTAGAGCTTGAAGGTCTTCTCCGCCTCCGCCGCCTGCTCCGGGCCCAGCTTGTACCGGTCGACCACTTGATCTTTCAGTCGCGCCCAGGCGTTCAGGTAGGACTCGCTAGTGACGAAGGCGTTGCCCTTGTCGTCGACGCGCTCTTGGAGAGTCAGCCGCTGGCGGCCGTCGATGTCGGTCACCATCCAGTGGAACAACGGCGCGGCTGGGCCCTTGGCCGCTCCCAGGAACCCCGCGGCCGAGAACTGGTCCGCGTTGACGATCTTCCACACCCCCTCGTAGAGGAAGTGCCAACCAATGGTCAACCGCAAAATGACGAGCATCACCACGGTGACCATGCCGAGTTGAACCTTGCCGTATCTCAGGGGAAACCTCCTCTCGTATGAAGGCTTTTATGTGCCGCCCGCGGGCGTGGCTTGGCGACTGCGGCATATCGAAGACGCCGGTGCGGTTCAAGGTGGGAGCTTAGCCAGCCACACACAAGACCGCGGAAGGTGGGAAACCGCCTCTCACGCTCCAGACTTCGTTCAACCCATCAATTCTATTCACTTTTGCCGGCAGCAGCCACTCCCCGCGTCCGGTTTTTCGCACGGCCGCCAAGCCACGCCGCCATGAAGCGGTGGCGGGGCCTCGCCCTCGGGAGCCAACGAGCCGATTTTGCGCGCAAATGCAGCGAGTCCAGCCCCTCGGTGAGAGGGTGCAGGACCGAGAGTGCGGCCCCAGGCAACCCAGGGCCACCTCGGGCGTTCGCCGTGGCAGGGGCGCCCGGCTGAGGAGAAGGTACGGCGTCGCCGCGGTCGCATGTCCGTTGGGCTTTGCCTAATCTGGGGGGAGCGACTCCAGGCCTTGCCGCCGCGTCGAAATCGATCAGAATGAGTGGTTTGAGTTTTTGTGCTCCTTCCGCAGGCTACCCAGTTCAACGGGCCATCATGCACATCGTCCTCTGCTACCCGGTGGAGCCGCATCACGTGCGGCAGATTGCGGAGGCCGCTCCCGGCGCGGAGATCCTCGATGCCGGCCAGGAGCGGATCGCCGAGGGGCTCTTCTCGGCCGACGTCTACTGCGGCCACGCCAAGGTCCCGGTGGACTGGGACGGGGTGGTCCGGCAGGGCCGGCTCCGATGGATCCAGTCGTCGGCGGCCGGCATGGACCACTGCCTCGTCCCGTCGGTGATCGACTCCGACGTCGTGGTCACCAGCGCGTCGGCCGTTCTGGCCGATCAGGTGGCCGAACACACGATCGCCTTGATCGCAGGCTGGTGCCGGAGCCTGCCGGTCTTCTTCGAGGCGCAGAAGAAGCGGGAGTTCATTCGTCGCCCCACGCGCGATTTGACCCATAGCACCGTGGGCATCGTCGGCTTGGGCGGGGTGGGAAGGCGACTGGCCCAGCTACTGCGGCCCTTCAAGACCCGCATCCTGGCGACCGACATGTTCCCGGTCGACAAACCCGACTACGTGGATGCCCTTTGGACGGCGGATCGCCTCGACGACCTGTTGGCGGAGTCGGACTTCGTCGTGTTGTCCTTGCCGCTGAACGAGACGACCCGGTCGATGATCGACGCCCAGGCATTGGCCAAGATGAAGCCCGAGGCCGTGTTGGTCAACGTGGCTCGCGGCCCGCTGGTCGTCGAGGAGGACTTGGTCGGGGCGCTCGTTGCCGGGCGGCTGGCGGGGGCGGTGATGGACGTGACCGACCCGGAGCCGCTGCCGCCGGAGAGCAAGCTGTGGGAGATGCCCAACGTGATCATCACGCCCCACGTGGCCGGCCAAAGCGCCCGACGGATCGACAACATGACGCGGCTTTTCTGCGAGAATCTACGGCGGTGGCAGTCGAGCCGGCCGCTCGTCAACCGGTTGACCGACAAGCGGCTCGGCTTCCCGATCCGGGGTTCAGGTGTCCCTATCTGGGGGGGAGACGAGTCTTTGGCCTGAAGACCGAGTCGCGGCCGACACTCGTGCTGGGACGATCCGGCGTCGTGGAAGGCGGATTTCCCGTGCCGTTCCATCGCGTCGAGGCAACTACTTGCGGCGTAACAGGTTCCGGTCGTATTGGGGGGTTGGGGCTCTTGGGCTCCCAAGGCGATCCGGACTGGACGTACCGGCCCGTTCGCGTTTAGAATACCGCACCAATATATCCCTACCATCATCCTACCGCGGCATGGACCGCCATTCATCTTGGAGGCTTACCCATGTCCACGACCACCATGTTTCACGAGGGGAGCGTGACTCGAACCTGGGGCGGTGAGCCGGCCGGCCCATGTTCGGATGAGCTGTTGGGCCAGTACCGGACGATCATTGAACGGCAGCGGCTCAGTTGGACGGAGCACCATCGCCTGATTCGCGTTCTGGGTTCGGGCGGACAAGGGATCGTCTATCTGAGCCAGCGGCGGGGGGCCGACGATTTCACGTTGCCCGTCGCCCTCAAAATCTTCTCCCCCGAGCGATACGAAGACGAGCGCTTGTACGACGAGGCCATGGGGCGAATAGCCCACGTGGCGGCTCACGTCGCCCAGATCCAGCAAGACAACCTGCTCGACGTGCACAACTGGGTCGATCGCCATCGCATCCGGCTGATGGAGATGGAATGGATCGACGGCTATGATTTGGCCCGACTCCTCACGCGCGACATGCTGGAGCGGGTGCAAGAGCGGGTGAGCAACCGCCGCTGGCGGTACATCAACTCGGTGGTCGCCACGGCCGGCCCGGTGCAACCGCGGCTGAAGCCGGGGATCGCCATCGCGATCATTCGCGACTGCCTGGCCGCCCTGGCCGCGCTGCACCGCGAGGGAATCGTTCACGGCGACCTGAAGCCGTCGAACATCATGCTCAAACGGACGGGCAACGCCAAGATCATCGACATCGGGTCGGCCTACGAACTGAAGAATATTCCCCCGCGGCGGACGTGCACGCCCGCGTACGCGGCGCCGGAAGTGCTCGAAAGGGGTGAATGCACTCCGCGCTCCGATCTGGCCAGCCTGGGGTACGTGCTCGTGGAGATGCTCGCCGGCACGCCTCCCTTCGAAGGGCACACGAACTACAGCGACCTGATGGAGGCCAAGCGGTTTCTGGCTCAGCGCCTGCCGCACCTGCTGCCGGAGGAGGTCGTCTCCAGCGAGCTTCTGATGAGCTTCTGCCAGGGCCTGATCGCCCCCGACCCGATGCGCCGGTTTCCCAGCGCCGAGGCCGCCGACCTGGTCAAAGAGGGCGCGGCCAGCTTCCACCGCCAACTGGTCAAAGGGGATCTGTCCAGCGAATACGACAACGAGATCCGCCTTTGGCTCGAAGAGCTGGAAGGCGTGCGGGAGCAGCGCGCGTGAAGGGCGCGCCGTGACGCCGCCTCCCTCGTTCCCCAGGTCAGCCCGCGGAATCCTCCTTCGCCGACCCCTCGTCGCCGGGGCCCGCCGCTTCGCCCGAATCGCTCGCCCCGGAGTCGGCGGCCTGCTCCCATCGACCGAAGTCGGGGGTGCCGTCGGCGTCGAGGCCGACGGCATCGAGCGATACGCCGGAAGCGGGGGCATACTTCCGGGCGATCGTCCGGTCGTGGAACTGCCGGTCGCCTCGGCCGTACCGCCACAGGGCCAGCCACACGCCGAACAGCGCCACGACGAAAAGCCCCCCCGCGATTGCACCCATGTACGGATTCGAGGCGGGCTTCTTCCCCGGGTGCCACACGAGATCGCGACCGATCAACAGCGGCGCCAGTTGCCACTCCTCACGTGCCGTCGAGGCATCCCCCGACTGACGATTCCGGTACGCCCACGTGTTGAAAAAGAAGCCGGCCACCGTGACGTACTCGCCGAACTCGGGCCCTTCGCCGACGGGCATGCCCTCGGGCAGCTCCGGGACGCAGAACACCAGCGGATTGCTCTGCGAGTCCTCGGTGAACAGAAAGATCTCGTGGTATTGGCGAATGCCGAACCGGGAGACGACGTCGACGTCGCTCACGCGCACGGGAATCACCTGGCGCGCCGTACCGGAGAGGACCACCAGTTGCCCCTGCTCTTTGCGAGGCTGGTTGAAGAGCGGCACGACCGAGAACCGCTCTTTGCCGGCCCGCCGGAGCTGGGCGGTGGCCTCGGCGAGCAGCTCACCCGGCTCGGTCCGTCCCACGGCCGCCAGCATCTGATAGAAGCACTCCCGATTGCGCCCGGTCAGGCGGAGGTCTCTCAAGCTCCGCTTGCGGCTGCCCGGACCTTGCGCCTCACGGGGGCCCGTCCGTTCGGGTCGCAGATCGTCGAACAGCCCCCAGTCGAACCCGAGGTTACCCAGCCGGGTCGGCGGATACCACGCCACGCGCGAGGCGACGAAGACCGGCACGGGCTGCCCGGGGTCGTCGCCGGCCAGCTTCAAGAACACGCCGAACGCGCCCGCCCGCGCGTCGATCGAGTCGCGCGCCTTCCATGCCTCGGGAACCGTATGGGCGAAAAGCACTGCCGAGTGCTCCTCATCGCCGAGCAGAAACTCGCAGCGGTAGTACTCGCCCAGCTCGAACCGCCGCGCCACCTCCGGCACCGGACGGCGGACCTCGATCGAGGCCACGCGCCCGGCCAGGCGAAAGATCTCGCCGCGATAGGCGTCCGGATTCCGGGCCAGCTCGGCGGGCTGGGGGTCGCCGAGGCACCACGACTCGACGTCCATCGGCCGGAAACTGCGATGGAGCCGGTACATGATTTTCAGGAGCGTCTCGTTCTCGCCTTCCTGCCAGGGCGTCCCGTCGGTCAGCAAGTCGAAATGGCTCCGGTCGATCCCCTGCAAGTCGAACAGGTCCCGCGGACCGGAAATCTCCGGCGGCCCTTCCGAACCGACGCTCGACGGCTCTTCTTCCCGCTTCGCCAGCGAGGCCTCGACGGTCTCCGGCGGAAGAGCGGACGAGGCCCAGCCGACAAGAACCAGCACAACCAACGCGGCACCAGCAGTCGCCCGGCGGCCGGCCTTTCCATCGCGTGTCATTCTTCGGACGGTGAACATGCGATCTGCCGTGTGTTGCGTACTCTCGGGGTCCCGGCTCGTAGGATGGGTCGAGGTACGAGACCCACGCGCAGATGGCATTGGTCTCATACGAGACGCGTGGGTCTCGTACCTCGACCCATCTATGGGAACGCTTTTGTCAACCAGGTAGTTTGTTGTTATTTGCTTGTTGCGAACTGGTGAGCGTGCGGGGCTGTCCACGAGGCCTCAAGGGCGAGGGCTCAACCATCTATTCGG
>DATKZH010000194.1:0-75187 GCA_035528065.1 Thermoguttaceae bacterium | reverse complement strand
CGAACGCGGCGGCGAAGAGCTTGGCGTCAAAGAGCACCGGCTGAACTTGGCCGGGAACTCGGCGCCGCTCTCCGTCGAGGGAGCCTATGGCTCCCAAGCCCGCGGCCAAGGGCGTGCGGGCAAGATGGCCGATTTCGACAGCCTCATCGGCCTCATCAACGGTTCCAGCCGGCCCGAGTCCTGGTCGATGCAGCGCGCCGGGGACGCCGTGGTTCTCAACGGGAACGGGGTTGCCCAGAACGTCCACGTCGAGTTCCTGCCCGGCACGGACGTGCTCGTATTGCGAGGGCACCAGAAGGACGTGGAGAAGGTCACGAGCCTGATCGCGGGGATTGAGCAGCTTGCCGGGCCCGGGGCCAAGCTGCTGGCCGGGCTCGCCTCGCAGGAGACCGGCTACTGGAACCCGTCGATCGTGACCGACGAAAGCGGCAAGGCCACGGTCACTTTCGCCGTGCCCGAGCGATCGACCGCCTGGACCCTCCTGGCCAAGGGCATCACAACCGAGACCCTGGCCGGCGAGGCGACCGACGAGCTGGTCGTCAAGAAGGACCTCTTCGGCGAGCTGAAGCTCCCGCTGGCCTTCACCGACGGCGACGAGGCCCAGGTGCTCGCCTCGGTGCACAACGACGCAATCGCCGCGGGCAAGATCGACGTGACGCTCAAGACGACGATCGAAGGCCGCAACGTGGAGGAGACGAAGACGGTCGACGTCCAGGGCAAGGGCATTCACGAGGTCGTCTTCCAAGTGAAGCTCGACCGGCCGGAAGCCGCGGAAGAGAAAGAGGAGAAGGCGGACGACGGCCGGCCCGAGGCGAGCGTTGCGTTCGAGCTGACCGTGGCCGGCCAGACCGGCGACGACGCGGCGGATCGGCTCGTCGACGTGGTCCGCCGGACCGTGCCGCTCAAGCCGTACGGGATGCGGGTGTTCGCCACGGCCGGCGGCTCGGCCACGAGCGACGCGACCGCCTGGGTCGAAGCGCCCAAGGACATGGCCCTCGCGAGCCCGAGCCTGGAGATCCTCGTCGGTCCGACGATGGAGCGGAGCCTGTTGGACGTGGTGCTCGCGCCCGCCCCCTTGTGCCAGGTCGAGATGGGCCGGATCGCTTCGGGCCTGGACTCGACGACCAGCGACGTGATGGCCTCGCTGGGCCTCCAGGAGCTGCTCGGCGCCACGCGCGAGGCCGGCACTCCGCAGGCCCAATCGCTCGACGGACGGGTCCGCTCCGGTCTGAGCCTTTTGGTCTCGTCGCAGAACGACGACGGCGGCTGGAGCTGGACCGGGCGCGGCGGGGCGAGCGACCGTTGCAGCACCGCCCGGGCCGTTTGGGCCATGAGCCTCGCCCGGGCGGCCGGCTACACCGTGCCCGACGACGGCTACCACAAGGCGGTCGGCCACCTCCGCGATCAGCTCTCCAAGACCGAGCACGGCGACTACGAGAGCCAGGCGATCCTACTGCACGCGCTTTCCGTCGCCGGATCGGGCGACTTCGCCGTGGCCAACCGCCTCTACCGCAACCGGCAGGCGATGTCCAACGCGGCCCTGGTGTATTTGTCCCTGGCCTTCACCCAAATGGACCGCAAGGCCACGGCCGAGGAGCTTCTCGGGCTAATGGCCGAGCGGGACCTCGACGAGGTCTCCTCGCGTCTTCGGGGGGAGAAGGGCCTGCTGCCGTGGAGTCACTCGCCGGCGGAGCTTCGGGCGCTGTACGCGCTGGCGGTTCAGGAGGTGAACGCGACGTCGCCTGTGGCCAAGGAGCAGGTCGACTGGCTCCTGGCCCATCGCACGGGCCACCGCTGGTCGCCCGACAAGGCCACCGGCCCGGCCGCGCTGGCCCTCTCGCGCTGGTTCGCCCAAAGCCGCTTCGAGGCGGAGCACTACGAGCTAGGTGTGTTCGTCAACGACGTGAAAGTGAAGTCGCTGGACATTGACCAGACCGCGACCACGCAGGTGATCGACGTCCCCGCCCGCTTCCTGGCGGAGGGCAAGCAGCGGATCAACTTCCAGATCACCGGCCGAGGGCGGTACACGTACCAGTGCATCCTGGGCGGGTTCGTGCCGGCCGATCGGCTCAAGAGCACCACGGCCGAGTGGGAGGTCCGGCGCACGTTCGAGCCGGCCCCGCTGGAGATGGACGGCCGGGAGATCCCGCGCGGGTTCGACGTCGTCCAGTTAGCCCCGGGTGAATCACCCGGGGCTAAATTGTTCCGCAATCCGCTCACGGAGCTGCCGGTGGGGCGCCGCGGGCTGGTGGAGCTGTACGTTCGCCGCAGCAACGTCCCGTCGAACACGCCGGAGGAGCAGCTCGAGTACCTGGTGATCACCGAGCCGATCCCCAGCGGGGCCACGGTGATCGAGGACTCGGTCCGCGGCGGCTTCGAGCGGTTCGAGATCTCACCCGGGGCGATCACCTTCTACGTGGGGAGCCGGCGCCAGGTGGGCTCGATCCACTACGAGCTGCGCGGCTACCTGCCGGGCAAGTATCGCGCCGGCCCCACGCAGATCCGCAACGCCTACCGGCCCGAGCAACTGGTCGTCGCCGATCCCAAGCCGCTGGGCGTGCTGCCGCTGGGGGCGGAAACGAGCGACGCCTATCGGCTGACGCCGAAGGAGCTTCACGAGCTGGGCAAGCGGCACTTCGCCCAGGGCGATCGAGAGACGGCCGGCAAGCACCTGACGGAATTGGTCGAAAACTGGAACCTCAAGCCGGCCGTGTACAAGGAGGCGGTCGAGACGCTCCTGGACGTCCACCTGGAGCTCGGCCCGGCGAGCAAGGTCGTCCACTACTTCGAGATCGTCAAGGAGAAGTGGCCCGACAAGGAGATCCCGTTCGACCAGATCGTCCGGGTCGGGGCGGCCTATCACGAGATGGGCGAGTACGAGCGGAGCTACCTGGTGTTTCGGGCGACGGTCGAGAGCAGCTTCCGCCGCGAGAGCGGGGTGGCCGGATTCCTGGACTCCGAGGGCGAGTTCTCGCGGAGCGTCGACGTGATGCAGCGCCTGCTGCGCGAGTATCCGCCCGAGGCGTACCTGGCCGCGGCCACGTACGCGCTGGCCCAGCGCGTCTACGCCAAGGCGCCCGAGGCGGCCGACGATCCGAAGCTCCGCCGGGAGAAGGTCAACCGGGTCGACCTGGTGCGCCGCGCGTGGTCGATGCTGGAGAGCTTTCTCACGGCGTATCCCGAGGACCCCGCCGCCGACCAGGCCGCGTTCTCCACGGCCAACGCCCTGTTGGAGCTCGAAGCCTACGAGCAGGCAACCGCCGCGTGCAACCGCTATGCCGAGCGGTACCCGGAGAGCAAGCTGCTGGACAGCTTCTGGTACATCATCGGCTTCTGTCACTTTGCCACGGGCGAGCACGCCAAGGCATTGGAGATGTGCGGCAAGGTGGCCGAGGCCAAACGGGTCGACAAGCAAACCGGGCGCGAGGAGGAAAGCCGCAACAAGTGGCAGGCGATCTACATCCTCGGCCAGGTGCACCACAGCCTGGGCGCGGCGGCCGACGCCGTGCGCGAGTACCGCCGCGTGGCCGATCGCTTCCCCGACGCCGAGCAGGCAATCGACTACTTCCTGCGCAAGGCGATCGCCCTGGACGAGGTGACGACCGTGAAGCCGGGTGAGCCGGTCGAGCTGGAGCTGCGGTTCCGCAACGTCCCCTCCTGCGACGCCAAGGTCTACCGGATCGACCTGATGAAGTTCAGCCTGATGAAGCGGAACCTGGGAGAAATCACGCGGATCAACCTGGCCGGCATCCGGCCCTTTCACGAGACCGCGGTCCGGCTCGGCGACGGCAAGGACTACCGCGACCGCACCCACAAGCTCCCCCTGCCCTTGAAGGACGAAGGGGCGTACCTGGTCGTCTGCCGCGGCGGCGACCTGTATGCGAGCGGCTTTGTGCTGCTGAGCCCGCTGGCGGTTGAGGTCCAGCACGATCCCGAGGCGGGGCAGGTCCGCGCGACGGTCAAGGACGTGGTCGCCGACCGCTACCTCCGCGATGTGCAGGTCAAGGTGATGGGCAGTGCCGGCGCAGACGTTGTTTCCGGATCGACGGATCTGCGCGGTGTGTTCGTCGCCCAGGGGATCCAGGGCTCACCGACCGTCATCGCGCAGGCCGGCCCGGGCCGCTACGCGTTCTTCCGTAGCCTGGCGGGGCAGCCGGCCGTGCAATACCCGTCGACGGGCCCGCCGATCGCCGCCATGCCGCAAGACGTCAAGCTCTACCAGCCCGTCGATTTCAGCGCGGGGAGCACGAGCGAGAGCGAGAGCGAGAAGCGGATCCACGCGGCGCTCGCCTCGCCCACCGTTTTCCAGTTCGTCGAGACGCCGCTCAGCGACGTGGTCGACCAGTTGAAGAGGATGCACGGGATCGAGATCCGGCTCGACCAACGCGCGCTGGACGACGTGGGCATTTCCACCGACGTCCCGATCACCCAGCAGCTCCGGGGCGTCTCCCTGCGATCGGCCTTGAAGCTGATGCTCCGCGAGCTGGATCTGACCTCGGTCGTCCAAGATGAAGTGCTCCTGATCACGACGCCGGAAGAAGCGGAAGTGATGCTGGCCACGGTGGCCTACCCCGTGTCGGACCTCGTCCGGTTTCGCGACAAGGCGGGCGAACAGTGGAGTGACTTCGACTCGCTGATCGACACCATCACCTCGACCGTCAGTCCGGAATCGTGGGACGAGGTGGGTGGCCCGGGCTCGATCTCGCCCATGCAGTATGGGAACACGGAAGCGATCATCCTCTCCCAAACGCAGGAGGTCCACGAGGAGGTCACTGCGCTTCTGGAGAGGCTGCGGACCCTGGCGGCGACCGAGAAAGGCGACGGGAAATTGCCCTTGAAGGAAAGACTGCCGCAGAGTCAGGGCCGTGGCCAGGGCTTCGGCTTCGGCGGCGGCATGATGGGCGGCATGGGCGGCGCCCCGAGCCCGGCCATGGGCGCCGCCCCGAGTCTACCGCAAGGCGGAGGCAAAGGCGAGCTGCTCCAGGGGCTTCAAGACGCCAACCGGCAGCTCCAGACCAGGCAGGTCGACCAGCTCCAGAAGATGTACCAAGGCGGCATGGGCGGCATGGGCGGCGTCCCAGCGTCCGCCGCGTTTTGAGCGGGGGCAGGGATCGGCCGAAAAACACCCTGGGGACCGACAACCTGGGGACTGTCCCGATCCTCGCGTAGCGAAGATGGGACTGCCCCCTTCCGGAACGCGTGTGCGGCTCGGCTCCGCAGCGCGTTGCCCTGGGCTATCGTGTTGTGCCCTTTCACGGCTCCAGACGACGTTCCTCGGGGCCCGCGCCCATCAGTTCGTTCTGGGCGTGCCACGCAATGGATCAGGTTGCTCTGTTACGCCTCTTTAGGCGCCGGTTCGAGAGTCGCCCGAGCGGCCGACCTCCTCCCCACGCCGAGGGATCGAGGCACTTGCCAAGAACAACGCCGTCGAGAGCGCCAGAAGAACCAGACCGCCCCGGTCAAGCGGGCTTCGCCCCACCAGGAGCTCCTTCCATCCTTCCGGTCCCACCTGCTGCAATAGCGCCAGGAGCGTGGCGACGAATCCGAAGCGAAACAGTCTCTTGATCTCTCCCCAAGAGACCCGCCGCCACGAGAAGCCCTTGCCGAGGGTTCTCAAGCGCGCGAAAACCGTCGCGTTCGGAAAGACCTGAGGGACTCTCGCCTGGTAGGCGTCGAAGTCGCCGCCGTGGAGAGAGGCCAGCCGCGATTCTTCCTCGCGAAGCGTGGACCCGTACGCCCAGAAGAAGAGGAAAGGGTAAAGGAGCAGCAAGAAGACGTTGCCGCTGAGCAAGCAGAAGCTGACGTCGATCAAGTAGTTGGCCAAATAATAGGGGTGCCTCACGATGGCATAGGCCCCCTCGGTACACAATATCACGTTTCGAACCAACTGACCCTTTACCACGACATGAAGCGCGCACCCGACTGCCAGCAGCGCGAGCCCTGCGCAGAATGTTGCGGTGCTCACGGAAAACCGAAATGCGGATGCAACGCACAGGACGACCACTACGTCTCGAAGTCGCCCTCGATGAAGCCATTTCGATTGCTCACGGCGTCGGCGGCTTCTCATGCAATTGCTCCTGATGGTTGGCGGTTGGTCTCCCGTCCGCCGAGATGCGAGGATGCGATCTTCTCTCGATCATGGTTGCGGTTCACCAGCGATACTCAACTGCTGCGCCGACCTCGTCGTCCCCGATCAGCGGAAGGACGCTTACGTTTCGGTCGGCGTGCTCCGTACGGTCAACGGCCGTAGCAGCTACATACGCCATCGTCCAGCCCAAGAAGGCCTGCGAAAGGTAGTGCTTTTCGCCCATGATCCGTTGGACGCCGGGCAGTAAGGATGCTGCGTAGAAGGCTGCCTTGAAGGGCATCTCATCGGTCATCTTGGCAGCACAAAGAAACGGCACGGCGCCCACGAACGCGTGGCCGCTGACGCCGTTGGAGTCTTGAAACGGGCGCCACTGCGAGCCGGAGTCGGATTCGCCCGGGCGCGACGCTCCAGTCGCGCGCTGCATGAGGAGCATCGGCGGTCCTCCGACGAGAACCGTGCGCAGCGACCGTTCGCCCCAATCTCCGACGACGTCGGCGAAAGGTGCCTCCTCAAGCAGCTCACCCGCCAGCCACGCCCCTGCGAAGACTGGTAGGGCGAACCTGCCGTCACCCAGGCATTTCGTCGGGCGCAGCCTCTCGCGCCAGTCCCTGTGTCCGCCGTGCCAGACGCTCCAGTGGACTTCGGCATACACGTCCTCATCGAGAGAAGTATGAGCCATTAGCGACGCGGCGCCAAATCCCGCGCCTAGCAACAGCACCGAGCGAGTGGAATAGTAGTTGAGGTGATCGTGCCCAATGCGCAGTAGCAGCGATTCATCTCCGTCCGGCGGTATGTCATCAAGGGAGAGATAGTTTTCCCCGACAACGTCCAAGGCTTCCTCGCCTGCGGGCGATAATGCCTCACTTTGCAGCGGTAACGTGATTCCAAGCGGGCAGTGCGAGGGAGGGGTCAGAAACGAATCTTCATCGTGCGTGAACAGATTCGGAAAGGCTGGTTCAGGCACTTCCCCGGAGGTCCGGAACTGCGATGGAACGCGCGGCGACGAAATGTTGCCGTGCCGTCGTTCAAAGCCTCCGGAAGAGCATGCCCCCGCCCCGGACGGACTTTGGCCGATCGCCGGGGAGTCTTGGACCGTGGGTATCTCGCGCGCCGTTGCGGCGCGCGGTTGCAGCGATCGTTGGCTCGCGCAGCCCGACAGCAGGCACATCGCGGCCGCGGCAGCCAGAGTCGGCGTGTATTTACGGCATGGGTTGCAGCGAGAGCCTCCGTGCATGAAAACCGACCTTATTGATGTTTGCATTGCCAATGAGCACGCGACGTGGACCGGACCCTTCGGTCCCGGGCTTCCGGTGGAAGCCCTCCGTTCATTGGCTATGCAAGGCTCAATAAAGGCTGTCCGGGAACTTGGCTTTTACCAGCAAAGACTTACGACTACGCTTGCAGTGCTTGCACGCACAATCATCGGTGTTTGCGCGAGTGCAAGCACGGCCAGCATTTTCGTAAGTGTTTTGGCAGTAAGCGTTATGTTTCCGGATAGCCTCTTACTGGTGCTCCGAGACCTTAAGTAGCTTCGGTTGCGGATGTCGTGTCTTGCGGCGGTCAGCCCGAGACCCACGCCCGCCGCCAGCATGCCCGGGTTCCGCCGGCAGTAGTAGTTGGCGTGGTCGGCCAGCACGTCGCCGAACAGGCCGTGCGAGGCGTGTTGCGGTTCAGCCAAGGGTGCGACTCCAACGGCTCGACGGGCGGAAGCCGCTCGCCATGGAGCAGCTCGGCGTCGGATTCTAGCGCCGCCAGCGGCCCACCCATCGAAGCACGCCCCTCGGCCATCTCGACTTCAGTACCCCAAGCAGAAATCCGAGCATCGCACGCGCCTTCAGGAGCGGACTCCCCGGAAGGCGTCTCCGCGTCGGCCCGCCGGACGCCGCAGGAACCGACCGCTCCGGCGTGCCGATCGACGTGCCCGAGTGAAGACGCGCAGCCGACCAGCGAAGCCGACAGCACCGCAACGGAAGCTATCGACGCTCGCAAACCCAACCGCGTGCTCCCCGAGATACTCCAGCCAAAAGAGGGGGGAAGTGTAGCGGGACGTCTCGGTTCCTGCAAGGGAAGAAATGCCGGCCGCCACGCCTCTCGGGGGGGGGCGTGCCACGGCATTCCTCGGACGGGCGCTTACGCCCGTTGTCCACGAAGCGGTGTTGGGCCCATGCTTCAGCACGGGTCGGTGGGCTTCTTCCTCGGCCGAGCTACAGGTTCATTTTCGTCATCACCAGATACGTCCCGCCCGCGGCGGCGAGCCCCAGGACGACGGCGATGGGGGCCGCACCGAAGGCAGTGAAGCCGGCGATGACGTTGAGGACGAGCATGCCCAGGATCACGGCGATGTTGAACGCCACGACGGCAAACAGGACCCGCTGCCTGGACTGTTCCTGCACGGTGAGGGGTCCCGTCTCGGCCGGTTCCGCGGCTTTCTTTTTCTCCTTCTTCTTGGCCCTGGGCTTCTTGGCCGGCGCGGCGGGCATGGGCATGTCACGGGGATAGTGCTTGGCGATCGCCTGGTTGACGCTCACCGGCGTGCACAGCACGGTCCGCACCGGCATCCCCAAGCGGAGGCGGAGATCGTCCTCCACGTCGGGCACCAGGGGGTTGGGCGAGGCCATCAGCACCTGGCCGGCATCGGCCATGATCGGCACGCACGAATGCTGCCGGGCCGTGGTGGGCGGGATCTGGGGGACGAGCGCTTCGTCAACCCCGACGTCCTCCAGTTCCACGTAGGGCAGCCCTTGCGATTCGGCGTAGGCCAGCATCACCACGTCGGGAGTGGCCAGCTTCCGCTGCAAAATGGCGTCGCGGACGTCCATGCCGACCTGGTCGGCGAAGCGGCGGGCCTGCTCGAGCTGGTCCTGGTCGATCACCCTGTTGGCCAGCAGGATCTCCTCCAGCGTGCGGCGGCGGCCCGCGCCCTCCTCCTTGCGGCCCAGCGTGATGTCGTACTCGCGCTTCCGCTGGGCGTCGGTCAGGCAGAGCATCACCCTGGCCAGCTCATTCAACAGCTCCTGCGATTGCCCCGCGTAGTCGCCCGTGGCGTATTTGCGTACGTGGGCGTTCATCTTCCGATAGTGATCGCGGATCTTTGCGGTGTCGTCCTCGAACATCTTCAGCCGCAAGAGCTGGTAGTAGTTGAGCGGGCGCTGGGTCTCGGTGATTTGGAGCCAGTCGCGGTAGACGTCAAGTTCTTTGGCCATGGGAAGCTCGCCGTACGGGTTTGGGGGACTGGATCGAGTCGCGCGAATCGCAGGATCTGGCGCTCTCTCGCCACGGCTTCGCCGAAGCAGTGGCACGCGGCCAACCCTGAAATCACGAAACTCTGTTTCGCGCTCTCACTCTATGCGGTAATCCGCGGCGAGCTTGGCGTAGGCGTCGATCTGCTCGTCGTCGAGGCCGCCGCGGCGCTCGATTTCAATCGTCGCCTCTTTCCCGCTGCTCTTCTCGCGCGCGGTGACGGTGATCCGGCCTGCGGTGTCGAAGGCGTAGCTGACTTCCACCAGCGAGCCCTTGGGCAGGCCCTCCGGGAGGCCCCTCACGCGGCACTTCCCCAACAGCGAGCAGGCGAAGGGGTCGGGGGCGTCGCCTTCGAGGACCTGGATGGTGATTCGCTCTTGGTTGTCGCGGATGGTCTTGAAGACCTGCTCCTTGTGGAAGGGGAGCCGGGTGTTCTTGGGGATCATCACGCGGTTTCTGCCCTTGCCCTTCTCGGCATCGATCGTCACCACGACGCCCAGCGCGTGCGAGTTGACGTTCTCCTGCTTGACCGCCCCGAGCATCTTGCGGACCTTCTCGGCCAGCTCGCTATCCTCTCCGCGGTGCTTGGCTTCGAGGATGGCGGCGTGGATGGCGGCTCCCTGGGCAACCGCCGTGAAGGGGGAGATCTCGTCGAACGGCTTGGTGTCGGTGACGTCCTCCACCATGCTGCGGACCTGGGGCATCAACGTGGACCCGCCCACCAGGACCACCGCGTCGAGCTCCTCCGGTCGGCACTTGGCCTCCTGGAGCACCAGCTCCGTGGTGTCGGCGGTGCGCTGGAGCAGGTCGGCGGTCATCTTCTGGAACTCGGGCCGGGTGATCCGGACGGTGATTGCCTTTCCCTCGTGGCGGAAGTTGATGACCGTGTCCTGCTGCTCGGAAAGCTCGTGTTTGGCCGTGTCGCAGTCGTTGAACAGGACCTGCCGGGCGGCCAGCGAATCGCGGGGATCCTCGCCATGCCGATCGCGGAACCGGTCGGCCACGTAGTCCATCAGGCGGTCGCTCCAGTCGACGCCGCCGAGCTTGAAGTCGCCTCCGGTGGCCAGCACGCGGAAGTGCGCCGGCGTGTACTCGACGACCGTCACGTCGAAGGTCCCCCCGCCCAAGTCGAACACCAGGGTCCTGCGCGGCTTGCCGGGCGCCCCGTCGGACGTCCCCAGCTCCTTGCGAAGCCAGGCGTAGGTGAGCGTGGCGGCGGTGGGCTCGTTGATGATGTCGATCACGTTCAGCCCGGCGATCCGGCCCGCGTCCTGGGTGGCCTTGCGGCGGGAGTCGTTGAAGTAATAGGGGACGGTGATCACCGCGTTGCCGATCGCGCCGATCCGCTTCTCCGCGTCCTGGCGGAGCTTCATCAGGATCAAGGCGGAGAGGAACTCCGGGGTGATCGCACGCCCCTCGTAGGTCCGCTTGAATTCGTGCTCGCCCATGTGCCGCTTGATCCGCTCGACGACGTTCTCCGGGGCCTCCATCGCCGCCCTCATCCGGCTGGGGCCCACGATCACGCTGCCGTCCGCGCCCAACACGATCAGGCTGGCCGTCTCCAGGTCGCCGTCCTCGTTGGGTAGCGCCACCGGGTTTCCCTCGTCGTCCAGTTGGGCAAGCGTGGAGTAGGTGGTGCCGAGATCGACGCCGACCGTCTGGCCCTTCTCAAAATGCATAGTTGCCGCTCCCATCGGTTTGCTGCGCGTTGTGTCCTACTCGAGGCGCCATGCCGGCCTTCCCAGGTACGTCCGCCTTCTCGGACCCTGCCTGGAGCCCCCATTCTCATTCGGGCTTCGGCTCTTGCGACGTGTCTCGCCCCGGCGCCCGCCCGACCAACCTGCCCGCTTCGGCAAGCCGTCTATTTCAACAACTTGTCCAGCTTGTCCAGATCGAGCTCGAGGCCCCCTTCCTCTTTCGCTTTCTTCTTGGCCTTCTCCTTGGGTTCCGCTTTGGGGCCTGCTTTCGGCTCTTGCTTGGCTCCCTGCTTTGCCTCTGGCGCCCCCTCCTTGTCTTTCTGCGGCTCTTCCTCCGGCTCTTCTTTCGTCGCGGCCGTCTCCTCGGGCTTCTCGTCGGGGCCCGCCTCGAGGAACCGGATGCCCTCGACGACCGCGAACAAGTACGGCTGGCTCTTCTCCAACGATCCCTCTTCGCAACGGAGCTCGATGCGGTACTTCCGGCCGGCGACCGCCGTCTCCAGGTAGAGCACCTCCAAGATCCTGGTGACGGGCTTCCTGACCTTAGCCCGCTTCCGGTAGGCAACCCCCACGAACTTGCCGATCATGGGCTTGACCGCCGACTTGTCCTTCTCCACCGCGGCGGCGACCTGGCCGGCAAACTCCTTGACGTTCTCCGCCGTGACGTTGGCGATCCCCTCGGAGTCTTCCGCCGTCACGACGATGCTAGGGTAGTTCTCCTTAGCGCTTTTCCGCACGCGGACGACGTAATCGCTGCTCGCCGGCGGCACGTTCCATCCTTTCGGCGGCGCAAACTCGATCCGCCCGCCGTCCAACGGGGGCAAGTAGTCCGAGAGCGAGGGAAGCTCCTGCGTGCCGACCACGGTCGAACGTTTCTTGGGGGAGGCATCGTCGGGACCCGTGCCGCAGCCTGCCGGCAGCCCCAGGGGAACCACCAACCACACGACCAGCCAAAAGGAAAACGATCTCATCGCGCGGAACTCCGCTTCTCGTGGGAGGTGGAATCGTCGGATCGGGAACCGCGATCGGGTGCCTGTCAGGCCAATAGCTATTGCGCCTTGCATGGCCGATGAATGCAGGGCTTCCCCCGCAAGCCCGCTACGCCAGGGGCCGGTCCACCTCGGGCGATCATGGGCCATGCAAACATCAATAAGGCTACTACCCGCTGAGGCGCCCCGTCAAGCGGCACTCGCGCCGGCGCGCCGGGCAAGGAGCGTCGCCTCGGGAGAGAGCCCTCGCTGAAAAAGCGGCGGCACGCCCGCGGGCCGTCCGTCCGGTTCACTCCTCGATGACCTTCTTGACGAGCTGGACGAAATGAGGGCTCTTGCGCGACGCGCTCAGCTCCTCCGCCCTCTTCTCCGCCTGTTTCCGTTCGTTGTACTCGAACAGGACCACCGCATTGAGCGCCTGGTTGAAAACTCCCCAGAAGGCTTTCAGGCGGACTTCCTTGGGCGGCTTGGCACGACTTCTCCGCGGTGTGGTTTTCTTGGCGGTTTTCTTGACACCCTTGGCCTTGCCACTCACCTTGGATTCGGCCTCCGCCTCGTCCTGCGGTTGCTCTTCCTTCGACGCCTTGCTTGCCATGAAATCCCCTCAGATGGGCCAGATAAGTCCACCCGTCCGGGCGGTGAAGCTGAGCTGCTCGACCTCGTCCGAAAGGTCGTCGCGTTGATAAATCCCATGATAGCCGATTCGCGGCCCGGTGGCCAGTAGACCGGGTGGAGGGACGGGCATCGGGTGCGGGGCCGACAGGCTGACGGTGACGTCGTCCGAGGGCGAGCTGACAGGTGCCCGCTTGCGGAAGGGGGGCGCCATCAGCCAGAAACCGGCTGCTCCGCGCGGTGCCCGCCGGTTCGCGCAGGGAGGCGTCCCGCCGTGGCACGGTCTCCCGGCCGTCCATGACCTCCCGACGTCAGGGCGTCCGGGCGCTGCGTCTTCTCATTCCTCTCAAGGCCAGTCGCACCCCGATCCAGGGAATTAGAAACAGCACGAAGACCCAGGCCTTGAGCAATCCCATCCCGCAGTACCAGATCATGTGGAATTCGTGCTCCGACAGGTCGAACATGCTGGAGTGCACCTGGTACGCGATGTCGCCCGCCACCAAGAACAAGCCGAACAAGAGGAAGAGGATCAGGGTCCCCAGGACGAAACACCACAACAGGATCTTCGCGACAGCACTCAGAACCTCGTCCAGACTTGCGGATGCGTTCATTGGGCTACCTCCTTCGGTTGGCCGTATCCGATTCGCGTCTTGCGGGCGAACCCGGCTCGCAACGTCCGCCGGCGGTCGTCTACCGGGTCAGCTCGCCGTCTCGCCCGAAGCGTCCTCTGGCTTGTCGTCGGCCGCTGAGTCCGCCGCCTGGCCGCGAGGGATCTCTCTGCCGAAGGCGGTCAGCCCTCCGAGTGCGCCCAGGCCCATCGTTTCCACCGCGGTGGAGGGAACGATGATCATCGACCCCTTCTGGCGCAGGCCCTCGTAGACCATGTTCATTGCCCGGAGGTGGAGGGCCACCGGGTTGTCGCGGTAGTGTTCCGACGCGCGGGCGAACTTTTCCGCGATTTCGGTCTCCGCGGTTCCGAGGATGATTCGGCTTTGGCGCTCGCGCTCGGCCTGGGCCTGGCGCGACATGGCGTCCTCGAGCCCTTTGGGGATGATGATGTCGCGGATTTCCACCGCCTGCGTGGTGACGCCCCACGCGCTGGTCTTCTCGTCGAGCGTCTTCTGGATTTCCTGGCCCAGCCGGTCCCGCTCGGACAGCAGCACCGCCAGGTCGTGCTTGCCGATGGCGTTGCGCAGCGCGGTCTGCGCCGAGAGCACCACGGCGTCCTCGAAGTGCTCCACCTCGAGCACCGCTTTCTGCGCGTCCCAGACCATCCAGAACGCGATCGCGTCGACGCTGACCGGGACGGTGTCGGCCGTCAACGTGGTTTCCGCACTGAAGTCGGTGACGCGAATCCGCTGATCGACGAACTGGGCCACCTTGTCGATGACCGGCACGACCACGAACACGCCCGGCTTGCGGAGCGCTTGGAACTTGCCGAAGCGGAGCACGACCGCGCGCTCCCACTGGTAGGCGATCTGCACCGCCGGGGCAATCGCGAGCGCCGCAACGATGGCCACCAGAAGCACCGTGCTCTCGGGACGCAGCATCAGGTAGGTGATCAGACAGTCGGCCGTGGCCAGCACGACCACTGCTTCCCACACCTGGCTCAGCCGGAGCAGCACGGCCAGGGCCAGCGCCGAGCCCATGCACAGCACCACCGCGTTCATCGTGTAGGGATAGAGCGCGAGATGCACGACCAAGCCGATGACGAAGATCGCCACCAGCAACAGGGTGTTGAGCGGGGCGAAGCGGAAATCCGCGCGCGACGTCGTGGCGAACTTCTCCAACGAAGCCGCCACGATCGCCTTCTGCCACTCCGAGGTCTTGGGAGTCGGGCTCATCGGGTCTCCTCCTTTCGTTGCCGCAGGCCTTCGAGCACCTCGTCCAGGGTGAAACCGTAGGACGAGGCCCGGGCCAGCATGTCGGTGAGAATTTGGTCGAGCATCCGCCGCTGTTCGAGCCGGTCCACGTCGGGCCGGCTATTGCCGACGAAGGTCCCCGAGCCCTGTTGGGTGTCGAGCGTCCCTTCGATCTCCAACTCCCGATACGCGCGGACGACGGTGTTGGGGTTTACCGAAAGGTCCACCGCCAGTTGGCGGACGGTCGGCAGCCGGTCGCCCGGCCCGAGATCGCCCCGGGCGATGGCGAACTTCACCTGCTCGATGATCTGCCGGTAGAACGGCACGCCGCTTTTGGTGTCGATCGAAATCTGCACGGCCTCAGCCCAATGAATGAGTCATATATTTAACTAGTATACTAGAACAATCGGGTTGTCAAGGCCCACTTTGGCGAGTTTCTCGGAAATTACTGCCCCGCCGGGGGGGTATCACGGACGGTTCGGGCAGAAGGGCTCTCTGCGACGCCGCGTTGCTGCCGGCGCGGACGGTACTGCTCTCAGGAGGGGGCGCGGACGGGGCCTTGACCGAGGCCAGCAGGTCGAATCCCCGAGAGAGCACGTTACGCTACCGCGTTCGGCGATTGAGCGTCAGGGATCGAAAGGATTGCTCACCTTGGGCGCCTGGCGCGCCTGTTCGACGAACTTGCGGTCGGCCTCGCTGAGCCGGGCCAGGGGCACCTTGATCTCCTTGCCGTCCGTCTTTCGCACGAGCCGCACGTTGTCGCCCTCCACGCCCGCGTACTGGGCTTCGATCGTGAAGGTGCCGCTGTCGTCGCTCCAGGTGCGATACGCTCCGCCCGCCGCACCGGGGGCTGCCGCGCCGGCGGTTGCCGCACCGGCCGACGCCGCACCGGCCGACGCCGCCCGGGGCAGCAAGCTCGGATCGACGTCGGGCTGCTCGACCTCGGGCGGGGCCAGCCGCATGTCCGCCCGGCTGCGCTTCTCCTTCCACGGCCACTCCTGGAACTGGATCTCGACCTGGCCGCCCGCGAGGACTTGGACGACCTTGGCGGCGCACCACCGGTTATGCCACCTGGCGGCGACGATCAAACCGGGCGCAAGCGGCGTACCGTCCATCACCGGCGGCCCCATCTCCGACAACGTGTGTCGGTGGTGGCTGTAGGTGCGATTCAGCTCGTGTATCCGCTTGAAATCGGGCGAGAACTTCGCCAGCGCGTCCTTCGCATTCGTCTGCACCGACGAATGCGGGTGTTTCAAGAGCCGCTCGATGGCCCGGGCGATTTCCTCGTCCGGCCGTTCCGTCTTGCCGGCGAGCATCTTGAGCGTCGTCTCGAGCTTGGGCAGATTGTTCGACCCCAACGCCGCCAGCACCTCCTTGCGCTCGTCCCCGTCGATCGGGGCGTCGGCCTTCGCCTTATTCTCCGCTTCCTTTCGCTCTCCCTCCGCACGGGCCTTCTCCGCCGCGGCGATCCGTTCCTGCTCCATCTTCCCCCATTCCTGCGAGGAGAGCCGGCGATACGTGATCGAGACCGGGAACGTGGTCGTCGAGTTCCCTTCGTGGACGACGAGCTTCTGCTTGAAGTCGAGCGATTCGGAGACCCCCAGCTCCCGGTTGAACGTCCACTTGCCCGCGCCGTTGATATCGAAGCTCTCTTTGTTCTCGCCCGTGGCGGGCGACGTGAGCCGATAGGTCTTGTTCACCACGACCGTCGCGCCGTCGACGCGCTCGGTGCTGTAGGTGAGCACTTCGGAGCCGGCCGTGCGCTGTTCGCGCTGGTCCTGTCCAAACGGGCCGAACGGGCCGAACGGGCCGAAGCGGCCGAAGAAAGGCGGCCCTTCCTGGCCACCCTCCTCGGTGATCGAAACGCCCAGGTTCACGGTCCACGACGGCTCGGCCGCCTCGGGCAGCGGCTCGAACACCAGCAACGACACGTTCCCCAGCAAATACGGGAGCTGCGAGTCGCCCGTCATGCTCAGGATGCGGCCGCGGGGCGTCAGGACGAGATCGTTGGTCGTGGTCGTCGTCCCTTTGAACGGCGTGCTGGAGAACGGCCCGAACGGCGGCGGAGGAATGTGCGGCCCGAACCCCGGGCCAAACGGCCCGAAACCCGGGCGCCCGGTTCGGGGCTTCGGCTTCGACTTGCGGGTCTTGTTCAGACCGCCGTGGTAGGTGACCTTGAGCTGTTCGTCGTCCACCGAGTTGAACTTGACCGAGACCACGCCTTGGAACTCCTCGGTGTAGTCGTCCGTCTCGGCCGTGATCTTCACGTCGTAGGCATAGGTCTGGCTTTCCTGCCCCTTGTAACGCAGCTTGCCCGGCGACTGGGCCGACGCGGGACGCGCAATAGGCCACAACGCCGTGCTCGCGACCAGCGAGACGATGAGGAACGTCGCCCATGGATTCAAGCGAGTCATATCTCTCTCCTTGCCCGATAGGGGAGTTGGACGTGATACCTATGATCAAACCGCGGGACGCCCGTATCGTCAATACACGGCACCAACCCAACCCCCCAAACGGGCGGTCTCGCCGATAGGGCGCACGATCGAGGGCGTCGCGTGGCGCTGGCCGGGCAGTCGGGGAGGGATCGAGCGATCGGCCGTCGCTTGACCGCCCGGTGGCCACCCGATATCGTGTCCACAATCGGACCATTCAGGAGGCGCCGGGCTTGTATGTTCTAGGAACGACGGGGGTTATGCGAAGATGAGAGCGATCGTATTCGTGGGGCCGAGAGAGATCGAGCTGATCGACGACGCGCCGGCGCCCGAGCCGGCCGAAGGCGAAGTCCTGGTCCAGTGCAGCCACATTGCCCTGTGCGGGACGAACATGGGGCCGTACCTGTTCGACGGGCGTTGGGCCGGCGAGATGGAGCGACCGCCCGGCTGGCTGGGCCACGAGAACGTGGGCACGATCATCGAGTCGCGCGCCCCGGGTTGGGAGCCTGGGACGCTCGTGCTGGCCCATCCCGAGGAGTACAACGGGTTCGCCGAGCTGATCACGGCGAGGCCGGAAGGGATGGGCCGCCTGCCCTCCGACGCCCCCGACCTTGCCGCGCTGGTGGTCGCCCAGCCGCTGGCCACCGTGCTCCGGGCGCTGGTGCGAACGGGCCCGGTCATCAAGCAGCGCTGCGCCGTGGTCGGCCAGGGGCCGATGGGCCTGATCTTCACCCACCTGCTCCGGCGCATGGGGGCGCGCCAGGTGATCGGCATCGACCGGGTCGCCTGGCGGCTCGATTGGGCCAAGCGCTTTGGGGCGACCGACGTGATCGACGCCTCGCAGGAGAACGTGGCCGAGCGGGTCAAAGAGCTCACCGACGGCGAGATGATCGACTTCTGCGTCGAGGCGGTGGGAAAGCCCGACGCCCTCGATACGGCCGCGCATCTGCCCCGGCGCCAGGGCCGGCTCTACGTGTTCGGCGTGCCGCACGCGGAGAGCCAGCCCTTCCCGTGGTTTCACACCGTGGCCAACGAGACGGAGATCGTCACCTCGATGGGGCCCGAGTGCAAGGAGTACTTCCAGTTGGCCGTGGACATGATCGTCGACGGCCATTGCGACCTGGTCGACATGGTCACCCCGCGCATGCCCTGGGACCAGGCCGCCGAGGCGTTCGAGATGTACGCCGACCCGGCCCAGGCGAAGGACTCGCTGAAGCTGACGCTGGTGCTTTAGTTCCAAAGCGAGCGACTTTTTGGAGTGCGGTGACTTGTCACCGCTTTCTGAGCGGCCGAAGAACGTAGCGAGATGGCTTTCCGGTAGACTGTGGTATCGCTCGTCGGTTGCGTCAACGCGTAAGAAAGCGGCGACAAGTCGCCGCACTCCAAGGAAACCTCGCTTGTTTCAGGTCCGGTTGAGAGGGAGAGAGATGTCGAGCCTTCACGCGCGGAACGGAGAAAACGCACCCGTCTCGCGGCGGGGCTTCCTGCGGTCGGCCGCCGCGGGCTCGCTGGCCTTGGGCGGGCTCGCCGCGCGAGGCAAAGCGGCGACGGCGGAAGACGCAAAGCCCTTCTTCCAAACCCGGGGCGTCGTGCTCGTCCCCTCCGACGTGACCACCTGGGACTGGCCGGAGCAGGCCAAGCGGGCCGGGCTGTCGACCATCGGCACGCATATATTCCCGCACCAGGTGGCCGAGTTCGTCCAAACGGACGAGGGCCGGCGCTTCCTCGAGCGCTGCCGGAAGCTCGGGATCGAGGTCGAGCACGAGCTGCACTCGATCGGCGACCTGTTGCCCCGCGAGCTGTTCGAGCGGGACGCGACGATGTTCCGCATGAACGAGTCGGGCGATCGGGTCGCCGATTGCAATCTCTGCGTACACTCGAAGGCGGCGGTCGAGGTGGCCTGCGAAAACGCCCAAAAGTACGCCCGGCTGCTCCGCCCCACCACCGGCCGCTACTTCTACTGGATCGACGACGGCCGGCCGATGTGCCACTGCCCCCAGTGCCGAGGGCTCTCCGACAGCGACCAGGCGCTCGTGCTCGAAAACGGGATGCTTCGGGCGCTCCGCGAGATCGACCCGCGGGCGACGCTGGCCCATCTGGCGTACGCCAACACGTACCGGGCGCCGACGCAAGTGAAGCCCACCGAAGGCATTTTTCTGGAGTTCGCGCCGATCCACCGCAACTACGACGTCCCCTTCTCACGGCGCGACTCGCAGTTCGGCGCGTACACCCACGGCCAACTGCTCGACGACCTGGACGCCAACCTCGAAGTCTTCGGGAGCCGGGGGGCCCAGGCGCTGGAGTACTGGCTCGACGAGTCCCGGTTTCTCCGGCACCTGAAGCCGCCGCGTCCCGAGCGGGTGAAGATCCCGTGGAGTCGGGAGGTGTTCCGCGCGGATCTCGAGACCTACGCGAAGCGCGGCATTCGCCACGTCACCACGTTCGCCGTGAAGGTCGACGGGCCGTACATCAAACACTTCGGCCGCCCGCCGCTGGACGAGTATGGGGCGGACCTGAGCGATTGGCCCGAGCTTGGGTAGAAGGGCCGACCTCGAAGGCACCGCAGGCTCGGACAGGACGTCGACAAGCAGCAGCGCCGACGCGGGCGTTCCGCCAGAAGGTCGGCTACGGCGACGCGGTCGCGGCCACCTCGAGCTCGTTCTTGACGTTGAGCACCCCCGGCTCGAAGCGGGCGACGTGGCCGGCCAGGACGCGGTCGTGATCGGTGGCCACCACGCCGCGGAGGATTGCGGTTTGGTCGTCGATCGTCACCACCAAGGGCGAGCGCAGCCGGTGCGAGAGCGCGCGGCGGAGGCGCTCGACCAGGACCGGCTCGGCCCGCTGTCCGCGGAGGAAGTCGGTCCGCCACTGGAAGCGGGCAGGGCTTGACGGGGTGGCGCTCGGCTCGCCAATCCCCGGCGCGCCCGTCATGCCCGCGGTCGTGTCCGGCCCCGGCGCCCCGGCGATTCCCTCAAGCGGCGTCCCCATTTCCCCGGGCTGTCCGACGTTCTGCGCTGTTTGGCCGGCTAGCGGCTCGGCTTGCCCGCCGAGTTGATCGGAGGGCGTGCCCATTTGCCCCGGCTGCTGCGAGAGCATCGCCTGTGGCTCGATCGCGGCCTGCGATTCGGCGGCATTCACGAAGGGCCGCGGGCCGGTCTGGTTGAACGGATAGCTCGCCTCGCCCCCATACGCCGGCTGAGAGGCAAAGTCTTCCGTAAACGAAAAGGAAGGGGTCGCCACGTAGCCCCGTTTGAAATTGGGCCGCGGCCCGAACTGTCCGCCGCCCCCGAAGTCCGACGGCTTGGGGTAGACCGGGAACCCGAGCGAGCGCGGACCGAACGGGGAGCGGTACTCCCCCTGGGATGCACTCGACAGCGGGCGCGGCCGCGGGCGGACCTGGGCCTCGACGTCCACGCTGGAGGCCAACACGAAGAGCCCCGCCACGGCCGCCGTCAGCCGGTTGATCCGCATCGTCATTTTCCTGCCTGGAGGGTATTCGGCGTGCGGCCCGGGCATGCCCCCCAAGCGCCTGCCCGGCCCGCAAAGTGTCGGACTGCCACCGTGACGTACCGCCCCGTATCTATATCGTCCTGATGCCCGGGCAAATCCCACCGGAAATCGTAGGCGGCAAGCGTCAAATGGTCAACGAAGCCAGGCGTCCGGCCGTGTCGACGTTCGTTGACCCGACCCGCGAACGGGGCGATAATTCGAGAAGTTCAACGGGGCAAGACGATCCTGGGACGACTCGTGATGACCACCCTGTCACTTGCGGTTCTGATTGCGTTGGCGGGCGGAGCGAGCGCCCAACCTTCGTCCGACGAAAAACCCCTGGCCGACCGAATCGAGGCGCTCGAAGCCCCCGACGCCGTGGTCCGGCTCGAAGCCGCTCGGGCGATCGGGACGCTCGGTCCCCAGGCACAAAGCGCGATGCCGGCGCTCGTTGAGGCGCTCGGCGACGACGACGCGGACGTCCGCGCCGGGGCCGCCCGGGCGATCGGCGCGATCGGCCCGGCCGCCAAATCGGCGGTTCCGGCACTTCTCGAAGCGCTGAAGGACCAAGGGTATTTTCTGGGGGCCCAGGGCGAGCTGCCCTCCGAGGTGCCCGTGTGGGTCGCGGTCAGCGAGGCCCTGGGCGACGTGGGCCCGGCCGCCCTGCCCGACTTGATCGCGGCTCTGGAGGACGAGCACCCGCAGGTGTTCGCCGGCGCTGCCAATGCCATCCACCGGATCGGCCCGGAGGCCAAGGAGGCCGTCGAGCCGCTGGTGAAGCTGGTGAGGAAGGACGACCCCTTTGCCCGCCGCGCGGGCATCGTCGGGCTGATGGGGATCGGCCCGGAGGCGAAGGCGGCGGTCCCGGCGCTTGTCGAAGCGCTGGACCACGAGCACTTTCACACGCGGTACTGGGCCTGTCGGGCATTGCGAGAGATCGGGCCGGGGGCGAAGGCGGCCGCGCCGGTCCTGGTCCGGCTGCTCCAGGAAGACTTGCCTTCCGTGCGTCGCCACGCGGCGCAGGCCCTGGGCGGCATCGGGCCCGAGATCGGCGAGGAAGCGATCGCCTCGCTCACCGCGGCACTCGAGGACCCGCTGGAGCCCGTGCGCGAGGACGCGGCGATCGCCCTAGGCAAGCTCGGGCCGCCGGCCAAGGCAGCGGCCCCGGCGCTGGAGAAGGCGCTGGCCAAGGGCCCGCTGGCGGCGCGCGCCCCGGGGGCCAGGGCACTCTGGTTGATCACCGGGCGGTCCGACCCGGCCGTCGGCGTGCTCGTCGAAGAGCTTGGCGATTTCAACTGGGGCGCCGACGCCGCCCGGGCACTGGGCGAGATCGGGCCGCCGGCCAAAAGCGCCGTCCCCGCGCTTCGGAAGCTCATCGAGTCGGACCAGGTGCAGGAAGACGTCCGCCAGGCGGCCGCCGACGCGATCAAGCGGATCGACCCGGCCTCCGTCCCCCGTGAAAGCCCGCCCTGAATCACGCGGCTTGAGCGGCGGAAGCGGCGGGATCAGAAGCCCCGCGCCGAGCGGGCCAGACGCGCGGAAGTAATCGCCGTCGACGCGCGGGCGTTGCGATCACGGCAGCTTGCCCGGGTCGGCCGTGAGGGTGATCGTCCTGGCGGCGATGTCTCGGGCGTGCCCCTGGTCCGCCTTTCTCGACCATGGTCTCCCTGCCGAGAGATCCCTGCCAACGGCCCAATGTGCTACCGTAGATGCTTCCCGACAAACTCCAGAGCCCGGGCGTGGGCGTCGGCGACCAGCTCCTTGTCGCCCCCGCCGAGTCCGTGGCCCGCCCCGGGCACGGTGATCAACTCATGCGGGACGCCGTGCCGGGCCAGCTCGCGGGCCATGGCGGCCGACAGGTCGTAGGGCACGTCGGTGTCGTCGGTGCCGTGGATCATGAGGATGGGCGGGTAGTCGGGTGTGATGTTGCGGACCGGGCAGAATGGATCGAGCTTGGCTCGCTCGGTCTTCGGATCGAAGCCCGTCACCTCCTTGGTCCATAGCCCGTTCTGGCGAAGGTAGAGGTAGTAGCGGCCCCGGGCCTTCTGTTCGGGTCCCTCCGTGCCCGTCAGCGCCTTGGCGCCCACGGCCCGGCGCGCCTCTTCCTCGGCCACCAGCGGCACGGCCTGGCGATAGTGCTCAGACGGCTGCGTGTACCACGGCCCGTCCACGTCTCCATATCCCCAGTACGCCAACAGGGCCGCGGGCCGCGGCTTGATGCAGATGCCGGTCATCATCGTTAGATAACCGCCGGCCGAGCCGCCCGCGCCAAGCAGCTTCTCCGCGTCGACGTAAAACAGCGCCGGCCCTTCCTTGCGGACCCATGCCCAGGCGTCCCGGACGTCGTCGATGATCGCGGGCAGCTTGACCTCCGGGGCGAGGCGGTAGTCGATGGAGACGAGCACGAATCCTTCGTCGCGGCAGAGGTCCAACAGCCGTCTCGGCACGCCCTGCCGGCTGCCGAGGATCAGCGCGCCGCCGTGCATCCAGACGACGCCCGGCCGCACCGCCTGGTCGTCCGCCCGGTACACGTCGGCCTGAATCCTGCACTCGCCCACGACCTTATATATATACGTCTTCTTGACGAAGTCCGGCTGTGTCTCGGATTCGGCCGCCCCGAGACGGTCCGGTCCGAAAGCCACCAAGGCAGATAGGACCAGGAGCAGCGGGGCGCGGGCAGCGCTTCTTCGAATCGTCATGGGCTTTCTCCCTGGGCGAGTTTGTCGGGCCGGCATTTTGAGCGACGTTGCCCCCGGCCGGCTATTGCGGCCCGGCAGCGCCGTGCGCAGAATAGCACCTGACGAGCCGGATCATCAAGCCCGCGACCGCATCTGGGAGGAGAAATCATGCCCAGCCTTCGTCGTCTTACCACGGCCTTCGCGGTGTTCCTCGTGTTCGTTTCGTGGGGTGTCGCCATGGAGCCCTGGTTGGCGGCGGAGGCAGCAGAGCGGGCGAAAGCTCCGGCGGGCCCGATGGTCCCGGTTTTGGAGGAGTTCGACGGCGCCCACGCGAATGGGACCTGGGAGATCCATCAGTACCAGGGCACGTTCGAGTACCAGGTCAAGCCCGACGCGATGGTGATGGTCGACCAGCGGAACGCCAATCAACACCTGACCCGCCGCGGATTCCAGCTTGACCCCCAGCGGCCCTATGCCGTCGAGGCCCGGTTCACGATCCACGAGCGGACGGCCCAGCGTCCGCCCGACTCGTTCTGCCTGAATTTCCACGTCGCCGGCCCGGAGGATTCGTTCGACTCGATCTCCTGCTGGTCGATGAACGTCGACGTGGCCCCCAAGCAGGGCGCCGGCGGGGTGATGAAGCACATGGGCTTCGTGGACGGCCGGTTCCGGCAGATCGGACAGCGGAAGGTCGCCTGGGCAACCACGGGCGTCGAGTACCGGCTGCGCGTTGAGGTGAACCTCGACCAGAGCGGGCGGTTCAAGCCCAACTTGCTCACGGTGACCGTGATGGAGGGCGACCAGACGCGGGAACGCTTTGAGGTCGACTGCTCGTCGTTTCCCTACCAGCCGGACCCCTCCGGGCCGGTCCGCGTCGGCGTCAACACGCACGGGGCCGATTGGACGATGCGGGATTTCAAGGTCTACGCCGAAGCGAGCTCGGCGGTCGAAAAACAGGAGAAATCGTCATGAAAGGCCAACCGATCCGGCGACGCAACTTCCTCAAGGCCGCGGCAGCCGGTGCGGCGGGGATCGTCGTGGGAAGGCCGACCGGCGCCGAGGCCGGTCGCCTGCCGCCGCTCGTTATCGAAGAGCCGTTTTGCGGAGCCGTGTTGAACCGAAGGCACGGGGAGGAGATCGACGGGGGCCTGAAGATCCGGGTGTCCGGCCAGGCGCCCATCGGTCAGCCGGTGACGGTCAACGGCACGCCCGCCGTGCGAGCCGGCACGCGTTTTGCCGGAGAGGTCGTGCTCCGCGACCAGGAGACGGAGATCATTGCGGCGACGGAGGGGGTGTTCGGGGCCGGCGAGCATCGCGTGCGCGTGGTGTGGGACCGGCATTCGTTTCCCCGCTACCGTTTCTCGGTCGACGACAACAGCTTCTTCCTCCGCGACGTCGCCGCCAAGAAGTACCCGTCGCTGTTCGATTCCTGGTACCTGAAGATCTTCCAGGATCTCCACACGAAGTACGGTGCTCGCTTCGTGCTCAACATCTACTACGCGACCGAAGACGGCTTCGAGCTACCTCAGTTTCCCGACCGCTATAAGGGGGAATGGAAAGACAATGCCGATTGGCTTTGCCTGGCTTTCCATGCCTACGCCAACAAGCCCGACCGGCCGTACCAGTATGCCTCGCCCGGGCAGTTGATCGCCGATCTGGACAAGGTGGCCGAGGAGATTCACCGCTTTGCGGGCGAGGAGACGTACTCGCCGCCGACGGTCATCCATTGGGGCATGGTGCAGCCGACGGCCCTGAAGCCGCTGGCCGAGCGGGGGGTTCGCGTGCTCAGCGGGGACTTCCGACCGCGTGGCTACGGTTGGGACGTCAACTACTTCCTGGACGCGGACCGCTCGGAGCACCTTTCCCGGCACGATGCCCTGATGGACTTTGCCAGCGGGATCGTCTTCTCGAGCGTTGATATCGTCTGCAACAACACGCCGTTGGATCGCGTGGTACCGACGCTTGCGCCGCTGGCCGAGGACCCGGGCCGAGCCGAAATCATGGATTTGTTCACCCATGAGCAGTACTTTTGGCCGTTCTACGTTCGGCACGTTCCCGACCATGCCCAGCGGCTGGAGGCCGCCATCCGCTGGGTCACGGAGCATGGATACAAGCCGGTCATGTTCCATGAGGGCTTCCTGGGTGCGGCGGGTGCCTAGTGGCTCCCGCCTGGCCCATGCGAGGGCGCGCCACGGTCTTCCCTGGGGAATCGGGCTCCCGTTGTTCGCCCTTCGTGGATTTTGCCCGCGTAACGCTGAATAATTACCCCTGGCAGGTGGTTCATTGGGGTACAAATGTCAGCGGCGTGCTAGGGTTGGAGCGGCGAGACGTGCCCCCGCGGGGACCCCTGATTGGAAAATACTCGTAGAATATCCCAGGGGATCTGCTGCCGGACTATTGAATCCTTGGCTATTTAGTGCTACAATACCGCGGAGTGGTCCTGCCCGGCCGCTTGTGAATGTGACGTAAAGACGACAAATCCATTCTTGCTGGGAGACGTCGGACAGACAGTGGGAGGTGCGGGCGGACCTTGGACTTGGTGAGCTCACGCGGTGAGCTCGTGGTTTTAGCTGTCTGAAAGGAAGCGACATGGTAAGGAAAAAGTCTACGAAGAAGAAGAAAAGTGCTGCCGGCCGGAAAGCGGCTAGGACGAAAGCTCGCAAGGCTCTCGTCACAAAGCTGAGCCCGGCGAAGGAGGCCAGGCGGGCCGGAAAGGTTCACCTCACCCCGAGGGAAGAAGAGATCCTTCGACTGGTCAGCCTCGGCTGCACCGTCAAGGAGGCCGCGGCGGTGCTCGACGTCGCCCCCAGCACGGCGGACAATCACAAGGCGCGGTTGATGGCCAAGCTGGGCACCGACAAAGCGGCGCTGCTCACACGGCTCGCCATCAAGATGGGGGTCTCGTCGATGACCGACACGCTCGACGCCAAAGAGAAACGGCTGAGCGGTCGAAGCCACGACGGCTGGAACTAAAGGCCTCCAGCAAAACCGGTGGACCGGAGGTCTCGGCCTTCGGATTCCGTGGACCCCCGGCATCGCGCCGGGGGCCCACTGCGGTTTTGCCGCCCCTTCCAAAGTGTCCCGGCACATGCTTCAATCGGTAAGCCGGGGCTGATGGTATCCAATGAGGGTGCGTCCCGGTCAACGCGTGCGCTCAGGCTGCGCAAACTGCTCCCTGAAAACGGGGGGGGCGAACGTGAGGCGTAGGCCCATGCGGCCCCATGCCTCAAGGCAGCGCTGGTATGGCCGCGATCACCAGGCAACACTGTCCCGCCTGCGCCCAGGATTTCCCGGCACATTCGGGGGGAGTAATCCCCTATCGATGTCCGCGCTGCGTGAAGCTGGTGCTGGGCCCGTATTGCGATCTGGAATGGATCGGCGGCGGCGGGATGGGCGATGTGTACCGGGCAAGAGAGCCCGGCTGGGGGGACCGTACGGTCGCGATCAAGGTCCCCAAGACCGACCTCGACCCTCAGCTCGCAAAGCGGCGCTTCCAACGCGAGATCGCCGCTTCGGCCCGCCTAACGCATGAGAGTGTGGTCCGCGCCTACCACCGGGCGCAGGAAGGTGGGCGCCCCTATCTGGTGACGGAGTTCGTCGCCGGCCGAAAGCTGACCGAGCTGGTCCGGCCGGACACGCCGCTTGCGCCCCTGCGCGTCGCCACGATCCTCTTGGGAATCGCCCGGGGACTGGCCCATGCCCCCTCAAGGGGCATCGTCAACCGGGACATCCAGCCGGACAACCTCCTGCTGGCCGAGCCGGACGAAACGCCCAAGATCCTCGACTGCGGACTGGCCCTGATCACCGGCGTGGACGAACCGGCCACCCGATCCGGATCGATCCTGGGAACGCCCAACTACGCGGCCCCCGAGCAGGCCCGACAACCTCTTGGCGTGACGATCGCGGCGGACGTCCACTCGCTGGGGTGCACCGCGGTCTTCTGCCTGACCGGTGGTCCGCCCTTCCCGGAGGGCGACCTCGGCGAGGTGCTCCGTCTGCACGCGGAGGCCCCCCGGCCCAGCGTCCGGATGCTCCGCCCGGACGTGTCGGACGCCTTCGACGCCCTGATTCAGGCGATGATGGCGATCGAGCCGCAGGACCGCCCCAGCCCGCGGCAGGTTGTCGACGCTCTCCAAACGATCCGTGTAACTCTCGCGGACGATCAGGCTACCCCCATCAGGGTGGCAACGAGGCGGCGAATCGACGTTGAGTGCCCCGAATGCGGCACCGTCTACCACCTCCTGCCCAGCGCGGCCGGCCGGCGTCGTCGTGCGCGGTCCGCCCACCGGCCGGGCCCGGGCAAAGCGACGATCGGGCGGCAAGCGGCGTTCTCGTCTGCCGAGGGCGGGCATCGTGATTCTCGTCGGGTTGGTCCTGGGCATTCTGCTGCTGACTCCCTACGTCCGGTGGGACGCGCTTTTTCCCAACCCGGAAATCCGCTGGGCGGAGATCCTGCGGCTTGTGGACGAGAAGAAGTGGGACCGAGTCGTTCGGGAGATCGAGCGATTCGAGGAGGATTTCCCCGAGAGCCCCCGGGTGGGCGAGACCCCGTTCTTCGCCGACCTGTGCAAGGCGGGACACGACGTATACTCCCCCGCGGGAAACGCCGACCGGGGGCTGGAGCTTATGGAGCAGATCTTCCGGTGCCGTAAGACGTCGAGTCCTCGTTCGTGCCCTCACGCGGCCAAAAACTCTGCTTGCCGCAGGGGACGTTCCACCGGTATGGTGAGATTCGGAGCAACCGCCGGCAAGCCCGGATGGTTCTCTACGCCCGCAGCAGCGGCTTCCCGCCTGTGAGACTGGAAACACAGGCAAGATGCCTGTGCTACGACCGCACCCGGGGCAAGCGATGGCCCAGCGCGCCACCTATCGAATCCTCTCTCTCGACGGCGGCGGCATCCGCGGCCTGATCACCGCCATCTGGCTCGATCGACTGGGGCAAGCGCTCGACCCGCCCTTGTGGCGGCACTTCGACCTGGTCGCCGGCACGTCGACCGGGGCCATCCTCGCCTGCGCCGTGGCCGGCGGGGTCGACACCCGGCGAATCATCCGCCTCTACTCGGGCGATGGGTGGAAGGTGTTTCCGTCGCCCCGCTCGGGGCTTGCCCGGCGCGTCGCTCGATTCCGGCCTACGTGGATCGGGGGACCGAGGTATCGCGGCCGCGGACTGGAGGACGCGCTGGAGGCGGTGTTCGACGGGGCGCGCTTCGAGGACCTCAAGCCCCGGGTGCTCGTGCCCGCCTACGACACGTTCACCGGAAGACCCGTGATCTTCAAGAACGACCGCGCCCGGCACCGGCGAATCCTCGTCCGCGACGTCTGCCGGGCGTCGGCCGCCGCGCCCACGTATTTCCCGCCCCACCAGTTGAGAATTGGGGGTGCGAAAGTACCCTTGATCGACGGCGGCGTGGTGGCCAACAACCCCACGGCCTGCGCGATTGCCGAGGCCGTCCGGGTGAACCGCGCCGGTCCCGACCAGGAGCGTCCCGCTTACGGCCTGGCCGACCTCCTCGTGGCCAGCTTCGGCACCGGCGACGTCGTCCGCCGCATCACCGGCGACGAGGCCCGGCGCTGGAGCGCCGTGCGCTGGGCGGAGCCCGTGATCGACGTCCTCTTCAGCGGCTCCAGCGACGCCGTCGACTACATCGCCCGGCAGCTCATCCCCCGCGAAAACTACTTCCGCTTCCAGTTCCCCCTGGATCGCGAGTACGAGGCCATGGACAACGCCCGGCCCAAAAACCTCGACGTCCTCACCCACCTCGCTATCGACTACATCGACTGCGGGGAGGGGCGGCGGAAGCTGGAGGGGCTGGTTGAGCGACTCAACGCGACCGAGTGACCCGCGCACGCGGGCTGCCCACGCGGTCCGCCCCAGGGCTGGTGGCGAAGGGGGCTGTCTCGTAGGCTTCGCGAGCCGCAGTTATGGCGGTCGGCGCCTTCAGCGGTGCCACATAGCCCAGGAACGACCCCGAAGCACGCCCGCGCGGGGCGGTCTGAACCATTGCACCCCTGCGACTGATGTGCTACGATCAGCGCCATTGGGTGGGCGCGTTACTGGGGAGCGGCGTGCCTGATTGACAACCTGGGACTGCCGCACGAATTAGTAGTTACGTATCGGACGGAACCTCCTTGAAGAATGTTACCTATGGCTCAGAACCCGTACCAGTCGCCTCGGTCAGCCGGCGATTCATCGAGATCGCGCGAAAGCGAGAGGCGCCGTCGCTTCGAAATCTCCATCGTGGAGACATCGTTCGGAGTTTGTTTCGTAGCCATGTGGTTTGCCTTCTTGATCCCTGCAGTAAACCAAGCCCGCTACGACCAGCGGCACGCGCCGATTCTCGATGGCTTCTCACCCTTTGCCGTCGACAACGGATGGTCGGTCACGCAGCGATTATTGTTCATACCGGCGTGCGGCGTCAGCATTGGTGTGGGCGTCTGCGTATTACTCCTGGTCGTTCATCCGTTTCTTCCACAGTTCGTGCGTCAACGGATCGTTTGGCTGCCCGCGACCGGTCCGTTGAGCAGCGCCAACAGGCAACACTGGATTCGACATCTTCTCCTTTTCGCATTTTTCTTGACGCTGCTATTCTTGTCGATCATCTTCTTTCCACGTTGACGGAGGCGGAAACCGTGAAAGAGCGAATCGCCGTCAACCCGGCAATTCATTTCGGGAAGCCTTGCGTGGCAGGGACCCGGATTCCCGTGCAGAGCGTGCTGGAGTTGGTCCGCGAAGGCCTTTCCTTTGCCGAGATCATCCGGGATTACTACCCCGACCTGGAGCCGGAAGACATTCGCGCGTGCATCCAGTACGCCATCGACGTGGTGGCGGCTGAAGACATCCGCCTCGCGACGACGCCATGAAGCTCCTAGCCGACCAAGATGTGTATGCCAGCACGATTCGCTCTCTAAGCGGCCTGGGGCATGACGTTGTTCCCGCCGCTCAACTCGGGCTGGCGCAGGCGGAAGACGCCGAGTTGCTTCGTGTCGCCCGCGACGAGGGGCGAATCCTCGTGACTCGCGACCGTGATTTCGGAGCGCTCGTGTTCGTCCAAGGCGGCGGACCGGGAGTCATCTATCTCCGGATCTTGCCCTCGATGCAAAATCCCGTGCATGCCGAACTCGAACGGGTCTTGACGTTGTACAGCGAGCAGGAGTTGCAGAGTTCGTTCATTGTCATCGAGCCAGGGCGGCATCGGATACGGAGATTGCGACCCGGTCCAGGACCATAGAGTTCTGGGCCGTGATGATACGCGCACGGTGCGCGCATGATGACGGTCCAAGATTCTAGCCCGCGGCCTCCTACCCCTTGTACTTCCCCCACTGCTCCGGCATCAGCTCGCGGACCTTTTCTTCCAGCTCCTGGTCGCTGATGGCGGTCATGCGGCCGTGCTCTTCGTATTGGTCGCGGACCCAGCGGGCGACTTTGTGGACCTTCATCACGCTGAGGCGATCGTCGCCTTTGAGGCCGAAGAACTCGTTGACCCAGAGGGCGACGCCGTCGGAGCCGCTCTTGTCGGTCAGGGCGACGCGGGGTGGACGGCCTAAGAGCGCCGTGGTGTCGAAGATGTTGTAGATCCGCTCGTCGGAGCGCAGGCCCCCGGCGTGGATGCCCGCCCGGGTGGTGTTGAAGTGGCGGCCGACGAACGGGTAGTTCTCGGGGATGGGGAAGCCGATCGACTGCATGTACTCGGCCAGTTCGGTGATCACCCCGGTCTGTATGCCGCAGAGGTCACCCTTCAGCGCGATGTACTCCATCACGGCGCCTTCCAGGGGCGGGTTGCCGGTGCGCTCGCCGTAGCCGAACAGGGTGGTGTTCATCGCGTCGCAGCCGTAGAGCCAGGCGGTGGCGCCGTTGACGTGGACCTTGTGGAAGTCGTTGTGCCCGTGCCATTCCAGCCGGTCGCTGGGCACGCCCACCTCCTGGTTGAGCTTGTAGATGAGCTTGGGGATGCTCCGCGGCAGCTCGACGCCGGGGAAGCTGACGCCGAAGCCCATCGTGTCGCAGAGCCGGATCTTGACCGACAGCTCGTCGGGCACCTGCTCGCTCATCCGCATCAGCCGCTCGGCGAAGGGGAAGATGAACCCCTCGACGTCGGCCCGGGTGACGTCTTCCATGTGGCAGCGGGGGCGGACGCCCGCCTCGAACGCGGCGTCGACGACCTGGCAGTAGGCGTCGATGCAGGCCTGGCGGCTCTTGAACTTCAGCTTCTGGAAGATGTGGTAGTCGGACGAGCTGGTGAGCATGCCCGTCTCCTCGAGCCCGGCTTCCTTGGCCAGGCGGAAGTCGCCCGGCACGGCCCGGATCCAGCCGGTGCACTGGGGGTACTTATGCCCCAGCTCGCGGCAGCGGTCGAGGGTCTCGCGGTCGTTCTTGGTGTAGAGGAAGAACTCGGTTTGGCGGACGACGCCGTTCGGGCCGCCCAGCTTCGCCAGGAGGTCGTAGACGTGGACCATCTGGTCGATGGTGTAGGGCGGTCGGGCCTGCTGGCCGTCGCGGAAGGTAGTGTCGGTGATCACGATGTCGCGCGTCTTGAGCGACTGCGGATCGAACTCGACCGGCTGGCCGTCGATGTACTCGACGACCGGACCGTCGAACCGGATCAACGGGGGCAGGCTGTAGTCGAACGTCTCTTCGAGAAGATTGGGCTCGGTCGCGTCGACCAGGGGATAGGACCTCTTGGGCATGGAAATATCCTTTCATCACAAGGGTGAGTGGCGAGTGGTGAGTGCTGAGCGGCAGTGGGCAAGTGGTGAGTTGGGGCCGGCGAGTGGGGCGACCATTCTGCCGAGCAGACTCTGCTTCAGTCTCGACTCTCCCGTCAGGACTCAGCACTCGCCACTCGCCACTCCCTACACGTCGACGCCCTGCTCCCTGCACACGCCCGCGATGAACTCGGCTGCGTCGCCGACGGTCTGGACGGACAGCGCGGCGTCCTCCTCCATCTCGATGCCGAACTCCTCTTCGAAATTGGCCACCAGCTCGACCGACTGCACGCTCTCCGCACCCAAGTCGGTGGTGAAGGCGTGCTCCGGCTTGATCTCGCTGGGGTCGACGCTCAATACGCGGGCAGTCACCGCGATGACTCGTTCTTCTACCGTCGCCATAGAGACAATCTCCTGCGTGTCTTGGACTCTCATGTTGCCACTCGTGCCGCCGTGCGCGTGTCATTGTAGCCGTCACGCTCCGCGTGACGGTGCACATCACGCGGAGCGTGATGGCTACTGCGGCTGCCGGCCGCCGGCTGTGCTAGGAAGCGGCCAAGGCAATCCGGCCTCGCTTGAGGGCCTTGCTGCGCGCTTCGGCCGTGAGCTCGAAGATCTCGTTCCACATGGCTTCGTGCGCCGGCGTCCAGGGAACCTTGCGGCGGCCCATGGAGATCTCGGCGGTCTCGTACACCCCCCGTTTCCCGCGCCCCTTGGTTACCGCGCCTTTGATCAGCCAGGCGAACGACGGGATGAACTTCGGCAACGGCATGCCCGTCGTGTTCACCACGGCCATCGCCCCCACGTTCGCCCCGGTGTTGAACAGCGTGCCGATCGAGGTCTTGGTATGATCCCCGATCAGCGAGCCGACCTTGGTCGAGCCGGTGTCGACGGGCCTGCCGTCCTCGAGGATCACCTCCACGGTGGAGTAATCGTTTTTCAGGTCGCTATTGGTCGTCAAGGCCCCCAGGTTGACCCATTCGCCCACGTAGGCGTGCCCCAGGAAGCCGTCGTGATACTTGTTCGAGTAGCCGTGGATGATCGATTCCTCGATCTCCCCGCCCACGCGGCAGACCGGACCGATGGAGTTCCCCTCCCGGCACTTGGCGCCGAACAGGATCGACTTCTTGCCGATGTACGAGGGGCCTTCGATGCGGGTGAACGGATGGATCTCGGCCTCTTCGTCGATGTAGACCGGGCCCTCGGCGGCGTCGATCACGACCATCGGATGCACCAGCGCGCCGCGGGCCACGTACACGTCCTTCTCGCTTCCCCGAATCGCGCTGGGCTGCTCCACCGTTCCCTCGATCCCGCTCCGCCCGGCCGCCGCGAAATCCTCCCGAAGCTGATCCGGATTGGCCAGGATCAAATCCCAGGTGTAGCTCCACGCCGGCACCTCGCCGTCGACCGACGGCAGCAATTGCCTGGCCGAATCGAGCAAGGCATCGAGCGACGTGGTATCGAGCGTGGCCAGATCCCCCCGGGTGATGCGGGCGTAGAGACACTCGCCGTCGGCGTCCAGGGCGATCCGGCTGGGGCCCGTCGGCGCGACGTCGAACCCCTGCGCCTTCACCCGGCCGTGGACGATCAACAGGTCGTCGCCGACGAGCGTCGCGGGATCGTTCACCGGCCACCGGCACGACTCGCGATACACCTCGGCCATGTAGGGCGGCACGAAGCAGGCCACGTCGGTCGCCCCGAGCTTGCCGACCAGCTTCTCCCCCAGCGTGCTCATCCCGCACCGCAGCTCCCAGATGGGCCGGCTCAGGGCGAGCGGGTAGAAGTGAAAACGCTTTGCCGTAAGGCGGTCCAACAGGATCAGTCGCATAACAGAATCTCCTCAGGGAGCTTGTCGGCGCGCCGGTTTCGTATCTCCAGGCAGGTTCCGGGCGGGATTCGTGGTCGATTGACCGTGTCGCCTCTCTCCCGGAGTCGTAGGGTGCGTGCTTGGCACGCACGTCGCTTCTCTCCCTGCGACGGGACGGGCCGTCACGGCCGATCAGTTCCCTGCCGGGGCGCCGGGCATCTTCTCACGGACCCAATCGTAGTAGTCGAGCATCGTCAGTTTGCTGGCCGCGGGGCGGTCGAGGAAGAAGATCGTGTCGGGATGGAGTTGAAGCGCGCTGGCCGTGCACATGCTGGTCACCGGGCCTTCGATCGCCGCCGCCACGGCCTCCGCCTTGTGCTCGCCGTTCGCCAGGAGCATGATCTTCTCGGCTTCCAGGATCGTACCCACCCCCATCGTGATCGCATAGATCGGCACGTCTTTCGGGTTGTCGAAGAATCGGGCGTTGTCTTCGATCGTCTGCTTGGCGAGGGTCTTGATCCGGGTGCGGGACCCCAGCGAGCTGGTCGGCTCGTTGAAGGCGATATGGCCGTCGGCCCCGATCCCCAGCACCTGGAGATCGATCCCCCCGCACTCGACGATCCGCTGCTCGTACCACCGGCAGAAGGCCTCGTAGTTGTCGGTCGTCCCCGAGGGGATATAGATGTTCGGCCGCGCGATGTTGATGTGGTTGAACAGGTTCTCGTTCATGAAATAGTGGTAGCTTTGCGGATGCGCGGCCTGAAGCCCCACGTATTCATCGAGGTTGAAGGTGGTGATCTGGGAGAAGTCGAGCCCTTCTTCCTTGTGCATCCGAGTCAGTTCTCGATAAAGGCTCAAGGGGGTGCTGCCGGTGGCCAGCCCCAGCACCGCGTTGGGCTTGGAATTGAGCGTCTGGGCCAGCAATTGCGCGGCCGATTTGCTCAGATCTTCGTACTGATCAAAAATGACAACTTGCATCGGCAGACCTCAGTTCTTGCAGTTCGCACGGACAACCAACGCGTATCTCGGACAACGCGAACCGTTGAGTTTGGTTTCTGCTCACTCGGGTGTCAACCCGTGGCCCAGTTCTGGGGAGGGCTCGTTCCCCTCTACATAAGTGTCACCGGACGACCTGACCCTTGCCGGCCGTCCCAGGCACGCACCGGTCGGAGCCGGCCACCCAGCCCCCGATGACGCTCCCGTGCCATGGGCACGCCGGGCGCGTGTGCACAGCGCAAGACGTTGCGCCACGGATACTTGCGCGTCAGAGATGCAGGGCCTCCCGCCCGAACGTCCGAGCGTGATGGCCGACACTCCCACGCCGGAGGGTGGGCCCGAGGAGTAACCACGAGGGTTCCCCCGCTCCTCGCGGTGGCGGGTGGCGAGAGGTGAGAGGTGAGTGTCACGGGTGGCTGGGGTCGGACGAAGTGAGCCCCCGGCTGCCCTAGCATCGCACTCGGCATGGCTGGAACGCAACCGTTCGCGGCGTTCGATGAAGGTAGCAGGCACACGCCGTGTGGGCTGCTCAAAACGGCCGTCAATCACTCGCCACATTGTGTCCCGTTGGTGTTCTATCCTCGTACGCCGAAGGCGTTAGACAACACAGCCCAGGGTAGCTTCGCAACCCTGGGCTATGTTGTGAAACCGCTTCGCGGTTCGGGGGAATGAAAATGGCCCACACTTCCCGCGGATTCATGGCCGTGCTTTCCGTACGTTCTTAGCAGCCCACACGCCGTGTGCCGTTCGCGGATGTCGTGTGCAGTTCACACCAAAACGACGCGTGCAGGCGACTCTGCGACGTACTGCTCGCCAAGCGGACGGCACACGGCGTGTGCCTGCTACTGACGGTGGCCGCCTGGGACGTCCGCACGCGGATCAGATGGTAGGCCGGTGAACGCTTCGCCCTACAGGCTGTCGTCGTCGGTGCCCTGCCGCTTCTTCTGGTATTCGCGGCTGGCGTTTTCCAGGATGCGACGTTCCTTGCGGGTCAGGCTGGCCTCGCCCTCGCGATGGATCTTCTCCAGGATTCGATCCACCTCCTGGCTCAGCTCCTTGTCTTGGCGCCCCCGGCGATCGGGGTCGTGAACGCGGAGGTTGGGCCGCGACTTCAGCCGCACGGCCGGAAGCCAGCCGGTGGTCCAGCGACTGAGGTTCCACCCGAAACGATGGTAGAGCAAGGCGAACGCCGCGCCGCCGAGGTGGGCCGAAAAGGCGATGTGGGTGCTGCCGGGATTGAGGGCCCCGAGCAGATCGATCAAGACGACGAGCATGCCGACCGCCCAGGCGGGCATCGGGATCACAAAGAACAACAGCAGGATCCGCCGGGGGAAGTTTAGCGCATAGAGAACCACGATGCCGGCGATCGCCCCAGAAGCGCCCACGGCAGCCCCGGACTGTCCTTGAAACTTCGCCACAACCGCCCAGATTACGCCGGCGACCACAAGCGTCGCCAGGTAGAGCCGCAAGAACTCCTTGCTCCCGTAACGCGACTCGACGTCGCGACCCAGAAAGAACAGCACCAGCATGTTGCCCACCACGTGCCAGTATTCGGGCGCGGATGCGTGGGCGAAGCCGTAGGTCAGGAATTGCCACCAGAGCCAGGGCTTGGTGAGCGTCTCCACCTGGACGGCGAGGAAGCGGTTGATGTCGCCCAGGGTCGCCGGTGGCTTGATGGGGGTGAGCAGCCCGTCGGCCAGAAAGACCACCACGTTGATCAAGATCAGCATGCCGACGATCGTCCGCGGTCCTCTCAGGGTGTATCGGGATTGCGGCTCCCGGTAGTAGTCGCGGTCGTAGATGCCCATACGTGCTCCTACCCCGCCGCCACGGGGTCTGCGGGTGGTGATCTCAGGGAATGACCGATGCGGATTGCCGGCGAGCCCCGGCGCCGCGTGCCGGTGGTCGCGGGCTCACAATCCTCAGCTATCATTGTGCATAACTACGGGCAAGACGGCCAGGGCGCCCGTCTCCCGGATCGGGACACCAAACGGGGCAGCACGCCACACGGGGGGCCGGAGGGGGGTGGGCTCAGGGGGGAGGATCGAAGGCTGGCGACGGGGCCCCGCCGGTTAGTTCCCGGCCGGGGCCTGGGCCATCGCCTCGGTCCGCTCGTCGATGATTCGGGTCGCTTCCCGTTGAATCCTGGCGATCTCGCCGGCCATGCCTTGGACGGTCTTGATCGTCTCGGCCAGGGCCGCTTGGATCGCGGCCAGCTTGCCCTTGACGGCAGCGAGGTGGACGGCCACGGCGTCCCGCTGGCCGAAGCACTTCGGCCGTTCGACTTCCGCCAACCGGTCACGCTCATCCTGGCGATACTGGAGCTGGCGCTTCGCATCCGGGAGGGCCGGGACGGACGGGGGCTGGAGACCCGCGAGATCGGTGCCGGGCGGTAATCGGTCGGGATCGACATAGAGGACGTTCCGGACGAGCGTGTTCCTGCGGTCGACCCCCTCGGTCAACCGGAGGTGGTATTTGCGGAACAGCTCCTCGTAATCGCGAAGTTGCCGCACGTACCTCCCTTCGACGTTCTCCGCCCGGACCTCCGCCTCCAGCCCGTTCGTCTTCACGATCTGCCCGCTCTCGTCGACCTGGAACACTTTGCCCGCCAAGCCCCGCTGCTTGACGTCTTCCAGCGTGGTCGACCGGCCGTCGCTGACGTACTCGTCCGCGGTCTCTTCGGGCAACAGGGCCTTCAGCTCGTCCTCACTGAGGCCGGCCAGCGACCGGTGATTGTCTCGGGGCATGACCTCGTACAACGACCAAGTCGCGCCGTTGCGGGTCGCGCTTTGGTTGAGATTGGCCAACGCCGGGCCGTCCACTCGGGTGGTCGGCTTCAGGACCACTCCCGTGTTGTCGACCCCGTCGACCGTGAATTGCCCTAGATACCTGCCGCCCTGCTCGACGGGGAGTTGGTCGAAGGCCCACAACACGGTCTTGTCCGCGATCTGATGGGGCGAGGGGAATTCGACGACCACCTTGAGCTGACCGGTCTTGGCCGTTTCCGGCGCGGGCTGAGGCCGGCAGTCGCGCCAGACTCGACCCCGATCGACCAATTCCTCGTCCAGCGCCAGCGCGACCCGGCGGACGCCCATCTTGGCCTCCTCCCGCATTCCCTCCACTTCCTGCTTGGCCCGCTTAAGACCCTCGCCCGCCTCGGCCCCGATCTTGTCGAGCTCCTGTTCTCGGGCGATCACTTCGGGCGAGTCGAGCCCTTCTTTCAAGACCAGCTCGACGTCGCGTTCCTGCGCCAACTCTTGCTCCAATTGGAGCGCTTGCTCGCGCCAGTACTGATGGGTCTTCAGGGCCCGGGCGCCGAGAATGAAGAACCCGATGGAGGCGAGGAGAATCAGCCCGATGAGGACCTTGTTCCAGATGCTCATGGCGCGTTACACCACTAGTGGAAGGGTTCCACGAACCGCGGGGCTCGCCGGCGGCCTCCGTTCGCGCCACTGTAGGGGGATGCGAGGGCAAACTCCATTAACCTTGATGTTATTCGGGGTTGCAGCCACTGTCAAGCTTTCTCCACCGTCTCCTATTCCTCCCAGGTACCCCAGCCTCCGTCAGGCCCTCCGTGCGGCTCATATCTTCGAGAATCGGCAGGGTCAACTGAAGCCGCACAGTCCGCACAATCGTTCAAGTCGGAAGCGGCCGGGGACCGAAACGCAAATGTGTAGAAGTCGCGTCTTCGCGATACCCTCAATGGTGGTACATGATCACCCCTCTCACACAGGTTCCGCTCGTGTCGCACGTCCCCGCCAGAGTCCCCAGTCCAAGGTCAGAGGTCACGGCGATCCGAGCTTGGTGGTTGGGTGCAGGCCTGCTCGGTATCGGTTTGCTCGTGGCAGTCGCCGGTGGCTGCAACCGGGCGTACTACCGTCGGCAGGCCGACCAGGAAGCGTACGGGTTGATCGAGACCGGGTCGGTCGATCCCCGGTGGCCTTCGAACAACTTCACGATCGAGCCGGACCCGACTTCGCGGTTCTACGAGCCTCACGCGCCCGATTGCCCTCCCATGCCTCCGGACGATCCCACGTCAAATCAGTTGATGCACTTCGTGGACGGCAAGCGCAACTGGCCGTACGAGCGCCACTACGGCTGTACCGACCAGGTCGAGAACCCGGCGTGGATCGAGTCGCTGCGACCCTATCTGAAGGTCTCCCAGGAGGGTGCCGAAGGAGCGACGGGAGCGGACCCGGAGGCCGTGCTGGACCGACAGGCGGCGGTCCAACTGGCCCTGGTGCACTCACGGGTCTACCAGGGGGAACTGGAGGATCTGTATCTCTCGGCGTTGGACGTCAGCTTCCAGCGATTTCGTTTCGACACCCAGTTCTTCGGCGGCAACTCGACGTTCTTCACCAAGAGCGGCCCTCTGAGTGGAAGCGCATCGGACTCCAGCGAGTTGTCGACCAGGTCGCCGGTCGGGGCGAGGCGGTTGTTCGCCACCGGCAGCCAGATGGTCGTGGAGGTGGCCAACTCGGTGGTTTGGCAGTTCAGCGGGTCGGACGGCTACACGTCGATCACCCCGGTGAGCCTCCAGCTTGTCCAACCGCTGTTGCGGGGCGCCGGCCGTGCCGTCGTGTTGGAGCAACTGACCGACTCGGAGCGGGCCCTGTTGTCCAACATCCGCCAATTGGAGCGCTTCCGTCGCGGTTTCTACCTGGACACCGTCGCCGGGCTCAGCGCGGGTCCCGGGCCGGCACGCGGCGGGATCGGCCTTGGGGCCGTGGCTCCGGGGGGAGGCCGAGGGGTGGGCGGCTACCTGTCCTTGTTGGAGCAGCAACTGCAAATCCGCAACCAGCGGACCAACGTGGCCTCCCTGAGCCGAAGTTTGGAGCGTCTTGATGAGTACCTGAGGACCGGCATTACCGATCCGGTCCAGGTAGAGCAAATCCGTCAATCGCTCTACTCATCTCAGATCAAACTGCTTTCTCAGGGGATCAACTACGAAGACCAGTTGGACGGGTACAAGATCACGCTGGGCCTGCCCCCGGAACTGCGGGTCCGCATCGAAGATCCCTTGGCACGGCCGTTGGAGCTGATCGACCCGGCCTTGCTGACCACCCAGAACGAAGTGGCCAGGATGTTGGACCCGGTTCGGGAGATGGCGGCCACCGCGGTCAACGCCTACGAGGCCGCCCAGGCTGCGCCCAGGGCCGATCAGGTTGCCCAGGCCGCGCAAGCGTTTGCCGCGGCCAGCGACCAGGCCATTGCTGCGCTTCAGGCCGTGGCGGGACGCGACTACGCGGGGGCCGCGGTTGCCGCCGGCGAGGCGGTGAACCATATCCAAACCGGGGAGAAAGCCGCGGAAGCCGCCGAAGCCGCCGACCTGGTCAAAGGAGCCCGCGACGCCGTTCAAGCCGTCGACCAGACGGCCAAAGCAGCCCAAACGGCCCAGGAGGCCGTGCAAGCCGGCGAGGCCGCCGCGCATGAGGAACTCCTCCAGGCCGCAGCCAGGGCTGCCGTCCAGGTGGCGAGGATAGTTGCGCGGGCAACGGCAAGGTGCGCCGGGATCACGGCCGTAGTGGCCGGGCAAGGGGCGCAGGCGGCCCAAGCCATCGGTACGGCTCAGGGTGCTCAAGATGCCGCCGATGCCGCCATGGCCGCCGGCGCGGCGCTGCGCAGGGCCCGGTTGGGTTTCTACGAGGACGCCGCACAAGCTGGCGGCGAGGCCGACAGCGACGCCGAGCAAGCCGCATCCATCGCCACCATCGCAGCCCGCGACGGGGAGCCGGCCCAGTACACCAGCGCGGTTCAGGAGTCGGCCAAAGCGACCCTGGCCACGACTCAAACGGTCCGCGTCGCGGCGAAGGCCGAGAACACGGTTGAGGTGGCCAGCCAGGCGACGGAGACCGCCACGGCCCTCCAGGGAGCTGCCGTAGCCCTCCAGGACGTGGCCAAGGCCGCCCAAGCCGGCAACTCCAACGAGGCCATCGAAGCTGCCAGCATCGCGGTGGACGCCGCTGCGGGAGCCGACAAGGCCGCACGGGCCCTCATCGACGCCGCCGAAATCGTCCGACTCCTCATTCAGGGGGCAGCGGCGCCCCAGGCCGACGAACAGTCCAAGGCCGTGCTGGATGCGATGGCCAAAGCCGTCGAGGCCGCCACGCAAACTCTCCAAGCCGCCACGGAAATCGCGGTAGCCGCCGACCAAATCCTCCAACTCGCCGAAGAGGACGACCCCGCCAAGACCGCCCAGGCCCTCGCCAAGGCCGACGCGGTGGCCAAGGCGGGCAACCAGGCGGCCGAACGGATGGCGGAAGTCGCCGCCGAAGTGATGCCCCAAGCCGTCCAGGCCGCCGTCGAAGCCGCGGGGGTCGCTTCCCAGGCCGCTCGTGCCGCGCAAGCCGCCGCGCAAACCGCCTCCGTAGCCGCCGAAGCCGCCAAAGTCGAGGTGCTGCCCGACCATGCTCCGGAAGTCCTCCGGACGATCGTCGCCGGCTTGCAGGACGGGGGACGGGAGGCAACCATCCTCGACCGAACGGAGAGCTACCTGGCCCCGGCTCGGGAAGACCGCGACCGGCTTGTCCGTGCGCTCGAGAATCGCGTCGAACAACTGGGAAGCCTGGCCCAGCGAAAAGAGTTCGAGCGAGGCGACGTCGATCCCGGGATCGCCGATCCCGACTCGCTGCGACGGCGCGTCGAAGAAGTGAACGAGAGCGTCGACCGATTGGCGGAGAGTCTGCCTCAGACCACGAAACAACTGAGGCAATTCTGCCGGGAAGCGGCGCAGCGGGAGGCGGAGGCCGGCAGCGAGCTGGAGGCTTGGCGCGATCTGCTCCTCGGGTTGCGTAAGATGTTGGACGAGCTATGGAGCCAACTGCTCGACTTGTCCCTCGCCAGGGCCATGGCCCGGCTCGATGCGCTCACCTTGAAGCCCGTGGAACTCCAGCCCGAGCAGGCCCTCGAAATCGCTCAGGTCTATCGCCGCGACTGGATGAACGCCCGGGCAGCACTGGTCGATTCGTGGCGGCAGATCGAGGTGGTGGCCAACGACCTGGAAAGCGATCTCGACCTCGTGTTCAACGGCGACTTGACCACCCGAAGCGACAACCTGCACTCGAACCACAACACGACCGGACAGATCGAGGTCGGGTTCGAGTTCGACGCTCCCTTGACCCGGCTGGCCGAACGCAACGAGTACCGCCAGGTGTTGATCAACTACCAACAAGCCCGCCGCCAGTACTACGCCTTCGAGGACCGCGTAAGCGAGGCCCTCCGGGGCACGCTCCGAGCGATCCACCTGGCGCCCCTGGAGTTCGAGCTTCAACGGGCGGCCGTGCACACCGCAATCACCCGGACCGCAAGACACCAACTTGAGCTGGAAATGGGACGAGCCACGGGGCCCACCGCTGCCTACAACCTGAACGACGCGTACGGATCGCTGCTCAGTGCCCAAAATGCCCTTCTGAGGATCTGGCTCGAATACGAAATCCAACAGATGAGCCTGGAATTCGACCTGGGCGTGATGCCGTTGGACGAGCAAGGCATGTGGCCGCTGGACGAGCAAGGCATGTGGATCCACTCGGAATTTCTCGAGGGGGGGGATTCCATCGCGCCTGGGACGCCGGACCTACTCCCTTCGGATCTCCCGATGGGACCGCTCCCGGGACTCCCCGGATCGCCAGACGACCTTGTCCAGCCGACAGCGGCCCTCATCGAGTCGGAAAGCGGACTCGGCCAGCCGGGCGCGCAACTCGGTCGGCCGGAAAAGGGAGGGGGGCCAGCGGACCCGACGGACGTCCGAGACATCCCCAGGGTCCATGACGCCGACCGCACACGACGCCTCGCCCTCCGCGGAGCTCATTGAGCGGAATCCGTCCCGCGGCGTCTTTCCGCCGCCCCTCATGCTGACTTCCCGCCACGGGATCTCCTTGGGGGCATCGCATTCCTCCGTCCCCCTTTTGCCGGGGTCCGCTGCCCGGAACGTCGAGCGTCATCCTCCTCCGGGAAGCCGCACCGCGTGAGAGCTCGCCTTTCGCCGCGGCAGAACATTCCCCCATCTCCCCGCCGGGCTTCGATCCTCCGGGCCCCAATCCCCGGTGCCTCCGGCAGGTCCGTGCCGTGGGCGCTGGTCCGGCGAAGGCAGTCGCACCGCACCTGCGGGCGGGGTGTGCCCTTCGAGCGCCGCTCGCGCCAGCATCGAATTCTGACCAATGGCCGCGACTTGGGCAGCTCTCCGGGGTTCCAATGGATGGCGGTGTGCGCCCAGCGCGTCGTCTCCCCCATTTCGTGGGTGACCGGGCGCCGCGGGATACTCCCCCAAACGGCTACAGTGACAAGATGCGTCCCCTTGGTTAGAATAGACGGGTACCACCCCCGACCCCCCCCTGCGAGTCGTCCGGCGGGCAGAGTTGCTGCCCCCGAGTCGTCGCGAGGTAGCATTCCATGAATCGAGCCAGTTCCAAGTATCGTCCGGCACGTTGCCGTAGCGCGTTTACCTACCGGGGATTGCTCTTCGCGATTCCCGTGGTAGCGGCCGTGCCGTTGGTCGCCTGGTTCGGCCTCCCGAGACTGTCGCTGTCGTCGGAAGAGAAGGGCCCGATGATGCACGTGGTCCAGCGGGGGACCTTCATCCACGACGTCACTGAAAACGGAAACGTGGAAAGCGCCAACAACGTGGAGATCCGCTGCGAGGTGGAGAGCCACGGCGCGGGCACGATGATCATCTGGATCATTCCGGAGGGCACCTACGTCGAACCCGTGCCCGATTGGGAGCCCAAAGAACCGGGCGAAGAGCCGCCCGATCTGCTGGTCAAGCTCGACTCCTCTGCGCTGGAAGACAAGCGGATTCAGCAGCAGATCGTCTGCAACTCCAGCAAGGCCGCCGTCATCCAAGCCGAGAACAATTTCAAAACGGCAGTGATCGGCAAGGAGGAATACATCGAGGGCACGTACCAGGAGGAGAAAAAGAAGCTCGAAGGGAACATCTCCTTGGCCGAAGAGGAGCTGATCCGTGCCCAGCAGTACCTTTCCGACAGCAAGGTCCTTCACGCCAAGGGTTTCATCTCCGACCGGGAGTTGCAGGCCGACGAGTTCGAGCTGGAGCGAAAGAAGATCGAGCTGGAACGAGCCATGACCTCCATGGAAGTCGTGGAGAAGTACAGCAAGCCCAAGACGCTCCTCCAACTCGAAGCCAGCATCAACATCGCCCAGGCCAAGCTCGAATCCGAGAAGCACAGCCACCAGCTCGACTTGGACAAGCTCACCGAGTACGAGGAGCAGATCGCGAAGTGCACGATCCGCGCCCCGCAGGCCGGCCAGGTTGTGTACGCCAACGTCACGGACCGGCGGGGCGGTCAGGAGACCGTCATCGAAGAGGGGACCATGCTCCGGGAGCGCCAGGAGATCATCCGACTGCCGGATCCCGAGAATATGCAGGTCAAGGCCAAAATCAACGAGGCCCGCGTCTCGGCGGTTGAGGCCGGGATGCCGGTGAAGATCGAGCTGGACGCGTTCCCCGACAGGAAATTGACGGGCACGGTGGAGAAGGTGAGCGAGTATCCGCTGCCGTCGGCGTGGTACTCCGGCAACGTGAAAGAGTACGAGACCACGGTCAAGATCGACAGTTTCCCCAAAGACCTGCAGATGCGGCCCGGCATGACCGCTAAGGTGTCCATCCGCGTTGAGCAGATCGACGACGTGCTGACGGTGCCCGTCCAGGCCGTCTTCGAACATGGCGGCAAGCACTATTGCGTGCTCCGCAAGGGGGAGGGCCTGGAAGCCCGGCAGGTGACCATCGGCTCGACCAACGACAAGGGAGTCGTCATCGAAAAAGGGCTCGATATGGGCGAACAGGTCGTGTTGGGGGCCGCGCTGTACCGCGACAAGCTCGATCTGCCCGAGCTGGTCCCGGAAAAGGAGACTCCGCTCGTCGCAGGCTCCGGCACTCGCCCCGAGTCCACCGAAACGCCCCAAACCGCAACGGGTTCGCGAGCGACGGAGCCTCAAGGCGAAGCTAGACCTGGCGGTCCGGAGAGACCCGGCACCGCCCAAGCCCCCGGCGGCGAAAGACCGGGAGGCCCCGGGGGACCTGGTGGATTCAACCCGGCTCAGATCTTCAAGAGACTGGATGCCGACGGCAACGGCCGGCTCGAAGGCGAAGAGATTTCCGGCCAGATGAAGGCAAACCTGTCGGAAACCGATGCCAACGGTGACGGCGCGGTCGACCGCGGCGAGTTCGACGCGGCGATGCAGAAGATGATGCGAATGCGTGGCGGACAGGGCGGACAGCGCGGTCCGGGAGCTGGGGGAAGACCGGGAGGCGCCGGCGAAGGGGCCGGTGCCGGCAGACCGGCAGGCGCTGAAGGCCGTACCCGAGGTGCCGGCGGTGCTCGTCCCGGAGGGGCCGGCGGCAACCGTCCGGCAAGCGCCGGCAGTGGCCAGGGAGCCCGCCCATGATGCTGGCCGCTTCCATCCAAAACCTCACCAAGGACTACGTCCTGGACGGGGAGGTCGTCCGTGCCCTGCGGGGCGTCACGTTCGACATCCCCGAGGGCGATTACGTGGCCGTGATGGGCGCGTCCGGCTCAGGGAAGAGCACCTTGCTCAACCTCTTGGGGTGCCTTGACCGTCCCACGTCGGGCAAGCTCTGTCTGGGCGAGGAGGACGTCAGCCTGCTCGACGACGACCGGCTTTCCGAAATCCGCGCCTCGCGGATCGGCTTCATCTTCCAGTCGTACAATCTCATCGCCCAACTGACCGTCCTGGAGAACATCGAAGTCCCCCTGTTCTACCAGGGCCGACTCGCCGGCAACGCTCGCCAAAGGATCGTCGAGCTGGCCCAGATGGTCGGGCTGGGCGACCGGCTCAAACACCGCCCCACGCAGCTCTCCGGCGGACAGCAGCAACGCGTGGCCATCGCCCGAAGCCTCGTCAACGACCCCTACTTCATCCTCGCCGACGAGCCCACCGGAAACCTCGACTCGGTCACCACCCGCGAGATCCTCGACCTGCTCGACGGGCTCAACGCCGCCGGCAAGACGATCATCATGGTCACCCACGAAGCGGACGTCGGCGCCCGAGCCAAACGGATCATTCGTCTCAGAGACGGCGAGATCCAGTCCGACCAGCGGAAAGAAAAGTACGAGGCCGCCGTCTGAGCCAACTCCCCCCGTCCTCTGCAATCAGCTCTTGCGAATGACCTTCCTCTGGCTACGTACCTGGCAGTTAGGCGTCAAAAGCCTCCTGTTGCACCCGCTGCGCTCCCTGTTGACGGTGCTGGGGATCTTCATCGGTGTGTCGAGCGTGATCTGGCTTCTGGCCATCGGCGAGGGAATCAGCCAGAAAGCCCAGGAGCAGATCGAGAGCCTGGGGGCCAACAACATCATCGTCCGCTCGATCAAGCCACCCAGCGAAGCGACCAGCGGCTCCAGCGGCGACATCGCCTACGGCATTACGCGCGCGGATTACGAACGGCTCACCGAGACGATACCCACGATCGAACGGGCGCTACCGATCCGGGAGATCCGCCGCCGCTTCAGCTATGCAGGGCGGAACATCGACGGACGGCTGGTCGGCTGCACGCCCGAGTACGCGGAAGTCACCCGGCTGGAGGTCCGGCGCGGGCACTTCATCACCGACGCCGAGTGCCGCGACAAGAAGAACCATTGCGTGTTGGCCGCGGAGGTCGCCGAACAGCTCTTCCCCTTCGAAGATCCGATCGGCCGCTCCATCCACGTGGAGCAGCACTACTACGTGGTCGTCGGCGTGATGAAGCCCAAGTCCCCCTCGGCCGGAATCGGCGGATCGTTCGCCGCCCAGGAGTTCTCCAACGACGTCTACATCCCCATCTCCACGCTCTGGAGCCGCATCGGCGACTTCATCATCACCGCCCGGACCGGCTCCTTCGAACGCGAGAAGGTCGAGCTCACCCAGGTGACGCTCCGCGTCGACGCGGTCGACAACGTGATGGAGACCGCCGATCTGGTCGAAATGACGATCGCGAAGTTCCACCGCAAGGACACCAAAGACTACGGCGTCACCGTCCCCCTCGAACTCCTGGAACAGGCCCGAACCACCCGAATGATGTTCATCGTCTTCCTGGGGCTCATCGCCGCCATCTCCCTGGTCGTCGGCGGGATCGGGATCATGAACATCATGCTGGCCACGGTCACCGAGCGAACCCGCGAGATCGGCGTCCGCCGCGCGCTCGGCGCCAAACGGCGCGACATCATCCGCCAGTTCCTGGTGGAGACGATCTCGCTCTCCGTGGTGGGCGGGATCACCGGGATCCTGGGCGGGCTGATGTGCGGCCCGATCATCATGTTCGTCCAGCGGCAGCTCGATCGCTTCATGCCCCGCGTGATGGAGCAACTGCCCGACGTCGTCAAGAGCCTCGAGCCGATCATCCTCCCCCAATCGATCCCCCTGGCCTTCGGCATCTCCGTGACCATCGGCGTCGTCTTCGGCATCTACCCCGCCATGCGCGCCGCCGCCATGGACCCCATCGAAGCCTTGCGGCACGAGTGAGGAGGGGCGGGGTTGAGAGTTGAGAGTTCAGGGTTGAGAGTTGAAACTTGAGAGTTACGCTCGTTCCCAAGCTCCAGCTTGGGAACGTACGTGAGGGAAGCTGCCGGTTCCACAGGGGCAAAGCGGAGCTTCGCGGTTCGAGGTTCCCAAGCTGGAGCTTGGGAACCAGTAAAGCGGCCCCATTCCACCGTCCAACCAATCCAGCCGCTTGCGCTTCGGCCCTCAACCCCCGACCCTCAACCCTCAACCATCAACCATCAACCCTCAACCCTCAACCATCAACCCTCAACCCCCGACCCGAACGTCGCCGTCACGGTCGTCGTGATCCCGCCCCGGGCGCTGAACGCGGCTTCGATCGTCATCCGGCGGGGCTCCACCACCGCCGTCAGGTCGTCGAGGATCCGATTCGTCGCGTGCTCGTAAAAGATCCCCTCGTTGCGATACTGCTGGAGATAAAGCTTGAGGCTCTTCAGCTCGATGCACTTGCGATCCGGCACGTACGTGATCACCAGCGTCCCAAAGTCGGGCTGGCCCGTCTTCGGGCACACCGACGTGAACTCCGGACAGACGATCCGAATCGTGTAATCCCGACCCGGATACTCGTTGTCAAACGTCTCCAGCTTGCCGCGGAACTCGTCGCTCACCTCGGGGCTCCTTTCTTCCTCGAAGTCATTGTGGCATAATAACTGGTTTGCGGGAAGGGTTGGGGGAATGCTGGATGATGATTGACAAGAGCGGCAGGGCAGCGGCCTGCGGACGGGCCGTTCACCGTTCGGGGCAAAGGCGCTGGCGAACGATTTTCCAGCAGCGCCGCACCCGTCCACCGGGGGGTGTTTCGCGATGACGTGCGTCGCGACGCAACTTGTCGCGTTCTGGAAAGCGACTCAGCAAACGCACCATTCCTTACTCTGCAAGCGGTTCGAGCAAGAATGCGGCAAAGGCTTTAGAGCGTTATCGTGCTGCGACATGCACCGCTGCCCGGCCGGTGCGCGGACGCCACCCATTTCCGCCCTGGCGAGAGCGCGTTATCGTGCGTCGCCGAGGCACGAATAAGCCCGTTCATTGGTGGAAGCAGGAAGGCGCAAATGCTGGTCAGCGCGTGGCTTAACGTGGTAAACTGCCGGCATGACCGAGGGCGCTATGGTGCAAGGACGCGCCCGGTTGGCCGACTCGGCGCGCCAATGAATTACATAGTTGTGCCGCGGCGGCAAAGCCGCTGGAGGAGAAGTATGCCCGAATCGATTGACGATCGCTTCAAAGAGAAGCTGGCCCAACAACTGCGGTTCCTCGTGCGCTCATGCGAACTCTTTGACCAAGGCGATGAGGAAGAGGCGCTTCGTCTTGCAACGTCGCTGAGAGTCATTTTTCACGATACCCAACGCAGCACCTCTCTGCTGACCCACCTCGGTCTGAAAGACACCAAGATGCTATCGTCGTCGCGGGGCCACGGTAACTTGAAGGACTACCTGGCGTACAAAATCGACGTTACTTCTCCGCATCCAGTGATCGCGCGTCCGCTGCTCGGCAATGAGTTCGTGGCCCTTTCGATCGACGACTGGTGGAGCGACGAGCCCGTGTTTATTCACGCGACCGAAAAATTCTCAAGGCGCGTTATCATACTAAGCGCTGCAAACAAAGACGGCGGCGCGCACGTGGATCAAGAACTCGAAGAATACTACAAGGTACTATGTGCAGGCGAATATGCATCTGCGATCCGTATTACGGGGGACGTGCAATACGAAGGTGATCCTCCCTTTCCGCAGGGCGTCCCGATCTCTCCGAAGAATGCCCATTTAGCTCTGATTCGTCAATTCTCCCACGAGACGATGCGGAGTGCCGATCATTATCGTTGGCTCAAGAAATGACTGAATCTCTAAGGCGATGCGAAGCGGCCAGAGAGACGCGGTATAACCAGGCACTCAAGCGGACCTGATGGGCGGCGCCGGCCAACCAGGCCGCTTAGTGCCAACGTTCCGCCTCCGGTAACCGTCGTTTTGCGATCAAAGAAATGAAGCCAACCGTCTACCTCGAAACGTCGGTGATCGGCTATCTGACGTCGTGGCCGCAGGAAAACGTCACCGTGGCGGGCCATCAGAACACCACGAGGCAGTGGTGGTCAACGGCTGCCCACCGCTTTGAGCTCTTCGTGTCGCAATTGGTGGTTCGCGAATCCTCCGACGGGGACGCGGATGCCGTGCAAGATCGGCTCGGCAGCATCGGCGCCATTCCCGTGCTTCCGATCACGCCGGCGGCGGAACACTTGGCGGAGGCACTGATTCGCGGACACGCCGTTCCCGAAGACCAGCCCAACGACGCGCTGCATATCGCCTTGGCTGCGTCGCACGGGATACAATATCTCGTGTCGTGGAACTTCCGCCACATCGTGAACGCATCCATTCGGCCCGCAATCGAACGCGTCTGTCGCGACGCGGGGTATGATCCACCGATCCTCTGCACTCCCGAGGAACTGCTGGAGTCCAACGATGATTGATGACCCGATCGTAAATGAGATCCGACGCATCCGCCGCAAGTACGCGGAACTGTTCGACAACGACCTTCACGCCATATGCGAAGACCTCAGGCGGCAGGAACGGGAATCGGGTCGTGAGTGCCGATCTCCCTCGCAGAAGAACGTCGATCAATCCGTAGGTCAAGCCGTACCCGATAAACCGGCGTGATAGCGCTGCCGTGAGGCCGTTTGGATAGGGTCCCGCTGTCACGGCATCTCAGCCTGTCCCGAGTGTCTCGAAGAAGGACCGAAAAACGGGGCTTTCCCGATCCGGACGCCTCTTCCGAAACGGACGGATGTAGATTGTGGACCCTTGCGTCAACCCGCCCATGACCAAACCAGCCGTCATCCTGCTCTCCGGGGGCCTCGACTCGGCGACGACCGCGGCGATCGCTCGCCGGCAGGGGTTCGCGCTTTACGCGCTCTCGGTCGACTACGGCCAGCGGCACCGGCGCGAGCTTGCGGCGGCCCGGCGGGTGGCCGGCGCGATCGGGGTCGAGCGGCACGTGGTCGTGTCGGTGGACCTCGCGCAGTTCGGCGGTAGCGCCCTGACCGACGCCATCGACGTGCCCAAGGATCGCAGCCCGGACCAGATCGAGGAGGACATCCCGGTCACGTACGTCCCGGCGCGAAACACAGTGCTTCTCGCGCTCGCCCTGGCCTACGCCGAGACGGTCGGGGCGGCCGACGTCTTCCTCGGCGTGAACGCCGTCGACTACAGCGGCTACCCCGATTGCCGGCCGGAGTTCCTCGCGGCGTTCGGCAGGTTGGCCAACCTGGCGACCAAGGCGGGCGTGGAAGGGCGGCTCGAGTTCGCCATCCACGCACCGCTCGTGAAGATGACCAAGGCCCAGATCATCCGCCGCGGCACGGAGCTGGGCGTCGACTACGCGCTGACCCACTCCTGCTACGACCCGGCCGAGGACGGCCGAAGCTGCGGCCGCTGCGACGCCTGCCGGCTCCGCTTGAAGGGCTTCGCCGAAGCCGGGCTGACAGATCCCGTCCCGTACCAAGATTCGCCCCCCGGCAGATCGGGGGGCTGAGGGAAGACCGCTTGGGCGGAAGCGTGTGTCCGCACGCGGCGCCCCGAGCAATTTCGACGGATGGGTTTACCGAACGTGTACGCTCCTGACTGACGATGCGAATTGCCGAGATATTCCGATCGATCCAGGGCGAGGGCCTGCTGACGGGCACGGAGAGTGTCTTTGTCCGCGCAAGCGGCTGCAACTTGCGATGCTGGTTCTGCGACACGCCCTATGCCTCGTGGGAGCCGGAAGGGGAGGATCTGCCGGTCGAGGAGATCGTCGCGCGGGCCGAGCAGCTCGGCGGGCGGCACGTCGTGCTCACCGGGGGCGAGCCGATGCTGTTTGCGGAGCTGATCCCCCTCTGCGCCGCGCTCCGCCGGGAGCATCGCCACGTCACGGTCGAGACGGCGGGCACGCTCTACCTGCCGGTCGAGTGCGACCTGATGTCGATCAGCCCGAAGCTTTCGAGTTCGACGCCTTCGCCCGAGCAGCACCCGCGCTGGGCCCGCCGTCACGAGCGGAGCCGGCACGTGCCGGAGGTGATCCGCCGGATGGTGGCCGAGTACGACTATCAGCTCAAGTTCGTGGTCGACGTGGTCGAGGACTGCCGAGAGGTGGAAGCGTACCTGGCCGCGTTTCCCGAGATCGACCGCTCCCGGACGATGCTTATGCCCCAAGGGACCGACGCGGCCGCCCTGGCCGAGAAAGCCCGGTGGCTCGAGCCGTACTGTGCCGAGCACGGCCTGGGCTATTGTGCCCGTCGGCAGATCGAGTGGTTCGGACACCAGCGGGGGACGTGACGAGAGCACGATGGACCCAGCCGCCGGGGCAACGAGTCTCCGGCGAGGTCCGAATTCGGGGCACCGTCGGGCCGCGCTCAGTTGACGCAGCTCACGGCATCCGAAGTCTGCGCGATCCGCTCCGAGATCTCCTGCCGGTGGACGGGGACTTCCACGGGGCACTCGAACCCGAGCTTCACCCGTTCACCCCGGACTTCGAGAACGGTCACGTGGATGTCTTTGCCGATCACCACGCGTTGACCCTTCTTGCGGCTGAGAACCAGCATATCGAACCTCCTTGCAGAACGTGTCTCGGTCTCGCCGGATGGGGGAACGGTCGTCGTCCTTCGGTCGGCTGAGGGAAAAGCAAACCGAGCCGGCGACGTTTTTCCCTCGAGATAAGGCTTCCGGAAGACCGGGCGGGAAAAGGCCTGTCTAAATTGCGCCATTTCTTGCTGTCATATCTGCCTGATTGTAGGGCGCGGCGCAATTCCGTCAAGCAAGAAATTCCGAGAATTCGGCGTGCCGGCAACGCTGGCACGCAAGCCTGAGCCTGCTCGTCCGCGCCGGGCACCGGAGCACGCGGCTTGGGCCGGTCGGCCCCGGACCTCCCGCTGACCATGACGCGCCAGCCCCCCGCAATCCGGGCGGGACGGATGACGCGCGTTGAGATCGCGGGGCGGTCGGGAACTCGGACTCGGCGACGCCGCCGGAAAAGTCCAGATCTGGCCCTCTTGACGACTATGCGTCTGTCGCTATCATAAAGACAGACAAGCTGTCTTGTGTCAGACGGAGGCCGTGCGTCGATGAGGCTCGATCAGGTTACCGAGGCGGAGCTTTCCATCCTCCAGGTCCTTTGGGAACGGGGGGAGGCGATCACGCGAGAGATTGCGGCTGCCCTCTACGAGGAAGTCACCGACCCGAAAATGGCATCCGCGCAGAAGCTGCTCGAGCGGCTCGAGGCGAAAGGGTGCGTCCAGCGGGACCGTAGCGGGCGGGCGCATCGTTTTCGGGCACTGGTCAGCCGCGAGGATTTCCTCCGAAGCCGGCTGCAAGCCTTGGCCGACCGGCTTTGCGACGGTGCTCTCGTTCCGTTGGTCACGACGCTGCTGCGCTCCAAAGGAGTCTCCCGCAGGGAGCGTGAAGAGCTGCGCAAGCTCGTCAACGCCCTCTGGCCATCGGAGGGGAGCGGACGCCGGACTTCCGACTAAGGATCGGCCGAAGAATAACTTCCGTATTTGCGGAGTAGTAGGCACACGCCGTGTGCCGTAACCAGCGGACGGCACACGGCGTGTGCCTGCTACTGAAGTCGGGAAGTTATTCTTCGGCCGCCCCTAAGCGAGAACGGCCATGCACGCCTTTTGGGAAATCTCGGCCAGCAACTCCCTGGTGGTCGCGGTCCTGGCAGTGGGCGTTGCCCTTCTGGGCCGTGTCTGGAAGAACCCCGTGGGGCTGCATCTCCTCTGGGTCCTGGTGCTCGTCAAACTCATCGCGCCGCCGCTGGTTACCGTCCCTCTCGCGTTGCCGATGAACCAGCGGCCCGTTACCTCGGAACAACACGGAACCCACCGGGATGCGGCGGATCAGCCGCCCGTCACGCCCGGCGGGCTCGATGAGCGAGGGTCGCTCGATCAGGGAGCCGTTGGAAGTCCGGCAGCGGCGACCGACGCTGGTACAACTTCACGGTGTGGTGGATCAACCTATCGGTAATGACGGGCAAGGACACCGGTTATACCTTCCGTATACGCGACCGCAAGATCAGTTCGGCGCTCGCGCCGACCATCGCCATCGGCGGCAAGGTGACCGACGGAATGGGAAAACCCGTGAGCGGCGCGGAGATATGGCTGCGTCTGTTCACCCGTGAACGCCACGTCCTGCACGCGAAGTCGGAGGCTCAGGGTCGGTTCGTCCTGGAAGTCCCCTCCGCCTGGGTCGCCGAGTTGCCGCCTTGGGACCGGGCGAACACGCTTTGGGCCTATGCCAGCGGGGATCAGTGGCCGACGGGAGGATATCAGCCCGGCCCGCATTTGGGTACGGCAAAGGTGGCGCCGTCGGGCGGGGCATCCGACGTGGTGGTTCGGCTCGGACCGACGTTCGAAAACCGGTTCACGGTGTTGGACCCCGAAGGGCGGCCTTGCGAGGGAGCCTTGGTCGAGCCTTACTACATCAGGACCTCCCTGGGCTATGAGCCCGTGCCCGAATGGCTGCTGGCCCGCATCGGCGTGCGCACCGACGCCGAGGGCCGCGTGAAGCTCCCGGCCGTCCCGCCCGACCTGCTGTACCAGGTCCGCGTGACCACGCCCGACTTCGGGATTCAACTCCAACGCACGGACGGGAGCGAGCCGCGAGCCGTCGTCGGGCGGACGATCCGTCTGCGGCCCGTGGGCAAGATCGAGGGGCGGGTGCTCGCCGACCAACCGGAGATGGCCCGAGGCGTCCGGTTGGTCTTCACCTCAGAGCAAGTCGTGAATGAGCCGGCTGCCCGGTCAACCGAAGCGTGGCTCACCGAAGGCTTCGCGGACGTCGAGTCGGACGAGCAGGGTCGATTCGTCGTTCCGGCCATGGCCACCGGCACCGTGCGGATCGACGCCTACGTGGACGACGAGCTGCCGCTGCGCCCGAGAGTGCCGCCGTCTGTCGAGGTGCTGCCGAACCACACGACCACCCTCGACGTCCCGATGGCTCCCACGGTCGTGGTGCGAGGGTCCGTCCGCGCCACGGATACCGGCGAGCCGATCCCCGGCGTGCGCGTTCACGTCTATTACGGCGTCGGAAGGCAAGGGGCCGACCCGGTTAGCGACGCGCAAGGTCGATACACGGCCCCGGTGTTGCCGGGTCCTATCCGATTGCAGGTGATCTACATGCCGGAAGAATACGTTCAGTCACGTGGAGTTGGATTCCCCTTCCCATCCTATGAAGTCCCCGCCGATGCGAAGGTGTTCGAGCTGCCGCCGCTGGAAGCCGTTCCGGCCAAAAGCATTACGGGCCGGGTGATCGACGAGTCCGATCAGCCGGTCGCCAACGTACGGATTTCCATTCTCGTCGGGAATCGGTATTTCGGGCACGGCAAGTCGGACAGAAACGGCCGGTTCAACCTGACCGGCGTGCCGACAACGATCGACCCCGCGAAGGTGAAGTACCAATGGAACCCTGAGGTCGGCTCGACCATGCCGTCGGAGTGTGAGGTCGTCAAGGCGAATCCTCTGGTTCTCCGCACGCTGCCGAGAGCCGCTCGCATCGACCGCCCGTAACGATTCAGCCGAACGAAGGCGGTCCATGTGTAATGAGGGAAAAGGGGGAAAGCGGAAGAATGGAAAAAGCAGATTGATGTGACGGTGACCGCGTCCCGCTTGGGAGTCGCTCGTTCGCCTTTTTCCCCTCTTCCCCCTTTATTCCTTGTGTCCTGCGATCGTTGCACGGTACTCCATCTGCCATCGCCGAGGAAAACACCACGGAGGCACGGAGAACACGGAGGAGGCCAAGACATCCGTCCATTTGGCACCAGCCATTTGAGGTCGTCACTGACCACAAAAACCAATTGCGTATCCATCGTCCGCTGGATGCCCAACAACCGTAAGTAGTTGCAGTGATGCATCTTAACCTCCGTGTTCTCCGTGTCTCCGTGGTGAAGTCCGCGCCGTCGTCGTGCCGTGCCGTGCAATAGTCGCAGGACACCAGGCCTTTATTCGCCTCGCAACGCCGCCAGGAGCGGGGCGGCCAGCACGGCCCGGACCGCGCCCAGTCCGGCGAGCAGGCCCACGGCCGCGACCAGCACGAGCGTCGCGCCGAGCGAGCCCCAGGGAATCGACGCCCTGCCCGAGAATAGATGGGGAAGCACGGCCACCACCGCGGCCGCCACCCCGCAGGTCAGCCCGGCAACGAGCAGCAGGCCGTTCTCCAGCATCACCAGCCGGGCCAGCACGCGGCGGCGAAACCCGGTTGCACGCAGCAATGCCAGCTCGCCCCGCCGTTCCAGGACGTTCCGCAACTGGACGGCGGCCAGCCCCAACGTGCCCAGCAGGAGCCCCAACCCCCCCAGGCTTTGAAACGTGCCCAGGTACGTGTTCTGGACGACCAGGAACCGGGCGAGCCGCTCGCCGGTGGTCTCCGTCACCAGGCCGTAGTCTCCCAGGGCGCCGTCCAGGGCCCTTTGGACCGCTCGGGTCTTCTCGGCCGGCGCTTCGGTGAGGAAGAACCGGTAGCCGCTCGTGTCGGGAAAATGCTCCAGCACGAACCGCTCGCTCATCAAGAGGTCGCCCTGGAAGATACTGCGGGGCAACACGCCCATCACCTTGACGCGAACCGGCCGGCCGCGACCGGTGGGGAGGTCCAACGTGGGGCTCCGTTTGCTCAAGTGCAGCAGGTACGTGGCGGTCGAGGCCTCAGTGAAGACCGGCACCAGCGGCACGCCGTCGCGATCGCGCCCCAGGTCCCGCTCCAGGAGCAGCCACGGATTCTCGGCCTCTCGTTCGGTCAGGTCTTCCCAGGCCGAGAACTCGAACCCGCCGCGCCGGATCAGCTCCTGCGGCACGCCCAGGATACGGGGCTCGCGAGGCTTGTAGAGGTTCAGGCACGTGGCGTCGTCGCCCGGCTTGACCCGCAAGGCGTACGTCTTCGCGGCTTTCAGCAGACGCGTCTCTTCCCGCGAGAAGCCCAGCTCCTCGCGGCCCTGTTCCGTGTCCAGATCGTAATGGATCGGCTGGTCGCTCTCGGCCACCAGGGCGAACCCGCCGTTGCCGCTTTCCCGGTTGGGGGCTTGCTCGCTGGGGTCCATCTGGAACGCGCTGACGGACACGATGAGGAACGAGGCCGCGGCGACCAGCCCGATCACGAGCGTGCTCCGTCCCGGGTTGCGCGCCAGGCTCCGCACGGCCATGCGCACCAGGTTGCCGCGTCCGACCGCCACGGCCGTCCCCACCGCGCCGGCTCGCAGCCGGGACCAGGTCAGGGCCAGGGAAGCGGCCAGCACCATGGCCCCGGCCCCGAAGAACGCCCCGGCCTGCATCTGGTCACCGATCCGCGCCGCCACGAGCCCAAACGCCACCGCCGCCACCAGCAGCGCCCAGCCGATCCAGCGCCCCACGCGCGACCGGCCGTGGGCGGGACCGCTTTCCGTGCCGATCTGGCCGGCCAGGAGTTGCCGGGCGGGCGTGCGGCGGGTCCGCCACACGGCCCACAGAATCGCCCCCAGGGCGACCAGCACGCCGCCCAGGTATCCGAACGCCACGCTCCCCGGCGCGGCGTGAAACCGGAGGAACGGCGTGCCGACGGCGGCCAGCCACCAGTGCTTCGACTGGAGCCCCGCCAGCATCAAGGCCGCGTAGCCGAAGCCCACGGCGACCCCCACCAGGCTCCCCAACGCGGCGATCACCAGCCCTTCGCCGGCCAGCAGTCGGGCGACCTTGCGCCGCGTGAGCCCCACGGCCAGCAGGATGCCCACCTGGTTGGCCCGGCCGTCGATCCCCAGCCGAAACATCAAGGCGACCAGCATCATCGCCGCCGCGATGATGAAGAAGCTGAACCCGATGAACAGGCTGCTGAACGACGTGGCCCCCACCGAGGCCTCGAGCCCCTGCTGCTTGACCGGCTGAAACACGAAGCCCAGCGACGCGGCGTGCGGCGCGAGCTTCCTTTCGAGCTTCTGCTCCAAGTCAAGCTTCTGCTCCAGGATATCCGCCGACCGTCCCTTCGCCGGGGGTACACGCCACGACGTCGTCCGCCCGAACCGGCTACCCCACAACCGCCGCCCGGTGGCCAGCGAGACGAACGCCTTCGGGGTGGTCCGGTACTTGTCCCAATACTGCTCGTCCTTGTCCTGATCGTCCGGGCCGTACTTCTCGTCCTTGCGAGGCGGACGAATGCGGTTTCTGTCGAAGGGACGCAGCGGCGGGTCCCAGTCGCTGATCGACTCCTCGTCGGTCACGCCGGGGACCTCGGGCGTAAAGGCCCGATCGTCGGCCGGGCCCTCCAGCCGGACGACCGCCGCCAGCTCGAACTCGGCGGTCCGCTCCTGCATCCGGCCGTGCGTGCTCTCCGGCTCGAAGTAGCTCACGCGAATCGCCTCGCCCGGTTGGGCCTCCAGGTCGTCGGCCGTCCAGTCGTTGAGCACGATCTGGTCGTCTTCGAGCGGGCCGATGGGCGTTCCGTCCGGCGTGCGGAACGGCCCCAGCGGCGGCTGATCGACGAAGTCGACGGCGGCGATGATCGAGTAGGCGATCTCGCGCTTTCCCGCCGCGATCGTGTTGGCCAGGTAGGTCAGCGCCGGTTGGGCGTCTTCGTCCGCCAGCGCCTCGGACAGCAGCCGGTCGGCGACCGGGTCGAGGAGCATCCGCTCGGTGGTGACGTTGAAATACCCTCGCTCCGCCTCTTCCACCCGGATTCCGTAATCCTCGAGCCGGGGCCGCAGCAGGCGCTGGACGACTTGCTCGCCTTCTGGGGATGGATCGCCGCCGGTCTCCTTGCCCGCTACCAGGATCGCGTTGACCCGGCCCGCGCGCCTGCCGATCTCGCGCCGAAAGAGCCTGCTTCCCAGCTCCAGCGACACGTAGGCGTTGAGCGGAAGCTGCTGGCTGGGCCGCAGGGTGAAGCGGCCCAGCCCTTGCGCCGGAATCACCTCGCTGACCGTAAGATCGTGTCCCTCGACCGTGTTCGTCTTGTGCCCCAGCAGCGTGTCGGTGGGAACGGTCCCCACGTTCGGCAGATGAAGCATCACCGTGGTCTCTGCGTCGGGCGCGCCGAGGCCGTCCCGGCCCGCCCTGATTCCCAGGCGCTCGGCCAGCGGCTGGTTGAGCACCACAACCCGGCGGCTCTCAGGCGGCACCTCGGGCCCGCCCGACCCCAGCCGCCAGAACCGCTCGTCGCACGCGATCACGTTGACCCCGTTCACACGGACCGGGCCGCTGGAGCCGTTCGATGGCAGCTTGACGCTCCCCCGAAGCACGATCGCAGGGACCGCCTCGGCGAAGTGCTTCTGGAACTCGGGATCGGCGGCCAGCTCGTCGGCCAGCTCGGCGCGGAAGAACTGCTCGGCGACCAGCACGTGGTCGATCCGGCCGAGCCGGTCCCACGTCAGGTCCCGCAGACTCCCCCGCATCGAGTCGCCCACCAACAGCGCCCCGGTCAGCACGGCCGTACCGGCAGCCACGCCCCAGGCGACCGCCAGGTTGAGCCGCCAGTGGTAGACCAGCGAGACGAGGATCAGTCGGATTGAGGACATGGCAGTGGGAAGGATGAAGGAGGAGGAGGGATGAAGGATGAATGCTCCGGTTCCATGAGGGCCGCCGCTACGGACTGTGGTTCGAAGCTCGTATGTTCATCCCTCATCCCTCATCCTTTGCTTCAACCGCCCTTCATCGAGCTCAACGGTTCTCGTCATCCGTTCGGCCAGGCGCGTGCTGTGGGTGACGACGATCAGCATCATCCCTTCCTGCTCTTGGAGTTCCAGCAGCAGCTCGCTCACGCGTTCGGAGGTGGTGCGGTCGAGGTTGCCGGTCGGCTCGTCGGCCAGCACGAGCGCGGGCCGGTTCACCAGCGCGCGGGCCAGGGCGACGCGCTGCCGCTCGCCGCCGGAAAGCTCGGCCGGGCGATGGCCGAGCCGATCCTGGAGCCCGACCCGCTCCAACAGCGCTTCCGCCCGCCCGAACGTCTCCCGAGTCGTCGGCCCGGCGGCGATGGTCGGCACCAGCACGTTCTCCAGCACGGAGCACTGCGGCAAAAGGTAATGGTCCTGGAAGACGAAGCCGACGTTCCGGCTGCGGAACCGCGCCAGGGCCGGCTCGGCCAGCCCGGCCGGGTCCTCGCCGTCGAGCGTCACGCGGCCCGAGGTGGGCGCATCGAGCGTGCCGATCACGTTCAGAAGCGTGCTCTTCCCGGAGCCGCTCGGGCCCACGACGGCCAGGTTCTCGCCCGCCGCCAGCTCCAGCGACACGCCCCGCAGCACCACGAGCGGCTCACCCCGCGTGGGATACTCCTTGGTCACGTTTTCCACGAGCAGCTTGGTCATATCGCGTTCGTCGCACGCAGTAGCAGGCACACGCCGTGTGCCGTCTGCCGCGTTCTTGACGTCCTCAGCGGACGGCACCCGGCGTGTGCCTGCTACTTTCCAGGCCGTCAACGGTTACCGTCGCACACTTGGTGCCCTCTCGGAATCTTACCCGACGACGGCTCAGCCGTCCAAGCCGGTCAAGAGGGCCAGGGTCCCCAAGCCGTAGAAGGTGTACTCCACGTCGGCCGCGTCGTCCCAGGCGCCGCCGCGAAAACCGCCCTCCGGTCGCTCGAGCGACTCCGCGTATCGCCGGGCGTGGGCCAGATCAACCGCCGCGAGGGCGTCCAGGTCCGCCAGCGTCACCAGCGCGGTGAACGTGCTGAGCAGGTCGGCCACGGGGATGCGGCGGTTCGCCCGAAAACCGCCCTCGGCCGTCTGCATCCCCGCGACGAATGCCGCGGCGTGCTCTCGGGTCGGCTCGTCGAGGGAGTCGGCCAGCCGCAACAGGCCGACGCCCGCGGCCGTGGGGTTCGTGCCGCTTTGTCTCAATTGGCCGAGCTCCACGAAGCCGCCGTCGTCGCGCCGGCGGGAGCGGACCAGCTCGACCATCTGCGGGGCGTCGTCCAGCGGCAGGCGCACGAGCTGCTTGCACGCCGCGGCGAGGAACGTGTGGTACGTGCTGCCGTGCGGGCTGCGGTCGGTCTTGGCGTAGCCGCCGTCGCTCCGGCGGAAGCGGTCGAGCGTGGCGGCGACGGTCGGTTGGGGATCGCGGCCGGCGTGGGCGAAGACGTCGATCCCGCAAAGCGTCTCCAGGAGCACGGCACTGAAGACCAACGAGACGAAATCGATGCTCGGCGTCTCGTCGGCCAACCGCTGAGCGAGAAACGAGCCCGCTCTGGCGGCCACCTTCTCGGACAATCCACCCAGCAGGGCCAGCCCGCGCAGGGCGAACCCGGTGTAGTACAGATCGCTCGGCCCCTGACGTCCGGCGAACCCGCCGTCAGGGTCCTGGGCGTCGGCCAAGAGCGCCGCGTGTCGCCGCCGGATCTCCTCCGGCAAGCGCATCGCCCCGGCGGCCAATCGGACGGTCAACTGTTCCAGGTACGGCATGGCGGTTCCGTGATCGCTCTCGCGGTGGGCGGCCTCTTTCCCCGTGCACGCATGTCAATGTAGTCATCACGCTCCGCCGTGATGACATGTCGTCACGGTCATCACGGCGGAGCGTGATGACTACATTGCGACACCTGTTTCTCGAACGATCCTCAGGGCGGAGTGTCGACACTGACGTCGAACTTCCGGTAGGCCGCGGCGACGCAGGGCACCAGCGCCGCGCAGCCGGTCGCCACGACCAGCCAGGACACCGACAGGGCGGCGATCCACGATCGGCCGCACACGAAATAGGCGATTGCGCCCAGCGCGGCCGCCACGCCGAAACACGCGACGAGCACGAGCATCTTCGCCGCAACCAGCACCATCATGCGCCCGATGTGCTGGAGATCGCCCGGGGTGGCCGGCGCCATCCGCGTCGGGAACAGCAGGAAGAGCAGGTTCTCGACGCCGATGAGGAGGAAGTTGAACGGGACGCTGAAGACCGCAACGGCCAGCAGCACGGCCGCCGCCCCCGGAACCATCGCCGCCGCCACGCCCAGCACCACCAGATGGATCCCGGTCAGGATCAGGGTAGGCACGACGAGCTGCCCGGCCGCAATCGGCACCGATCCCAGGGGAAGCGACTTGAGCAGGTCCATGTGGTCCAGGTCGCCGCGGAAGTCGAACGGCACCATCTGCGTGAAAATGAACGTGATGAAGATGAGCACCCCGGGCAGGGCTCCCATCGCCGCGCTGTGATTCTGCCGGGAGCCCACAAGGATGATGCCCATCGGAATCCCCATCACGACGAGGAAGAAGAGCAGCCCCCGCGCGGTCCGCACGGCGCCGATCAGTTGCCGCCGCACGATCGGCCCCGCCCCGCCCAGCCAGGGCAGACCCGGCAAGTGCATCTTCGGCTGGCTCCCCACGGTCCAGGCCAGGCCGCCTCCGCGGCGGACCTGCTCCAGCCGCCGGTAGAGCCGCTGACTGGCCGCGATCGCCGACTCCGCGTAGTTCACGTCCAGTCGCAGGACCAGAACCAAAAACGCCAGGTCGATGGCCGCCGCCAGCGCTCCCCAGCCGACCAGCTCCGGCACCAGCGACCCGGCCAGGATCGTTCGCCCGAATACTTCCATCGGAGCCAACAGGACGATCCCCGCCCAGGAGTGCCGAAAGCCGGTGAGAAGCGCGAACGGGTCGTGCCCTCTCGCCGCCAGCGCCGCCTCGCCCAAGCCGATTCCGACCAACGCGAAGATGCCCAGAAGCGCCAGCCTCCGCGCCCGGGTGTACGCCTGCTCGGCCACCGTTTGGCCGATCAGCACCACCGTGGTGCTGAAGAGCTGCACGAACAACAGCGTGAGCAGGCAACCGACGTAGGCGGCAGGCCACAGCGTCGCGTGTTGCAGGAGGAACACCGAAAAGAGCAGGGCGACGAAAATCGTCCCGATCATGCCGCTGGAGAGCTTATAGACCAGGAGCTCGCGCCGCGTGAACGGCCCGGCGAAGAGGAAGTCGATCTCGGGCGCGGTGAACGGAATCCCCTTCTGCCGGCCGGACATAAGAACGCTCAGAAGGCACAGGCCCGCCAGCCCCAGCGGGATCACGGCCCGAACCACCTCGGGATCGAACCGGCCGCGGGCGGAGACCCCCACCACCGCCATGACCAAGCTGGGCCCGAGCCAGAGGACGAACATCGCCGCGCCGATCGCGAAGAAGACCGCCCCGCGAGGCGTCTTCAAGCCCCGGAACATCACGCGCAGCCTGCCACGCAACCGCAGCCGGAGGAGCTTGCGGAGCGCCGGGTCCATCTGGAGATCCGACCTCAGTCGGCCGAATCCTGTGACGCGGGTGATTTGGTTCAAGGTCCCGTATCCCCCTCCGCCTCAGTTTCCCCCGCCGACACGTCCACCTCCCCTGCCGGCACATCCTCTCGCTCCCCGGACGACCCGCCCGCCTCCGTCGCCCGAAAGAAGACTTCCTCCAACGTGGCGTCCGGGCGGAGATCGGCGAACTGCTCGCGGACCTCGGCCATCGGCCCGAACAGCAGCCGCTTGCCGTGGTGCAGGATCAGAATGTGGCTGCACAAATCCTCGACCAGGCTCAGCAGGTGCGAGCTGATGATCACCGCCGCCCCGGCGCGGGCCCGCTCGAGAATCAAGTCCTTCATCGTGCGGATGCCCCGGGGATCGAGGCCGGTGAGCGGCTCGTCGAACAGCAGGGCGATGGGATCGTGCAGGTAGGCGCAGGCGATGGCCACCTTCTGCCGCATCCCGCGGGAAAGCTCCTGGGCCACCGTGTTCCGTTTCTCTTCCAACTGGAGCCTGGCGATCAATGCCGTCGCCTTCTCCTCGAAGCCCTTTACGCGGTAGGCCGCCGCGATGAACTCCAGGTGCTCCCAGACGGTGAGCGTGTCGAAGAGCTTGGGGTCGTCGGGCACGTAGGCCATCGCCCGCTTGGCCGCCACGGGCTGCCCGACCACGTCGCTGCCGGCCACGACCAGCTCACCCCGGGTGGGCGGGATGATGCCGGCGATCGCCCTGAGCGTGGTCGTCTTCCCGGCCCCGTTGGGCCCGACCAGTCCGAGGATCTCGCCCGGCGCCACGTCGAAGCTCAGCCCGGCGACGGCCACCGTCTCCCGGTAGGTCTTGTGATAGTCGCGAACGTGGATCAATAGAAACACCCTGCGTGTAACCTTGCCCGCAACGCACTATTGCTTTCTGCGTTTCTGGGCAAACTTGGCAGCTATTTCCTCAGGGCAGACGAAAACGACCTTGATGCCGCATTCCGCAAGAGCCTCTCGCCAACCCCACCATTTGGCGTCGGTTCCCTCAAGGATCGGGGGACAACCGCCATGCGACACGGCAACTGCCACGAACTTCCGATCTGAGGGGTCAAATTGGGCTAGTCCCGGATGGTTTGGGAACTCCTCGAAGTTGCAGGCGTCTGACCGTATCGGCGTTATCGGGACGCAGACACAACGGTCCGGGTTCCTCAGATTCCGTAGAACCCAAAGCAGAAAGCGATCGCCGACGCCAGGCTGCCCTTTCGATGAAAGATTACCGCGGTATTCGTTGATAATTCGCCATCCGTCGTCGAGCACGACGCATCCGGAGCCGGTTAACTTGCGGATAGCTGTGACGCACGAACGCACGCAAACGGGGCCAGCATTCGAACTGCCGTTGGCGGTGACCGGAACATTGGTGTCAACAACGTAGGGTGAGGGCGCCTTGCTCATCCGCACATTCCTTCCGCCTGGCGAGCCATCGCCGCGTCCGTCATTGCGGCGGTATCCTCCATCACGTCACCGAAAAAGTTCGCTGGCCAATTGGCTATGTTGCCGAACAGGTCGATGTCCAGACGCCGAATCATAGCACCCTTCGACCCAGGTTCACAGAAGTACAGCGCCGCCTCCTCAGGCCGCAACGCCTCCTCGGCGATGCGCCTTTGGAGGCGGGAGAGGAAGTGTTCCGAATGGCTTTCCACGATGAGCTGGATGTTCCGATTGGCCCGGTCCTCCCTGGCGTGAATCACCTCGATGAAGAGATCCGCAAGCGCAGCCTGGACGCTCGGGTGCAGATGGATCTCCGGCTGTTCGAAGATGATCGTGGAATTCGCCGGTGCATGGAAAGCCTGGACGAGCACAGGCAAGAGCTGGGAGACTCCAAACCCCACGTCCACGAGATTGACGAACTCATCGCTCCCAAGGGTCCGCACAAGAACCTCGTGTTCTTTTCGGTGCCTCGCCACTGCCCTTGCCTCGAAAGCCGTGATCAGCTTCATCTTCTTGAGCCAGCGAGAGATCATCTGGGCGAACGGCAACTGCTTCTTGTGAGGTCCGGGCGCGATCTGCCGGTCGGTCGCCGCCAGCAACGCCTCCACGGCTCGTTCTCCCCGCCAGCCTACGTGCTCCGGAATCTCGCCCGACCAGGTGTAGGAGCGTTTCGGATACTCCCGCAGAGGCCCGAGATAGTAGAGGCGACCGAGCTGTTCCTCAAGCGCGAGAACCAGGTCGGCGGTGAAGTCCGCATTCTGGTAGTAGGCGACCACCTCGTTCGGAAAGCCGTAGAAACGTACGGGAGCGGGTAGCGGCCACCCTCGCCCCTGATTGCGAACCAAGTGATAGCCTTCACTCGCGAGCTCGTACTTCCCGTAGTTCGCGTCCTTTGCCGTCATGCTCACGCGTAGACCATGCTTGGCGGTGTCTCCCAGAGTGTAAGACATGTGCCCTAGTACGATCCGTTCGCCCTTCGTCTCCTGAGTCTTCACCTCGGCTTCGAATCTCAAATCGTGGCCGAGGAACGTCCGGTTGGTTCTCGGATCCTTCACCCTGAGCGGTGAGGGTAAGCGGCAATCAAACGAGAATGAGATCGGCGCGCCGGAATCGTGGCCGAACACCATGTCGTGAAACGTCCCCAAGTCGATCGGCGTCTGCGTATCACCAGGGTGAAGCACCCGTCGGCGATCCGGTGACTGGGCGGTCTGCTTGAGCATCAACAGCAGTTGGCACAGACTGGTCTTGCCTGAGCTATTGGTGCCGAAGAAGACGGTCAGCGGCGCCAGGCGGATCGGCCCCGTGTCCCGCCAAGCTTTGAAGTTCTGGATTCGGAGGGTAGTGAACATCGGAATCTGCTCCTTCAACAACCGCTGGAAGCGAGCCCTGCACACGCTTGATCTTGACGCCGCCGAGTGCCGCAACCAAAAGGCATACTGAACAGACTAGTGTACAAGACGCGCACGGCGCGCACAAGTCACAGCGCGAGACTCTAGTTTATCGAGCCTCACCACTACCACAAGTCTTAGGGGCACAATAAGGAGAGACCGATAACCAAGCAACTCATGCGTGCCGCGTATGCACGACGGTGCGAATTCGCTTGGACTATGAGCCCGAACCGTGGCGACGTGACCGAGTTGGCGGCTCACGTCGGACTTCCGCGCTCCACCAAGGCCAACGGTCCCGCGTCCAGGATAGTATCGACGAAGTAGTGGAGCAGTCGGCGGAGGTGGTCGGGCTGGACGTCGTCGGCCGTTTCTCTCGCCCGCTGGCGGTGCTTGGCCACCAGCCCGGCCGCTTTCGCGTACGCGCCGGCCTCGTCGTACAACCGGCCGACGCGGTCGATCGTCGCTTCCTCGTCGCCCGCCGCATCGGCTACCAGCGATTCGAGCTCGTCCCGGCCGGGCGTCGACAGCCCCTCCAGCGCCAGCGCCCAAAGCACGGTGGGTCGCCCGCCCAGGACGTCGGTCCCGGCGTGCCGCTTGTTCGTCGGGTCGCCGTCCCAATCGTCCAGGTCGTTGAGGATCTGGAAGGCGACGCCCAGGTGCCGGGCGAAGCGGGCGACCGGCTGCCGATACGCTCGGGCGGGGCCGGCCAGGCGGAGCCCCGCATAGAGGGCCGCCTCGAAGGCCGGGGCGGTTTTCAACGCGTAGATCTTCAGGGCCTCCAGCGGCGTGAGTCGCCTGGCGGGGCCGTCGCGCCAGGCCAGCTCCGCCCCTTGACCCTCGCAGAGCCGCGTGTGCGCTTCGCCGAGCCGGGCCAGGACGTCGACCACCGCCTCGGCCCCCAAACTCGCCCGCTCCGAGGCGATCAGCCGATAGCCCAGGCCGATGAGGTAATCGCCCACGTTGATGGCCACGGGCGTGCCGTACTTGCGATGCACGGCGGGATGGCCGTAGCGGAACGGATCGTCGTCCTCCACGTCGTCGTGGACCAGCGACGCCTTGTGGAACACCTCCATGGCCAGGGCGACCCGCTTGACCGCGTCGGGCAGTTGGGCCACGTTGCGGGCGCCCTCCGGGCCGGAGCCGGCTGCGCCGTTCATCGCATCGTAGGCGGCCAGCGTGATGAAGGGCCGCAGCCGCTTGCCCCCCTTGAGCAAGAAGTCGTAGGCCACCAGCTCCGTCGACGAGAGCGGCTCCATCGCCTCCAGCCCCCGGCCGTCCGTCTCGGAAAGCGAGGGCCGTGGGCGCGATCGCGGGACCAAACGCTCCAGCTCGTCCGGCTGGAACATCGCCACGGCCGTCCGCAGCAGGTGCACGTAGCTGCGCGTCTCGACCGGGCCCGCGCGATAGGGCGTGTCGATCATCTCTCGTACCCAGTCCTCGTCGGTCGAGGTGTGGCGGCACGTGGACGCCAAGAGCGGCACGGCCATCGACGGGAGGCCCACCATGAGGATCTTGTCCAGCGCCTTTTCCAGCGAGTTCAGGCAGGCAACCCCGAGAACCGCGTCGACGTGCCCGGCCAGAATGATCTGCATCACGATCGGCGAGCCTTCGGCGATCAGCACGCGATAGCCCCGCCGGCGTGCCAGCTCCCGCAGCCCGGTCAGCCGGCAGGCACCGCAATCCTCGCACCGCAGGCCGAACTCGTCATACTCCGCCGGGCAGGTCTCCGTGTCGCGCAGACAATGCGGCAACAGCAAAAGCCGCCGGCTGGCGGGGACGACCATCACCTGGTCGCGCCAGAACGCCGCGCCCACGGCGACCATCGTCCAGCCCACGTACCCCTCCGGCAGGCTCAACGTCGCCAGGATCGCCCGGGCGTGCGCTTCCATCTCGTGCTTGACCAGCGGTCGCGACTTGTCCAACTGCGCCGCCAAACTGATCGCCGCGTTGCGGATCCGCTCCCGATCGGATCGCAACGGGGGCACTTCCTTCAAGTGATCGGTGGGGCGACGATCGGGCGAGGGGGGCGCCGCGGAGAGCGACTCCTCGGCATCGGATTGTTGGCGGAAGGGCAGGCTGGCCAAAGCGGTCGTCTCGCAGCAGGCGTTGAAGTCTCGTTAGCCGGCGGTCGCTGTGCCAAGGGGGGGACGCTCAGCAGTCCGGGTCGCGGCACCGGCGACGGACTGCTCGGCCGAGGGCCGAAACGGTGAATACTAGCGGATACAACCTCTCATAATACCACAATTTGGCGAAGTAAAAACCGATCGGGCCGGCTTCCCGATGCCTGCCCGACTCCACGGCCTCCACCAGCCAAGTCAGCCCAGCCTCTCCGGCTGCCCCGACCCGGTCATCCTGCACCGGTTCAGACGCCAAGCCGGCTCCGGCCGAAATCAGGGCCTCCACGGCCACCGCCGTCTCCTCGACGCTGGACACTCCCCCCACATCACCCCCCGAAGGTGATAGCTTGATACCCCCCCATCCGTGGTCCGCGTTGCGGGCCTCGACCAGCCACTGGAGCCCGCGTCGCGCCGGCTCATCGTCCAATCGGCCGAGGTCGCGGTAGGCCAGGAGCACGCGGCCGGTGCCGTAGACCGGGTTCTCTTCCGCCGGATCGTCCTGGTTGCCGAACCAGAGCGGGACCCAGCTCCCGTCGGGGCGTTGCCGGTTGGCCAGGAACCGAAGCCCCCGATTGATTGCCCGCTCCGTCTTCAACGGGAGGTCTCGCCATGCGCGAAACGCACGGAGGGCGTGGGCCGTCAGGTCGACACCGCTGCGATCGAACGGGAGCTTGCCCCACCCGCGACAGAACGTCGGCCAGCCGCCGTCCTTGTTCTGAAGGCCCAACAGCCACAAGATCCCCATGATCCCGGCCTGTTCGATTGCCTTCACGTCCAGCGAGCCATCCGAGGGACGAAACGCGGCCAAGGCCAGCAGGGCCCCAGCGGTATCGTCGGCATCGGGGACCGCGCCGCTCAGGTCGGTCCACCCCCAGCCGCCCGGCGCCGCGTTGGTGAACGGGTGCACCTGCGTGTGCTGGCACGAGAGGAGCCAGTCCAGGCAATCGAGCTTGCCCACGTCCTCGCCCGCCGCGGCCAGCGCGTTGATCGAAAGCGTGGTGACCCAGGTGGCCAGGTTCGTGTCGATCGGCCAGGCGCCGTCGTCCCGGACCGAGTCGACCAGGAACTCCACGCCGCGCCGGACCACGGGGTGATCCGTGCGCCCGATGCCGGCCAGGCTCATCACCACGAAGCTCGTCAGCGGGGTCGCCTCCAAAAAGCCCCCACTGGCCGGCTGCATCCGCCCGAGGACTTTGAGGCTCCGCTCCACGGCCAGGCGACGCACCGCCCGGGTGATCGGGTTGAGCGGCTTCCGGTGGAAATGCCGGGCTTGCCCGATCGCCACCAGGGCCGGAATCGCGTAGCTGACGACCGGCAGCCGCAGGAGCCGGTACATCGCTTGCGGCAGGCAGGCCAGCTCGAACGGCAACGCCGACACCTCGCGCCACGGGACCAGCCCGGCCAACGCGCAGTTGGTGAGGATGGGCACGGCGAACGTCTTGTCCCTGCCGTAGCGCCCGCGCAAGCCCGGCACGCCGCCTTGGCGGTCGATGTACCCTTCCGCCGACTCGAGCAGACTCGCGTGGCGGTCCGCGGCGCCGGCCAGGTGGAGCGCCGCGCGCACGAGCATCGTGGTGGAGAGGTTCGAGTGGCTCTTGTCGGTATCGCCCCAACCGCCGTCCGGATTCTGGTGTTGGGCCAGCCACTCCAGCCCCCGGGCGATCAGCCCTTGGAGACGGGGCGTCTCGGTGCAGAGTCGACGAGAGTGCTCCACGACCAGGGACAGGGCGCTCACGGCCGTCGCCGTCGACAGGGCGGAGCTGGAGAGCCGGCCGATCCAGTGTCCCGACGCGTCGCGCTCGGCCAACAGGTCGTCGCGAGCCGCCCGGTACGCCTTGCGGAGTCGGTCGGGGTCGATCATCGGGAAGAATCAATGCGGAAGGATGAATGGGGAAGGATGAATTCCAAACGGTGAACGGAGCACGGGTCCGCCGCTGCTTGCGTGCGGGCCGTCTTGCATTCATCATTCATCATTCATACTTCATCATTCCCTTACGTCGTAACACATCAGCACGTCATTGTCGCGCAGATAGAGCCTCCCGTCGTGGATCACCGGGTGCGGCCAGCCGGGCCCTTTCTTGACTGGGGGACGGAAGGTGCCCTTGAGCCGGTACTCGTCCGGCCGGGCTTCCATGAGCGCCACAAGACCGTCCTGGTAGCGGAAGTAGAGATGTCCGTCGGCATAGAGCACGGCGGCGGATTGGCGTCCCGGGGGGTCGGCCGTCCACGCGATCTTGCCGGTCTCGAATTCGAGGCAGACGGGCACGCCCTGGTTCTGGCCCGACCCGCCGTAGAGGTAATCGCCCACCAGCACGACGCCGCCGTGGTGGTTCTCGAACTCCTTCTGCCCGAGGAAGTAGACCTCTTCGACGTCCATGCCGTCCCCGTTGCGCGTGAGCTTCAGCAGAGCGCTGCCCGTCTTGTAACTGGTGGTCACGAAGACGTAGTCGCCGCGCACGACCGGCGTGGGGATGTTGGCCGTGGGATTCGCGATCCGGTTGTATCCCCAGAGGAACCGGCCGGTCTCGGCCTCGACGCCCACGGCGCCCCGCCCGAGGATCTGCACGTACTGACGCACCCCGTCGATCTCGGCCACGATCATCGACGAGTAGCCGGCGCCGTCCTTGCCGCGGCCGCCGATCTCGGGAACGGCACACTTCCAGATCACCTCGCCGGTCTTCTTGTCCAGGGCGACGATCGTGGCTTCGGGGCCGCCCGGCGTGCAGAGGAGCTTCTCGCCGTCGACCAGCGGCGACTCGCTGAACTTCCAGACCGACATCATCTTGCCGCCAAAATCCTCCGGGAAGCTCTTGCGCCAGCGGAGCTGCCCGGTGGCCGTCTCCAGGCACACCAGGCCGCCTTCCGTGCCGATGGCGTACACGAGCTCGCCGTCGACGGTGGGCGTGCATCGGGGGCCGTTCTGGTGCGGCGGACCGACCGGCGCGGCCCAAAGCTCCTCGCGAGTGGCCAAGTCGAGGGCGATGACGAACTGCTGCTCCGAGCCCTCCCGCTCCAGGTCGCCCATGGTGAAAATCTTGCCGCCGGCGATGGAGACCGTCGAGTAGCCCTTGCCCAGGCCCTCCACGGTCCACAGCAGCTTCGGACCGGCTTCCGGCCACGCGTCGAGCAAGCCCGTCTCCGTCGAGATGCCGTTATTCTCCGGGCCGCGAAACCGGGGCCAGTCGCCGGCCGGCGCGGCGGCCGACGCCTGCCCGAGGATGTCCGGCGGGAGGCCGATCCATCCGGCCAACACGACCGTCGCGATGAGCCAAAGTCCCCAGGGTGTCGTCCTTCGCAAGTTCATGGTCATAGTCATCTCTCCGAACACCGACGTCAATCAAAACGCGAACCATTAGTTTAGGCAGCCGGACTGCGGATGTCGAGGTTCGACGCGACGCTTTGGCCTCGTGCCCCGACAATGGGCGGTATACCATTAGTCCTCAGGATCGAGGAAATGTCCTCGAAGTCTCAAGCGGCGTGGGCGCAACGCGTTTCGTAACAACGCGATTGGGGTTCAGTGGTCAGGGTTCAGGGTTCAGCATTTCGCTTCACACCGTTGTTCAAAGATCCTGAACCCTGAACCCCGACCCCTGAACCCTGTTGGTTGCGGCTCCGCTGCGATATGCCGGGAGACCGGAGGGCTCACCTGGTATAATCAACATCGGGCACTCCCCGCACCGCCCGCGACCACGCCCAACCCTCCATCGTCCGACGCAACCCACCACCCGCCGGAGCCCCCCCCGTCGATGCTCGCCCGACTCGCCTACCGTCTTGCCACTGAGATCTCCCCAAGGTTGGCCCTCAAGGCCGGTCACCTGTGGGTATCCAAGAGTCGCAAAGCGATGGCCGCCTACAAGCGGCGGTTGCGTGAAGGAGAGCTCTTCCCCCCGTTCCTCTTCCTCGCGCTCACCAACGCCTGCAACCTTCGCTGCCGCGGGTGCTGGATCGAAGCGGGCGGCCCGATCCATAGCCTCTCGTTGGAGGACGTCGACGCGGTGATCGCCGCCGGGAAGAAGCAGAAGTGCTACTTCTACACCCTGCTGGGCGGCGAGCCGATGATCTACCCCAAGCTGTGGGACGTCCTCGGGCGCCACCCCGACTGCTACTTCCAGATCATCACCAACGGCATGTTCTTGAGCGACGAGAACGTCCGGCGGATGCGAAAGCTCGGCAACGTGACCCCGCTGGTGAGCATCGACGGGCTTGCCGAGCAGAACGACGACCGCCGCGGCCAGGGCGTTTTTGAGACGGTCGTCGAGGGCCTCGCACGCTTGAAGAAGCACAAGATCCTCTTCGGCGTGGCAACCACGGTGACCGGCCCGAACCTCGACGAGGTGCTCAGCGACCAATACGTCCGCTACCTCATCGATCGCGGGGCGATGTACCTCTGGTACTACGTTTACCGGCCCGTGGGGGCCCACCCGTCGCCGCATTTCTGCGTGGGGCGCGACGAGATGATCGAGCTCCGCAAGCGGCTCCTGGCGCTGCGGCGAAAACACCCGATCATCCTCATCGACACGTACTGGGACGCCGACGGTCGGGCGGTCTGTCCGGCGGCGCGGGGACTGGGGTTTCACATCGGGCCCCGGGGCACGATCGAGCCGTGTCCGCCCCTTTCCTTCGCCTGTGAGACGATCCGCCAGAACGATCGCGACCTGTTCAAGACGATCAACGAAAGCCGCTACTTGCGGCAGTTCCAGGAGTTCGTCGACCAGCGGACCAAGGGCTGCGTGATCCTCGAGCACCCCCAAGCGCTGGCCGCATTCCTCCGCGAATCCTCCGCCGACGACACCAGCGGGCGCGACGCCTTCGCCGAGCTCGACGCCTCGGAGCCCCGCACCAGCCACCACCTGCCCGGCGAAGAGATCCCCGAAGACCACTGGCTCTACCGCTTCCTCAAAAAGCGGCTCTTCTTCGGTATGGGGGGGTATGGGTAGCAGGTGGAGGGGGCAGGCAGTGGGCAGCGAAGCCCAAAAAGCCGCTTGCGGCTTCGCCCGCCCCCGGTTTACCCTCCCCGGCGGCGGCAACACCCCCCCAATCGACAAAGTCACGGCAATCCATTTAACCCGCATGACCGGAACGTCCGACATAGATCAAGGGGAACGTCTGTAGACACACAGGGGGGTCGGATGCAGCTCCATCGCTTGATCGATTCGCTGCTTCTGTTTCTGCTGCTTGCCGCCTCAGGCAGCCAACTCGTCCTCGCCGAGGCCATGAAAACGCCGCCTGGGGCGCTCCAACCCGAGCGGGCTGGCGTCCGTCCGGCCGCACACTGGGTACCCAACGGCACACCGCGGATCGCCGTGCTGCCGACGCAACCTTCGGAGGTCCCGGCGGACGTCACGCCCGAAACGCTGCCGACGCCCCCGCCGCTCGATGCTCCCGCCGCCCTGACGCTGGATGACCTGGAACGTATGGCCCTCGGGTCCAACCCCACGCTGGTCCAGGCCAGGATGGCGGTGCGGGCCGCCCAGGGGGGGTACGTCCAGGCGGGCCTTTATCCGAACCCCGCGATCGGGTATGCAGGCGCGGACCTCGGGATTGCCGGGACGAGCGGCCAGCAAGGTGCGTTCGTCGTCCAGGAGTTCGTCACCAGCGGCAAACGCCGCCTGGCAGTGGCCGTGGCCGGCTGCGAAGTCCAGCAGGCCCGCTACGGTCTGGAGGCGCAGCAATGGCGGGTGCTCAACGACGTCCGGTCGGGCTACTACGAGGTCCTCCTGGCGCAGAGGATGGTCGAGCTGAACCAGCAGTTGGTTCACGTGGGAGAAGAGGGCGTCTCGGTCACCGAGAAGCTCAAGGCCGCCATGGAGGTCAGCCAGGCCGACGTGCTTCAGGCCCGCATCGAGGCCGAAACGGCCGGTCTCGGCCTGTACGAAGCGCGACAACGTCACCGTGCCGCCTGGCGGCAACTGGCCGCCGTGCTGGGACGACCCGAAGTGGATTCCCAGCCGCTGGCCGGCCAACTGGATCAGGAGGTGCCGGATCTCACCTGGGAGGACACTCTCCGAGAGCTGTTGGCCCGCAGCCCGGAGCTCGCCCGGGCACGTGCCGCCGTCCGGCGAGCGCGGAACGACGTGGCCCTCCAGTGCGCCGAGCGAAGGCCGAATTTCGAGATCGGCCTGGGGGTCAAGTACGACGAGTCCGACTGGCGCACTCTGGCGGACGTGGAATTCGGCGTTCCGCTGCCCCTGTTCGATCGCAACCAAGGGAACATCATGCGGGCCCAGGCCGACTTGATCGCCGCCCAGCACGAGGTGCGGCGGCTCGAGCTCGACCTGCGCGACCGGCTTGCCGAGGCCTTCGAGCGGTACGCCAACGCCCGGCATCAGGTGGAAACCTACACCAACACGATCCTGCCCAACGCCCAGGCGTCGCTGGATCTGGTCGGCACCGGTTATCGCGAAGGGGAATTCGGCTACCTCACTTTGCTCACCGCACAGCGCACCTTCTTCGACGTCAATCTAAGCTACTTGGCCAACCTGAGGGAACTCTGGGTCCGGAGCGTCGAGCTCGAAGGGATGCTGCTCCACGGGGGCCTGGAAGGGCCCGAGTAACCGCGGCAGACAGTCACCGAGCCGCAAGCGGCTAACTGCACTCATGGCGAGTGCATTGACGCAGCACCACGGCACCCGGCGCTGGGCACGGGTCACGTGCCGACCGCGGCTCGCGTGTCGGCGGGGTCAGAGACCCGCGCCGAGCGCGTTTGCGTTGATGTCATTCCGGCTGAGCGACAAATCGCTCCTTCTTCAGCCGGGCGAACATCTCGTACAGAATGGGCAGCACGATCTGCTCGAAGAAGACGGCCACCAGGAAGCCGCCGATGTAGACGATGGCCAGGGGGCGGTGAATCTCGGAACCGGAACTCGTTCCCAGCGCCAGCGGCAACACGCCCAGAATGAGGATCAATTCGGTCATTAGAATCGGCCGGAACCGCCTCACCGCGCCTTGAATCACGGCCTCGTGGAGCTCCGTCCCTTCTTTGCGGAGGTCGTTTATCTTTCCCACCAGAACCACACCGTTTTCCAGGGCAATTCCAAACAGGCCGATAAAACCGATCACCGAAGAGACGTTCACGGTCTGCCCGGCCAGGAACAAGGCAATCACGCCTCCGGCCACCGTCATCGGGATATTGAGCAGCAACAGCAGGGACTGGCGGAGCGAACCCAGTGTGGCAAACAGCACAACCAGCACGCTCAGGGCCACGACGGGCATAATCCACATGAGCTGTCTCATGGTCCTTTGCTGGCTCTCAAACTGGCCGCCGAACGTGACGCGATGACCTTCGGGAACGATCGGGGAGATTGTTGCTCTTGCTTCCTCGACAAAACTGCCGATATCCCGCCCCACCACGTTACAGAGGATGATTTTCCGCCTCTCCAGGTTTTCCCGGAAAATGGTCTGCGGTCCTTCATCCCTGTCAATATCGGCGATGTCCGAAAGGGGCACACGATGGCCGGAAGGCGTGTCAACCAACAGGTTCTGAATCGTCTCCGCGTCCTGGCGGTATTCCGGGGGTAACCGCAACAGCACGGAGGTCAACCTTTCGGCCTCCCACACGTCGGTCGCCTCCACGCCGTTTAGCGCCGTTTCGATCAGGTCGGCGACCTCCTCGACTTTGATCCCATGGCGGGCCAGCGCTTCCCGGTCGAGTTTGATCAGGATCAAGGGAATCCCGGTGGTCTGCTCGATTTGCAGGTCGGCGATCCCTTGAATGTGCTTCATCACCTCATGGATTTCCCTGATCTTCTCGTTCAACACGCGCAAATCGGCCCCAACCGGTCCAAAGAGCTTGACGGCGATTTGACCCTCGGTGCCGGTGAGCATCTCGGCCATCTTGTTGGCGATCGGTTGTTCGAAGAGGTAGACAATACCAGGTATCTTATCCAGCTCTCTTCTCATCGCCTCGGTCAATTCCGCGTATCCCCGTTTTCTCTTCTCCCGCGGATGCAATTGAATTAGGT
>DATKZH010000193.1:0-27575 GCA_035528065.1 Thermoguttaceae bacterium | reverse complement strand
TCACCCCGTCACCAACCCTAGGCTTGCACACGACCCACTACCCAGGAGTGCACGTATCAACCATAATAGAAGATCCATGGAACTTCGGCGCCCCTCCCCGCGTGACCGGGCTGGGGCCTTCAGATGTGGGGGGGTGGGTTGCCAGAGAGCGTTCGTTCGCAGTGAGAGGACGGGTGTCTGTAGCGAACGCGTCGCCGCCGGATCCGGAGCCATCCCGTCCCCGGAACGGGCAATTGAAGAGGTCTGGTGATGAAGGTCCCTTCCCCCGCCTGCTTGGCCCTCCTCGTCCTTCCGCTTGCTTGCGCCGGTCCGCTTGCGGTGACGGCCGAGCCCCAGGAGGAGACGCCCGCGGCCACCCGGCAGTACGCCGCGGCCGCCAGTCTCCAGAACAAGAAGTCCTACGAGCTGGCCGCCGAAGCGTGGCAGGAGTTCATCGGCCAATACAAGACGGATCCCCGGCTGGGCGAGGCGCATTACAACCTCGGCGTCTGCTGCTACTTTGCCGAGAAGCTCGACCTGGCCCAGAGCACCTTCCAGACGGTCATCGAGCGCTTCCCCAAGCTGGACAAGCTCCAGGACGCCTACCTGTACCTGGGCGCCGCGCAGTACGCCACGGCCCAGGGCGGCAAGGTCGAGATGTGCGACCAGGCGGTGCGGACCTTCGACGCGCTTCTGGCCAAGTTTCCCCAAGGCGAGTTCGTCCCCGACGCCCTCTACTACAAGGGTGAATGCCTCTATATGCGGGGTAAGAAGCAGGAGGCGATCCCGTCCTATCGCACGCTGCTCGAAAAACACCCCAAGCACGCGTTCGCGGCCGAAGCGACCTACGCCCTCGGCGTCTGCGAGGAGGAGCTGGGGCAGCCTCAGGAGGCGGCCAAGACCTACGACGCGTTCCTCAAGACGTACCCCGAGCACGAGCTGGCCGCCGAGGTGAGCCTGCGCCGGGCCGAAACGCTTCTGGCCCTCGGGCAGTACGAGGAGGCGGCCAAGCGGTTTACGGCCGCGGTCGCGGCCAAGGGGTTCGCGCTGGCCGACTACGCCGCGGTTCGCGCGGCCGATTGTCGCGCCCAGATGAAACAGTACGCCGAAGCGGCCGCCCAGTACGAGGCGATGCTCGCGCAGTTTCCCAAGTCGGAGCACGCCGGGCGCGCCGCGGTCGCCGCGGGGAAGTGCTATTACCTGGCGGGCAAGTACGACCAGGCGCGCAAGTCGCTGCTGGCGACGTTGTCGGCCGGCGGGCAACCGGCGTACGATGCCGCCCATTGGGTCGCCCTGAGCTGGCTCAAGGAGAAGCAGCCCGCCAAGGCCCTCGACGCGGTGGAGAAGGTCCTGGCGAAAGCCCTCGCGGACAAGAGCCCCTCGGCGGCCCAGCTCATGATGGACCGGGCCGACGCCGTCTATGAAATCCCCGAGCGGAGCAAGGAATCGATCGCGCTTTACGCCAAGCTGGTCGAGAGCTTTCCCAAAGACCCTCTCGCTCCCCAGGCGCTGTACATGGCGGGCTTTACGGCGCTGAAGCACGGCGAGAACGCCACGGCGCTCGAGCACGCCGGTGCGTTCCTCGCCGCGCACGCCGCGCACGAGCTGGTCCCCGACGTGATGCACGTCAAGGCCGAAAGCCACCTGCTCCTGAAGCAGTTCCCCGACGCCGACAAGCAATACGGCCAGCTTCTCGAGCGTTACCCCGACCACTCGGACGCCGAGATCTGGAGAGTCCGCCGCGGCCTGGCCCTGAACCTCCAGAAGAAGTACAAGGAGACCATCGACGCCCTGAAACCGGCGATGGCCGAGATCCGTCGGCCCGAGCTCGTGGCCGAGGCCCAATACCTGATCGGCCAAAGCCAGTTGGAGCTGAACCAGACCCAGGAGGCGGTCGCCTCGCTGGAGGCCTCGATCAAGGCCCAGCCCAAGTGGCGCTCCTGCGACGAAACGCTGCTGGCGCTCGCCCTGGCGCATCGCCGGTTGAACGACCGGGAGAAGGCCAAGGCGGCCGTCGGCCGGCTGATCGCCGAGTTTCCCGAAAGCAAGCTTCTGGCCGAGGCCCATTATCGGCTGGGCGAGTACTGCTATTTGGGGGGCGATTTCAAGGGGGCGGCGGCCGCGTATCGCAAGGTAGCCGAAAGCTGGCCGGAAAGCCCCTTAGTGCCGTACGCCCTGCACGAGCTGGGCTGCGCGGAGATGGACCTGGACGACGCGGGGGGCGCGGAACGGTCGCTCAGCACGCTCCTGGAGAAGCACCCCAAGCACGAGCTGGCGTCCACGGCCCGGCTCAGCCGGGGAATGGCCCGGCATCGCCAGGGGAAGTACGCCCCCGCCGTCGAAGACCTCCAGGCGTTCCTCAAGGCGAATCCTCCCCAAGCCGAGAAGGCCGACGCCCGCTACCTGCTCGGCCTCTGCCAGGTCGGTCTGGGCGAGCACGAGCCCGCGGTCGCCACCTTCCAGTCGCTGCTCAAAGAGGATCCCGAGTATGCGAATGCCGGCAACACGCTCTACCAACTGGCCTGGGCGCTGAAGCTCTCCGGCAAGGAGGCCGACGCCGCCAAGTCGTTCCAGCAGCTCGCCACGGAGCACACGGACAGCCCCCACGCGGTGGAAGCCCACTATCACGTGGGCGAGTTCATGTACGACAAGAAGGACTACGGCCGGGCCGCCGTGGCCTACTACAACGCCATGCAGAAGGGGGGCGACCCCGAGCTGGACGAAAAGGCCTCGCACAAGCTCGGCTGGTCCTATTACCACCAGGAGCAGTACGACAACGCCCAGAAGACGTTTCGCTACCAGCTTGTCCGGTATCCGAAAGGCAAGCTGGCCCCCGATGCCGCCTTCATGGAAGGCGAGTGCCTGTTCAAACAGGACAAGTTCCCGGAAGCCCTGGCCGCGTTCGAGCAGGTCAAGAGCCTCTCCAACGAAGACTTCCAGATGCTGCACTTGCTGCACGCCGGCCAGGCCGCCGCGCAGTTGGACGAGTGGGACCGGAGCCTGGAGTTCCTCGAAAAATGCACGGAGAAGTTTCCCGACTCGCCCCATGCCCCTCAGGCGTTCTACGAGCAGGGCTGGGCCCAGCAGAAGCTCGGCAACCATGAGCAGGCGGTCAAGCGGTACGAGAAGGCGATCAGCCTCACCGACAGCGAGGTGGCGGCCAGGGCGCAGTTCATGATCGGGGAAGTCCAGTTCGCCCGGAAGGACTACAAGGAGGCGATCACGAGCTACTTCAAGGTGATGTACGGCTACAGCTTCGAGACCTGGCAGGGCCAAGCCACTTTCGAGGCCGCCCGCTGCTTCGAGGTCCTCGAGAAGACGGATCAGGCGGTCAAGCTCTACCAAGAACTGTTGGAAAAGTTCCCTGACAGTGCCCGAGTGCCCGCCGCCAAGCAGAGGATTCAACAGCTTACGGCCGGCGCCAAGGCCGAATGACCCCGCAGAACAGAGGGCGTTCTATGAGCGGTACCGACACCCGCCTCCTGCTGACCACGCTCGGCGCGCTGGCGATCCTACTGGTGCCCGCACCATGGGTTGCGTGTCCGTGGCCCGTCTCCGCAGAAGCGTTTGCCCAAGACGCCGGACCGGCCCCCAATCAGGCCGCGGCAGCCGCAGCGAACGACGCCGCGGACCGCCGAGCCGGCGACGCGGCGGCGGGCCAACCCGACGCGGCCGGCCGGACGCCAAGCGGCGCAGACGCGAAGCTCCAAGAGGCGGAGAACATGGCCGAGATGGCCCTGGCCGCGGAAGCGCCGAGCGAGCAGGACGAAGCCGCCTGGGGCGCCCCCACGGAACCGGAGAAGATCAACCTCCTACAGCTTCTGCTGAAGGGCCGCTGGCTGATGCTCCCCATCGGCCTGATGTCCCTTCTGGTCGTGGCGGTCGGGGCGGAGCGTTTTCTGGGCTTGCGGCGGGGCAGAGTCCTGCCCACCAGGCTCGTCGCCGGTCTGGGAGAGCTGGCCAACGAGCCCGAGGGCTTCGATCCCCGCAAGGCTTACCGGCTTTGCGGCCAGTACCGGTCCGCCGCCTCGAAGGTGGTTCAGACGATGCTGCTCAAGGTGGGCCGGCCCCACAGCGAGCTGGAGCACGCCATCCATCAAGCCAGCCAGCGCGAAGCCGAGCGGCTGCACTCCAACGTCCGCTGGCTCAACCTGGCGGCCGCCGTCACTCCGCTGTTGGGGCTTTTGGGGACCGTCTGGGGAATGATCGAAGCCTTCTTTCGGACCGCCAGACTCCCCGTGGAGCAGTTCAACCGTGCGCAGGATTTGGCCGACGGGATTTGGATGGCCCTGGTGACCACGTTTGCCGGCCTGACCGTGGCCATCCCCGCCGCGATCCTCGCCCACTATTTCGAGGGCCGGATCCAGAAGCTGTTCCGGGAGCTGGACGAGATGCTGTTCGGCCTTTTGCCCCATTTGGAGCGATTCGAGGGCCGACTGCGCCTCACCAAGGACCAGCTCGAGCGTCCCGACGCGCGACCATCGACCACCGCCGCGCAGGCCAGGAAGCCACGAAAGCCGACCGCCTCCCCCAAATAGCTCGCGAGGTCAATCATGGCCGTCCAACTCGACCGAGGAACCTCGCTCTTCTCGCTCAGCCTCACGCCGCTGGTCGACGTCGTGTTCCTCCTCTTGATCTTCTTCCTCGTCGCCACCGAGTTCGCCCAGGAGGAGGAGCGGCAAATGGACCTCCTTCTGCCCGAGGCATCCGAAGCCCAACCCCTGACCACGAAGCCCCGCGAGACGTTCGTCAACATCGACGCCGAGGGCCGCTACTTCGTGGGCGGCAAGATCCTCCCGCTCGACGAGCTGGACTCGGCCCTGAAGCTGACCTGGGTCAACAACCCCGATCGGGCGTCGGTTATCATCCGCGCCGACAAGCGCTGTCCCTGGCAGTTCGTCGTGGCCGCCGTCAACGCGTGTCTGAAGGCCAACATCCGGCACTACCGGGTAACCGCCCTGGAGCCCGACGAGTAACCAAACGGGATCCCCCTCAGCATGGCTACGCGCCCCGCCGACAAGATCCGCAAGGTCCCGACCGACCGAGCCGCCGACTTCGACGAGCAGCTCTGGCCCGTCAATGCCGCGATCATCATCCTGGCCGGGTTCCTCGTGGGGATCGTCTGCTCGCAGGGCAGCTTCGATTCGGGCGAGACCGCCTTTTTCGAAAACGCCTACGTCCACCTGGGCATCGTCGCCCTGTTGATCGGCACGCTCATCTGGGCCGTCACCTGGCTCCGGGGCCAGATGGTCCGTCGGGTCCAGTTTTGCGTCCTGTTCAGCGTGCTGGTCCACCTCGGGCTGGCGATCTACCTGCACGGCCAGTACTTGCAGCTCGTGGTGATCGAGGACTCGGCGAACGAATTGGAAAACGCCGTGCCCGACGAGCGGATCACCGTACCCGACTACCTGTGGCACTATCCCGACCAGCCTCAGGACGTCGAAAGCTTCGAGCGACCCGTCGAGACCGAGGCGCCCGAGCCGGCCCAGGTGGAGCCCCTCGAGAGGCAATCGACCGAGGGGGAAGCGGTCCTCGAGCGGCCCAGCACAATCGAGCCTGAGAAACCGGAACCGGACGAGCCCGACCCGACGGAGCTTCAGCGGGCCGAACCGGCGCCCCCGGAGCGTCCCGACGAGCCCGAGCCCATGAGCCGCCGGCAGCCGGATCACCGGCCCGAGTCCGACGAACCGGTCGACCTGCCCGAGATCCCGCCGGCCCCCGAAGTCGAGCCGCCTCAGCCGGTCGAGCTCCAGCCCGCGCGGGTGCTTGCCGAGCGGCAGCAGGACCTCCCCGAGGCGGTTCGGCAAGAGGTGGAGTCTATGCCCCTCCAGCCGCAGCCCGCGCCGCCGGACCTGACTCGACGTGCGGATGCCTTGCAGGGCCCATTGCCGGAGCTCGACCTGCCCGCCTCGGAACCGGTCACCCTCGCCCGTGCCGACAGCGGGATTGACTTGCCCTCGACCACGATGACCGTGGAGGACGTCACGGTTCCCGCTGCCGTCGGGGCGACTCCGCCCAGCAGCATCGATCTGGTGTCCGCGGATGCCGCCGTCGAGAGGTCCGACGACCGGACCCTCAGACGTTCCAGCACGGCGGCGGCAGGTGCTGCCGAGTTTGCCTTGAGCTCAGCGCAGATCGTGGCCCAGGTCGGCGAGCCTCGCGCGACCGGCACGAGCACCCCTTCGGTCGCCCCGAGTGACCCGGCACGCCGCATCGCCCGGGCCCCCATCGGGCCCTCCGCGCCGACCACTGCGTCGCCGGAAGTCGCCGAGGTGCCGGCGATCGCGGAAGCACGAGGGGGTGGCGGACCGCCGACCGTATCGCCCGACGCCCGGGCGGCCCCGGTCGGGCAAGCCGGCGGCGTGGGAATCCCGCGCCGGGCGCGCGCCTCGGTTGCCGGCTCGGGACCGTCGAATGCACCCGGGGCGTTCGGTCCCATCGAGGCGGCCCGGCTTGCCCGCGTGGCCGGCCGACCGAGCATGCCCGCGGCCCAGGCCGGGGGCGGAGTTCCCATGCCTGCCCGAAAATCCGGCCGTGCCTTCGCGTCGGGGGCCACGGTCGACGTGCCGCCGCTCGCCTCGGGTCCTCCCCGCGGCGGAGTCGCCACGGGACCACCCCTGGAAGCCCAGCCGAGCGGACACCAGCAGCCCATCGCCGGGCTGCCCGGCAGCTTGGAGGGGCGCCCCCGCGCGGGAGCGATCGAGTCGCTCGCCGCCACGGGTCCCCGGCTGCCCGACTCCGCGGCACGCCGCGCGATCGCCGGCCAAGAGGCCCCGGGCCGCGTGGGCACCAGCCCCGCCAACGCCGCCACCCTGGTCAAGGCCGGCGCCGGCCCCAGGTTGCCCGCCGCCGCCGTGCCGCTTGAGAACGTCCCCCTCACGGGCGCAGGCGGCGTCGAAGTGCCTCAGGGCGCCGAGCCGAGCTCGCTCTCGAGTGACCCGAACGTCCCGCTCTCGCCACTTGCGCCCGGGCCCACGGAAGTTGCCGGCGTCGGGCGCCCGACCGCCCCGCGAGACCCCGTCGCACCGCGCCGGCCGGGCACGTCGCCGGCCTCCGCGGCCCAAGCCCTCCAGCCGGGGAACGTGAGCCTCGAGCTTTCGCCGGTGATGGGCGCCGCCGGTCGCCGGGCGCGACCGGAGAGCGAGCTTGCCCTTTCTGCGATCCGGCCCGCGGTGAGCAGGCGGAACGGACGCCCCCCGGCACTCGACGCCCGCGTCCCCGAGCTGCCCGCCGAGGCCTTCCAGCAACGGCTTCCCGAGCGCCGCCCCGAAATCGCCCAACAGCACGGGGCCACCGAGGGGAGCGAGCAGGCCGTCGAGAGGGGGCTCGACTTCCTCGCCCGGCACCAGTTCGCCGACGGGCACTGGAGCCTGCACGCCTTTCCCGCGGGCGGCGGGCCGGGGTACGCCGATGCGGTGCCCGGGCAGATGCAGGCCGACACGGCCGCCACCGGCCTTTCCCTGCTGGCCTTCCTCGGCGCCGGCTACACCCACATGGACAACCAGCACCGCGAGGTGGTCCGCAAAGGGATCGACTGGCTCGTCGCCAAGCAGCAGCCGAACGGACAGCTCTTCGCGCTGGCCACCGACGCCGATCGCCCGGCCCGAAGCTACGGACACGCCATTGGGGCGATCGCCCTCTGCGAGGCGTACGGCATGACGGGCGATCGCAAGCTCCGCGCGCCGGCGGCGATGGCCATCGCATGGATCCTCGACGCGCAGCATCCGGAACGGGGCGGCTGGCGCTATACCCAGGCGGACGACTCGCCCGTCTGGAACAAGGAGTCCGACACGTCGGTCTCCGGCTGGATGCTCATGGCCATGAAAAGCGCCCGCATGGCCGGCCTGGACGTCCCCGCCCAGGCCATGCAGAAGGTCGAATACTGGCTCAACATGGCCCAGGCCGACCGCGGCGCCCGCTACATGTATAACCCCTATGCGGGCAGCAGCCCCGAGCAACGCAAGGGCCGGATGCCCAACCTGGCCATGACCGCCGAGGGCCTCCTGATGCGGCTCTACCTGGGCTGGGATCGCAACCACATCGCCATGATCCGGGGCGCCGACTACCTCAAGCAGAACCTCCCCCAAATCGGCGCCCGCGACCAGTCCCTCCGCGACGCCTACTACTGGTACTACGCCACCCAGGTGATGTTCCAGATGCAGGGCGACCACTGGACCACCTGGAACGACCGGCTCCGCCCCATGCTCGTACAAAGCCAGATCGCCGAAGGCCCCCTGGCCGGGAGCTGGAACCCGGAGCGCCCGGTCCCCGACCAATGGTCTTCGTCAGGCGGCCAGCTCTACGTCACCACGCTCAACCTGCTGATGCTCGAAGTCTACTACCGCTACCTGCCGCTGTTCAAGACGCTCGTCGACGACGAGGTCGGCGGCGAATCGTAGGGTGCGTGCTTGCACGCACGATAGCTGCGTCGCAGCCGGCTCGCATCGTTCCGACGCTTTGCGTCGGAACGTACTTCCGAGACGCTTTGCGTCTTCATCTGCGGCGCGAAGCGTCACCGTGATCCGTTCCCACGCGAAGCATGGGAACGATGAAGGATGTAGGGCGCGTCGAGCGAAGCAAGACCCACGCCGAGCGGCCTCAATCCAGCCAATCCTCATCCCTCAGCCGCGCCGGGGTGTATTCCTCGGTGACGTAGCTGATGTCCTTGGAGACGAGGGCTTCCACCTCGAGCTTGAAGCCGTTGTCCAGCAGGCGCTTGATCTCGCTCTGCCAGGCCTTCTTCTTCGCAAACCAGGGGTAGCCGGCGATCTGCCGGGCCCGCTTGCGGTCGGTGTCGTTCAGGGCGATCTTGACGCTGTCGGAGAGGCCGCAGCGCTGGAAGTCCAACGATCGCAAGCCGAGGAAGCGGGCCTCGGGGATGGCCATCCGACCCGACTCGTAGGCCAGGTTGATCGAGCCCTGCTTGATCACGCTATAAATATAATACCCCCACGGGTCGTTATCCAGGAGGCAGTAGACGGGCAGCTTCAGCTCGTGGTGCAGGCGGTACAACATCCGCCGCACGCCCCGGGGGGGCTGGCCCGCACCGTGGGTGAGGATGCAGCGGTGGGTGCGCCAGAACTTGTCCTCGTTGAACCGCTGCCAGACCGTGTCCTTTTCGACGTGCAGGACGTACTTCGCCTTGCACTCCTTGAACTGGATGACGTGCGGCTCGACGATCGACGGAATCCCGTATCCCCCGGACCCCAGGCGCGCGCAGTCGATCTCGTCGCCGCTATCGACCAGCGTGATCTCGCCGACCATGTCGCCCCGCTTCTGCGCGTACAGGTGCAGCTCTTCGCGCAGCGCGTTCAAGCTGACCTCGACGTCCTCGATCACCGGGTCGCATTCCGACTGATCGTCGAACGTCTCCTCCCGCGTGCCTTCGATCGTGTGCTTGAGCATGTAGAACAGGCCACGGATGCTGGTCGTCTTGCCTTCGTCCACCAGCGCCTTGCAGCCGCTGGCCACGAGCATCGTCTGCATGTAGCTCTTGGCCTGGTGGAGGTTGAAAAGCTGGCGGCGGTTCTTGTTCGTGCCCATCTCGATGATCCGCTTGCGCGGGCTGTAGTGGACGTTGGAGAGGGTGCGGGAGGGGACGTCGAGATAGGGCTCCCGCCGGGCGTGGGCGGCGCGGACCACGCCGTCGGCCAGCCCGGCCAACTGCGAGAGCGTCTTGTGATCCTGCTTGGTCATCTTGCGATTCTTCGCCGCGCCGTCGACACGGACGACTCTTCCTTTTACGACTTTTTTTGCCATGGCCGGTGAGGATCCTCGGTGCAAGGAACAATGCGTGGGAGGATGCAAATCTCCGTGGGAGGGTTACGCCCCGGCACGGGCGCCGGGGCTTGTCGAACGTCGTTGGAACTCAAACGCGTGGGGCCGACCCCAACTTCACTTGTGCTGCCGTGCCAATCGGCTCGATTTCTGTTCCGGCGACTCTACCGCCGGCTCGTCCTCGTCCGGCTCGTCCTCGTCCGGCTCATCCTCGGCCAGCTCGTCCTCGGCCAGCTCGTCCTCGGCCGGTGTTGACGGGGGCGGCCGGGTCGGGTCGACAATGAGCACGTTTTCGCCGTACTCTTCGAGATCTTCTTCGATGGGACGGCCGCGGTCGTCGAGCCGGACGTCGGCCTCCGCGGTCTTCCTCTGGGCGAGCGTGAGGAGCTGCTGGTAGAGCTCTTCGGAGTCGGTCTGGTTGATCTGGCTGACGGCCTGGGCCACCTCGCCCAGGTAGCGGAGGAAGATGTTCCGCCGCTCCCCTTCGTGTTTGACGCGCTTGCGACGGCTGAGGTACATCTTCAGCTTGCGGCCCACCGACTGGAGGGCCAATCGCAGCTCCCGCTGGATCTCGGGATAGCCGGCGATCGCCTCTTTCGATTCGCTGGTGAAGGGGACCCAAACGCTGGCCATGTGGACCATCACGGTCACCGGACCGCTGGGCAGCCCGCCTCGGGACTGGCTCAGACCGTACGCCCGCCAGTTGGTCGAGGTGACCGTCTGCGTGATGATGCAGCCGCCGGCCTGGAACTGGAGGGGGACGCGGTTGGCGTAGCGGAGGACGGTCATCGTCTGGCCGTCGTGGAGGTTGACGCTCTGCATGGCGTCGTGCAGGCGGTCGAGCTCTGCGTTTTTCAGCCGCGCCGGGGAGATTCTTCTGCGCAGTCCGGCCTCCTGGATGATCTTGTCGGCGGCGACGGGTCCCAGGCCGTCGAAGGTGGTGGCCAGGAACTGGCGCAAGGTCCTCGCGTCGCTCTGGCCGATGAGCTCGACGAGCGCCTCGCGCGACACGCGGTGGGTCGTGGTTCCCCCGCCATAGGCCAGGCCGACCTCGATCTGGAACGGGTTTCCGCGGTAGACGGCCGGGGGCCGGGTGGCCGCGGCATAGAACTCGCCCGGCACCACTTGGTGCAAACCCTTGAGTATCAGCTCCTCGCCGATCGGGGAGATGCAATCGGTCGCCGGGGCCTTGATCCTGGTCTGCTGAATCGCCTTGTAGAGCGCGTCGACCTCGTGGCGCCCGATCTTCGGGGTCCTCGCCCGGGTGCTCAGGTTCGCCCCCTCGCAGATCCGCCGCGCCACGGCGAGGCTGACGCGGGAGAAGGACTTGGTGAGGAATTGGCTTATGGTGGGCGCTTTCGTCTCCTTGAGCATGCTGACGAGCATTCCCAGCTCGACGCCATACGGGTGCGGCTTGATCTCCCTTGGCTCGGGGGGGAGCGACGCGGCGACGCGGGCGTACGTCTTCTCGTTGCCGTCGGGGTCGGTGTAGTGGAAGGTGACGTGCGGGTTGGCGATGGCCGTCTGCTCCAGGTACTCGTCCACGCTGCCGCGACCGCGCTGGAATTTGGCTTCCAACTCGATCGTGACCCGGGTGCCGTGGTTGGACTCGATCCACTCGATCCCGTACTTCTCGATCGCCTGGCGACCTCGATCGCCCGGCGGCACGTCGGCCCCCTCGCCGCGGCCGTTGAGGATCTCGGGCCGGTTCCGCTTGGTGTCGATCTGGATCTCGTAGTAGTGGGCGGGCTTGCGCTTGGAGACCTTGGAGATGATCTTCACCGGCTTGCCCGTGGTCAACAGCCCGTACATCCCCGCCGCACTGATCCCGATCCCTTGCTGGCCGCGGCTCATCCGGAGCCGGTGGAACTTCGAGCCGTAGAGCAGCTTGCCGAAGATCAGCGGGATCTGCTTGCGGAGGATTCCGGGGCCGTTGTCCTGGACGCCGACCTTGAACCGGTTCTCGCCGGTCGACTCGATATGGACCCAGATTTCGGGCAGGATGCCCGCCTCTTCACAGGCGTCCAGGGCGTTGTCGACGGCTTCTTTGACGGTGGTCAGAAGGGCTTTGCGGGGGTTGTCGAAACCGAGCAGATGCCGGTTCTTGGCGAAGAACTCGCTGACGGAGATGTCTCGCTGGCTGGCGGCCATCGATTGGGCGGTTGCCCGGCGTCGACGGCGGCCCGTCGGCCCTGCGGCGGCCGCCCGGCCGTTCGTGGGGGAGCCCCCTCTCGGGGAGGTGCCGGACTTGACTTTGCGAACCTTCCTAATCGGCAATGTTGACGCTCCTTGAAGGCACCCGCTTTGTGGGATGGGTCGCTCCGGCCCGAGGCGGGAAGATCCATGGCGTGGGCCGGCGAGTTCGGATTGCACGGATTATAACGGCTTTTCCGGCACGCTCCCAGCCGGCTTTGTCCGGCTCTCCGGCACGTCGGGGCTCTTTGCCACATCCGGCACATAAAAATTCACCCGTAGCACCGTCACAAGCCGAGGATTCCTTAAGAACGGCCCACACTTTCCGTGCGGTCGAAACTCGCCGGAACGAACCCAAACCGTTTGCGGCTTTGCCGAATTGTGGAGGAGCCACCTCATGGTTCTGAGAATCCTGCGTGTGACGATGGTGTTGGCGGCCTTCCTGGTGGCGCTGCACTTTGTGGCAGACGATTCGCCCCAGGCCTACGCCGTGGGACGGCAGCGGACGGCGCCGGACCTGTTCTACAACTACTACGTCCCGCCCGGACCGTGTGGGGGCGCCGGAGCCCAGTTGTACGTGTGTCCCGTGCCCACGCCGCCGCTGGTGGGCCACACCTACTACACGTATCAACCGCTGATGCCGCACGAGTTCCTGTACCCTCACTCCCGGACCTACTGGCGCTTCCATTCGGACGGCAAGGTGACGAGGACCCTCGTCTCGTGGCGGTAGCGACCGGTCCGGCTCTTTCGGGCCGCGCGGTGGCGACCGCGTAGACCGCATCAAAAATGGACAACTCTCCACGCGGAAAGGAATAGGCCAAGATGAGACGCTTTCTGCCCTTGCTGATCGTCGCCCTTGCGGTGACGCTTGCGGCCCACAGCGCTGATGCAGCCGGTGGCCGCCTGTCGGCTCAGGCCCAGTATGCCCCCTCGACGCCGTGGCATGGCGGCTACTACCACACCTGCTACGGCGCGCCGGTCGCCTTGGTCGTGTCGCCAAAGGCCGAGTTGCAGACCAATTGGGGGTGGGGAGTCGGCAACACGCGAGTCACGCGCATTTGGCAACAGTTCCGACGCAACTATCCCGGCCCCGGCAACTACGACGCCCAAATGCTCCAGCCCACTCCTCCCTGGCCGAGTGACACCAATCAATTCGGCGTCTACTACGTTCGCGGGCCCTGGTAAGCTGCACGGCGCCGCCAATCCGGACGACCTTCGCCCGGATTCACTCCACACACATCGAGCAATCTTGCCAACCAGGGCAGCCTGACGCATAGGGCGTCGGGCTGCCCTGTTCGTTTTTGCCCGGGCTGGGGCTCCTCGACAGACCGCCGGCCTCCACTCGGTCCCCCCGGTCAAGGGCCCGCTTCGCCCACGACCGAGATCAGCATGATACAGACCGTTGTCCGTGTGTCGCGAAAGTGATCCTCGTTGAGTTGTCATATCGATGGCGCACGGACCACGGCGCCACACCAGAAATCACTCGCCCCGGAGATTCGCTAACTCGTTCCAAGCAAAGAGCTTACTCCCTCACAACGCCCTCCGCACGCCGCCGTTGGCACACCGCTTGCCCTCTATCGGCCAACGGAAGCAAAAAGGACCTTGATCCCAGGGAGGGCAAGCCGATGTTCCCCACCACTCTGCTGATGTTCGTCGGGACCGTGATCTCCGTCGTGATCACGCTCGATTTCATCCGGCCCGTCCGCCGGACCCATCCGTTCTGAGTGCCGCTGGGACGGAAATGGGGACTGGCTCCGTCGAGAGAGGATTCTGCGGCGGTCTTTCACGTTGCCGACGGTGCCTGTCCCCATTTCCGGACGGCGCGCGTGAAACAGCGAGAATCGAGAGGGCCGAAACGATGCTATCCCAGACCATGCCATTGGCCGTCGGGATGATCCCGCTGGTGCTCCCGGCGCTTGCGGTCGCCGTGCGCCCCTTTGGCGGTCGTCCGCTGCACCGCGATGGGTGAGGGCTACGGGTTGCGGGCTTCTTTCATCGTCCGCTCCTGCGGCGGACTTGTGTGTTCGGGCTCATTTCCGACCTCCCGTGTGTGAAGCAAAGGTGCAGGTCCCCGGGTCGCGTCGTTCTCGTGTCTCGACCCGCGGTGCGACGCTACGACGCTACGACCCTACGGCAAGTGTATACTCGTCCAGCAGGCGGCGGTAGAGGCGGTACTGATCGAGCGTGACGTGCGGCGGCGTCTGGTGATCGACGCTGGGGATGAAGCCCCCGGAGCGCATCAGCGGCACGAGCCGCTCGAACTCCCCGCGCATCGCCTCCTCGCCGCGGTCCATGACCATCTTGTCGTAGTGGCCGACGAGCCGGACGTCCGGGTATTGCCTTCGGACCGCCATGCCGTCGACGCCCGCCTGTCGCTCCAGCGGCAGCACGCCCCGGACGCCCTCCCGTTGGAGCCACGGCACGAGTTGCGTTACGTCCCCGTCGGTGTCGACGATCGGGATCACGTCCCGCTCCAAAAGCCGCGGGATGATCCGTCGGTAGTACGGGGCGATGAACGCGTCGAAGTGGGCTTCGGAGATCATCGGCCCGTGATTGTACGACATGTCTTCGGCGATGGTCGCGAACGTGGGCACGCACGCCTCGTCGACCTGGTCCAGGATCCGCAGGTTGAAATCGGTCAGGTCCTGGTTGATCCGGTGGAGCAGCTCGGGCTGGTCGTAGAAGGCGTAGCTGATTTTCGTGAAGCCCATCAGCGTGCGCGGAAACCAGAAGTAGCCTTCCAGCGTGATCCAGACGACGGCCTCACCCCGCTTCTGGCGCTGCTTCCAGGGGCGCATTGCGTCGATCGCCTGGCGATGGTCGGGAAACAGCCGGGGACGCACCCGGAGGTAATCGTCCATGTTCGAGACGATTCCCTCGACGTGATGCTGCACGGCCTCGATCGTCGGATCGGTGGTCGAGAACCAGAACTGCCGGTAGGGGTCCAGGCCGAAGTACGCGGCGATGTCAAACACACTCTCCAACTCGCCGGGCAACCCCTGCTGCTTCCAATGGGCGATCGTTTCGTCCCACCACATGGCCCATTCCCAGCGCGGCAGCCGGTCGACCGGCTGGAAGCTCATCACCGCGCGAAATCTTTCGACGTGGTTCATGGTCACGTTCCGGTGAAAGTGGCGGAGTGCAGCATGCACGGCATGATACCGCTTCGCCGGGATCGACAACAAGGTTCCCCGATCGCCTGGAAGCATAATGAAAAGCAAAGGCGAGCATGAGTCGGGTCCCATCGAAGCAGGAATCGCGAAACCGCTTGCCCTCGCCCGTGCGCCACGACGGGGTCAGCGGGAGTCTGCGTCGCGCCGTCATCAGTACTCGACGGAACGGCGCGAGACCCTCGTTTGCGCTCGTCCTGGAGCTCCAGAGACGCGGGAGTGGGGGGGGCCGGGGATTGTCGAGGCCCCTCAGTCGAGCGATAATGACCGCTGATGCCCGATCACGGTCGCAGGACGAAGCCGGTTTGGGGCATGACCGCTTCGAAGAAGAAGCGGTAACCGGCGAGCGGCAAGCGGGGGCAGATCGCGGCGTCGATATGGAAGAACGTTTCCGGGACGGGACACGGCTCGCCCCGCTAGATCATCGGTTGAGAGAGCGGGGCGACCGCACACCCCAAGCCGAAAAGCCGACGGCAGGATACAACGCTTGTCAAGGGAGGCAGCGATGCGTGGCCATCACTTCATCAGCTATTCCACGGCCGACGCGCGGGACTTCGCCTTCGAGCTCTACGAGGCACTGCGATCTGGAGATCCTCCCTTCGGCGCGTGGCTGGACAATAGGAATCTTCACCCCGGTGTCGATTGGGATGATCAGATCGTGGATGCAATCCGGACTTGCAGGAGCCTGTTGTTCGTGATGTCTGGGGACAGCGTAGCGCGAGGCTCGGTGACGAAAGACGAATGGACAATAGCCCTCCAGTACAAGAAGCCGATCATTCCGCTCCTTCTCGATCCGAGCATTGAAGTGCCGTTCCGTCTGGGCAATCGACAATACCTCGATTTCAGCGACGAGTTTGAACCTGCGGTGGAGAGACTCCGCGGACATCTCGCGTGGTTGGACTCACCCGAGGGGAAGTTGTATCAACTGCAATGCCGTTTGGTGGACGCGCAGCGCGATATGCGACGTGCTCGGGACGAAAAGGAGGAATCGCGTATCCATGCGGACATCGCAGACCTGGAAAAAGCGATCGCCGCACAACAACAAATCGTCGAGGACCTGGAGAGCGCTGCGAAACGGACGCAAGAGACTATTGACCGTGGGATCGAAAGACGGCGCCAGCCCCGGAAACCGGTCACGGCGGCGACTCGCGCGAGGTTCATCAACCGCCCCCCGGGCGTTGCCCCGAACTATTTCCAGGACCGCCACGTCGAAACGAAACTCATTCGGGACTTCCTCCGGGATGATGCCCGACGTTTACTTACGATTGTCGGGCGCGCGGGAGTGGGCAAGACCGCCTTGGCCTGTCGTTTGCTCAAGGGCCTCGAGGGTGGGCAGTTGCCCGACGACCTCGGAGAACTGCTGGTGGATGGGATCGTCTACTTGAGCGCGAGGGGCTCTCGCGAGATCTCGGCGCCCAACCTGCTGGCCGACTTGTGCAGGCTGCTGCCTGAACAAAACGCGGAAGAGTTGAATACGCTGTGTAACGACCCTAAGATCAGCGCGCGGGAGAAAGTGAATAGTGTGTTGGCGGCCTTTGCGGACGGTTGCACGGTGGTGCTGTTGGACAACTTCGAGGACCTCGTCGATCTGGAAACGCGCGAGGTGAAGAGCACGGAGCTGTCGGAGGCTCTCCATGCGTTTCTCGACGTTCCGCAGCACGCAGTGAAGATTATCCTGACCACCCGTGTCGCTCCGCGAAACCTCGCGCTAGTGCACCCGGAGCGGCAGATGCCGCTTCTCTTGGATGAGGGCCTCAAATCACCCTACGCCGAGAATATCCTGCGCGAGATGGACGCGGATGGAACGTTCGGACTGAAAGACGCACCGGATGAGCTGCTGGCCAGAGGGCGCGAACGCACGCTCGGGTATCCTCGGGCGCTGGAAGCCCTTTTTGCCATCCTCGCTGCAGACCGCCATACGACCCTGGACGAGTTGCTCAAGGACGCCGAGAAGCTATTGCCGGACAACGTGGTCGAGGTGTTGGTCGGCGAAGCCTTCAGCCGCCTCGATGAGTCCGCCCAGACCGTTCTCGAGGCTCTGGCCGTCTACGGTCGTCCGGTGCCGTCCGTTGCCGTGGACTACCTGCTGCAGCCCCACCTGCCGGGAGTCAATAGTGCTCCCGTGCTAAACCGCTTGGTGAACATGCAGTTCGTCCGCAAGGAAGCCAGCCAATACTATCTTCATCCTGTCGATCGCGCCTACGCCCTGGGTCGGGTACGGGCAGGGGGGAAGAGCGACCGTGGAGTCCCGGATGCATCTCCTTTCACCCAATATGCACTCCGGCACCGCGCGGCCAACTTCTTTCAGCGAATCCGCAAACCACGCTCTGATTGGAAGACTGTCGAGGATCTGGTGCCGCAGTTGGCGGAGTTTGAATTGCGCTGCGCGGGCGACGATTACGACACGGCCGCCGAACTCCTCGGCGCCATTGACCACGAATACCTCCGGAGGTGGGGACACGCTCAATTGGTCATCCGGATGCGCGAAAGGCTGGCAGGGCAACTCCAGTCGCCGGCATTGGTGACGAGAAACGCCGGGGCGTTGGCTGGGGCGTACTGGAACGTGGGGCGCTTCGACGAGGCACTTGTGCAGTATGATGCGGCTATCAGCAAGGCAAGAGCGCATAGTGAGTTTCTCCTGGCAGCGGTGTATCAGGAGAACTTGGCGTTGGTGTACTGGGATCTTGGCGACTTGGAGCGAGCTCTCGAATTGCTCTCCGAAATACGCCCCATCGTCGAGAGGTTCTGGGGCAAGGAAAGCCTAGCAGGCTACCTCGGCGATACAGGCATTGTCCACCTATACTTGGGCAATCTCACCGAAGCCATACAATTGTTTCACCACGCCGAAAGGCTCGCTGCCGAGGCGGGGGCAGATCGGGTCAGGGCCTGTAACCTTGACAACCTCGCCCAAGGTAGCCTGCGAAAAGGGGAGTATGAAAATGCCAAACACTACATTGCCAGGGCCCTTGCCATGCCGATCGAGAAGGTCGGCAGTCTCAATGCGTGCTACCATCTCGTCACGAGTGCTCGCGTGCGATTGACGCTCAGCGAGTACCGTGCCGCGATCGAGGACTGCCAAGCGGCGATCGATCTGAATGAACCGTCCCTTCGACATCGGGCCTCGCTGTATATGGCGATCGCCAACCTGTTCCTCGGCCAAGCGGAGGCAGCGCGGGAAAACGCCCGCCAGGCCGTCCGATCGGTCCAGTCGCTGTTTGCGCACATCAAGCGCCATCGGGATGCCGGGTATTTCCTGGCGATCGCTTTGCTTTGCGCCGGGCAAGCAGAGGATGCTCTACAGGCTTATCGCCACGCGCTGGCGATGTGCTCCGCCGAGGGCGTGGTGAGTGAGGCTCTGCTGGATTTGCAGTTGCTCCAGAAGCTGCAGCAGGCGCCCGAGGCGACGGCGCCGGCTGTTGCGCTATTGCGGGCAACACTCGCAGAATGACGCCGTCCGGCTGTTGGACGTCTCGTGGTGCGATGCGCGGCTGGGGTCGAGGGAGCCAAGCCCCGGTTCGCGGGCATTCCCGGGGGCAGTCGCACGCACGTGCTCGCGGCGTCGAGAGAAGCCGGAAACTGCGATGTTCGCGCGCGAATCTCGTACGCCGGCGTATCCTACACGCCTTCCCGGAATCACGAAATCCGCGGCCAGTCGACGATCGCCCCTTGTGCCCGTAGCGCCTCGCGGAGCGCCTTCGGATCGACGTCCCGGAACGCGACCCGGTTTCGGACGACGGCCGCGGCCGCCTCGCCGGCCGCTTCGCCCATGGCCATCGAGGGGGCCATCACCCGCAACGGCCCGAGCACCGGACGCTCGACGCTCACCGCCCGGCCCGGACAGATCAGGTTCTCCACCGGCGCCGGCACCAGGATGCGATACGGGATGGGCGTGACGGCGAGCTTCCGGCCGTGGCTGGGGTTCTCGCTGGGTCGCTTGGGATCGGCCAGGTCCCAACCATAGGCCGAGAAGCCGATCGTGTCGTCGAACGCCCGCCCGGCGGCGAGATCCTCGACCGAGAGCACGTACCGGCCGCGGATCCGCCGCGTCTCCCGCACGCCCAGAAGCGGCGCCACACACTTCAGCCGCGCCTGGGCAAACCCGGGAAAGTGCTCACGCATCAGCGTCATCAGCTTCTCGACTTCCCTGCGCCCGCGGATCATGCCCTCGGTGATCGAAGCCCCGTCGGTCCCGTCGATTCCGACCAGCCGGGTGGTGTTGATCATCATCGTGCCCTTCTCCTCGAGCTGCACGCTGATGAAAATCTCGTAGGGGAACGTCCACTCGCCCGACTCGCGAAGCTCGAGGATCTTCTTGCGGAACCGCGGGCAGTCGTGCTCGTGGATGTAGGCGTCCAGCGCTTCCTGGTCCACGCCGGTGACGTGGAAGGTGAGCGAGGCGGGCGTCATCAGGCTGTCCGAATCGCGCCCCTTGACCAGCTCGCAGCCGGTGCGGGCGGCGAGGTCGGCATCGCCGGTGGCGTCGATCACCGCCCCGGCCGGCACGGCCGCCAGCCCGCTCTTGTTGAAGAGGACCACGTGGGTGATCCGCCCTTGCTCCATCACCGAGTCGACCGCCTGGGTCAATAGCAGTACGTCGACCTCGGCCGCGGCCATCTTCTCGTCGAGATACGTGGCCATCCCGTAGGGGTCGAAGGGGATGCCGGCCGCCAACTGCCCCTTGAACCAGCCGTGGGGCTGATACTTCTTCGCGGGATCGGGCACGGGCACCAGGGCGATGCCCCGTTCGGCCGTCTCTTCGCACATGGATCGGAAGACCCCGCCGACGACCCAGCGTTGGCAGTCGCTGGTGCGTCCGCCCAGCCAGTGCGACACCAGGCCCGACGTGCCGTTTCCGCCGAGCTGCCCTTGCCCTTCGACCACGAGCACATCGAGCCCCGCCCGCCGCGCCGCCAAGGCCGCGGCGACCCCCGAGGGCCCCCCGCCGCAGACGACCACGTCGTAGGGCTTCCCCACCGGCAGCTCCCGGCAGAGAGCCTGCTGTCTCGGCTGGCCTGTTTGGGCAGCCGCCGGGGCGGTCCCGGCGGAAATCTCCCCCGCGGCACACGCGGCCAACCCCAGGAAAACGCGACGATCAAGCCGGGTGGTGTCCATCGTTTGTCATCCTTTCTCGCGAATTCGCGTCAGTCTCACTTTGCCCGCCCCCTCCTACGGTCTGGTCCCGGCGGCGATCACCTCATCGGTCAGGCCCTCCACCCTCGCGAGGTTCATCTTGCGGTCGCCCCGGTACCAGTGTTTCCATTGGCCGCGGGAGGCCAGGGCTTGGCCGGCTCGGATCTGGCGGATTGCCCCCTGGGCGGAGCGAAGGTGGGCGAGCATCTTCGTGCGGTCGCCTTGCCGGAGCGAAAGCCCGGCCTCCAGCCCGTGCTCCCACCAGCGAAGCAGCCCGAGCAGGATGGCGTGCTGGGCGACGAAGTTGCTCTCGAAGAAGGCTCGGTCGGCTCCGTCGAGCCGGCTGCTGACCACGTCGATCTCCTCGCCCGCCGCTTCCACGGCGGCCCGCTGGCGCTGGACTTGGACGAGCGTCCGCTCGATCCGCGGGGAGTCCTGAAACGACGGTTGTGTTTCCACGCGCAGTCGCTCGAGCAACACTTCGTAGAACCGCCGACCGTTGTGAAGGATCTCGCCGTCCAGCTTGTTGCGACTTCCTTCCTCGCAACCGGCCACGTAGCTGGCGAACAGCCGCTCATAGCAACCTCGGGCGGCCTCCGCGGCCGGGCCGAACCGTTCCGCGCACCAGGCGTCCAGGTACCGATCGGGATCGAAGCCGTCGAAATCGCGGAGGAACCGGGCGGCCGCGTCGATCCCCAACACGAGCTCCCGCACGTTCGACACGTTCATGATCGCGTAGTGGGTCGAGCCGCGCCCGACCGCCTCGGCGAAGATCCCGTGGGCCCGCTTCGGCGAGACGCCCTGCACCAGGTGTGGCCCCGTTCCCCAGAGCGCCTGGTGGTAGTAGACGCCGTACGGGCGGCCCGGCTCGCGCGTCACCTCGTAGAAGTCGGATTGAAGCTCCCACCCCGGGCTGTTATCGGCGAAGATCACGGCCACGCCCGGCGGGAAGCGCAGGTGTCCCCGGCGGTGCAGGTCGGAGCCTTCCATCCAGAGGGTCGTGGTGGCGGGCGGGTCCGGCCGCGGGTCGACGCTCCGCACGATCTCCCACTGCTTGGCCATCGCCTCGGAGATCAGCCGGCCGCGGGCTTCGTCGCTCTGGGGCGCCTCGGGGTCCGAAACCCAAACCGGCCGGTCGGCGATCCCGCGGAGCCCCAACTGCCAGACGACGTTCGGATACCGCGCCCAGCGCCGGGCGTAGTCCCGCCAGATGATCTCGAACTTCTCGGGATAGCGGGTGTACGAGAAGGGCACCTCCTCGCCGCGCTCGCGCCAATACGTGGCAAACCCGAACCCGCTCACGCCCAGCGGCTCCACGTGGTGCATGCTCACGAACAGCCCGCGACGGGCCGCTTCGTCAACCAGCCGGGCTTCGTCGGCGTTGCGCAGGTCGACGAACGACGCGGGGATCACCAGGTTGTAGCCCAAGCGGACCATCGCCTCGAACACCCGTCGCGAGACCCTGGGCGAGACCACGTGCTCGTAGTAAGGATAGTCGATCCGGCGACGCCCGCCGTCCAGGTGCCACTCGCTCAAGAGGTCCTCGTCGTTGATGAACCAGCCGCGATACTTGAACGTCGGCTCGTCGGCGGCGAGGCGTACTGCGTCCCATGCCAGGCGGTCGCGATTCTCGGGCGGCCGGGCGGCCCAGAAGTAAAGCGGGTCGACCTTCAGGTATTGCTCGATGAAGGCGTACAGCCCGAACATCGTCCCCCGCTCGTCGCTCCCGGCGATCACCAGCGTCTGCGAGGTCGCCGCTCCCTCGGCGGCCACGCTCCTCGCGCGATACGCCTCCCACTTGCCCGACAGCTCCGCGACGACCCCGGGCAGGAGCCGCTCCAACAGCTCGGCCGACTTCGGATTGCCCACCGTGCCGAGGAGGACACAGGCCCCGGTGCACTCCGCCGGCCGGCTCACGATGGGCAGGCTCCGCCCGGTGATCTTCTCCACGTCGCCGGCCAGGTCTTCTGCGGCCAAACGAACGCAGCCCGGCTCGCCTTCCGGCACCAGCACGGTCGCGGTCCCCTTCTCGCCCACCAGCTCGAAGCCGGCCAACGCGGGCGCCGGCAGTAAGACCGCGATGCATAGGGAGAAGATGCTCGTCACCAGGAGGCCTCGCCTGGGCCCCCATATGCCCGCCGATCGCGGCCAAGAAGATGGGTGATTTGCGCAATACGGGAGGCATGACGAAGAAATTTGGGTTGTGCGTGTCATACTCAATGTCGCCACTTTGCGGGCCGATCTAGTTAGGCAAGGGAGCCCCGCTTGGGAGCCCGTTGAGAAAGTCGTGTGCCACTGCTTGCTTGCAAGCAGTGCCGCTGAGAACCCGACGAAAAACACTGCTTGCGAGCAAGCAGTGGCACACGTATCGGTCACAGTCGCCTCTTTCAGCGGGCTGCTAGTAGCGTACAGATTGACCCGGGCAAATCCAGATCCCCTCGCTCGGGTGTGTCTGCATGACCCGTGGACTGACGGCACGTCGACCGGGGCGGGCGCGGACGTTGTCAACCCACTTGCGTATGGAGGAGACATGATGAGGTCTTTTGGACAGTTGGCCCCGCTGGCCGTCATCGCGGCGCTTCTCGCGGCGATGCCCGCTCCGGCGGAGGAGAACGAGTCGGCCGTCGTCGGCGAGGAGCTCGTCTCGTGGCAGGCGAAAGGCGATCCCTGGTCGGGCTATGACGCGGGGTACGACGACGCGACGGGTCGCGACGGAGCGACGGGGTGCGAGGGCGCGATCGTCTGCGGCGACCCCTTGGCTTGCCGCCGGCCCGGCCTCATCGCCGGCATGGAGCTCCCGCTCCTGAAGGCTCACTACGGTGCAGGCGGCGTCACGATTCCCGGCGAGCAGGTGAGCTTGTCCGAGTACATGCCCGATTTCGGCCACGAGGCAACACCGCGGTTCTGGCTGGGGTACGAGACGTGTGACGGGCTGGCGTTCCGGGTCCGCTACTGGCAGTTCGATCACACGGCGTCGGCCGTCGACGCCCGGGCCTCCTACTACGTGGAAGTGGGGGTGGCGGCCGAAGACCTCGACTTCGAGCTCGCCCAAAGCGCCCAGCTCGGCAACTGGGAGTTCGAGGTCGCCGGAGGCGCCCGCTGGGCCAAGGTCTCCGACGACGTCTTCATCAACTGGGACGGCGACCTGGCCGACTGGACGCGGTCGTTCGAAGGGGGAGGCCCCACGTTCGGCGTGGCCGCCCGACGCCCCCTCTGTATCGGCGGCCTGGGGCTGGTGGCCGATTTCCGCGCGTCGTTCATCTACGGCGACGCCAACTTCGCGCTGGCCGACGACGTGCTCGAGATCGTGGAGGACATGCAGGCGACGATCGACGACCAGGTCATCGAAATCTACGAGATCCGGGTGGGTGCGGAGTGGTCGAGAATGACGTGCGCCGGCTGGCAGCTCACCGGACGCCTGATGCTCGAAGGGCAAGTCTGGGAGCTCGCCCCGGGCCCCTTGGGGCTGTTCGACACCAATCTCGGCTTCGTCGGCCCGACGTTCTCCCTGGCCATCGAGCGATAGCCGGGCGCGATATTCCTTGGGGCAGCGACCGACGGCGCCGCAACACCGGCAAGGTACACAACGGGTCGTCCGATCCGCCGATCGGGCGGCCCTTCGCTTGCATCGGCCGCTATCCCGGATTATTCACCAACGCTGTAGCACAGGCATCTTGCCTGTGTTGCCAATTCCACAGGCTAGAAGCCTGTGCTACGAGGCCACCGTATGAATCATCCGGGCTATCCTGCGCCGGTCCGGTCCGGCCAAAACGGATGGGTGGCCTCCTTCAGGCTCAGCCCCACGACTTCGATCCGGCTCGGGTCGTTCGTGCCCATCCCGTTGGCGGCCAGAAGCTCCAGGTGGTTGTCGCCTTGGAAGGGGAACTGGTCGGACGGGGCCTGCGGGTCGAAGCCCATCACGGCGGTCGAGATCGCGTCGGTGCACACGCCGTTGAGCCCGGCCAGGATCAGCTTCGGCTCGACGATCGAGACGCCCCGGTTCCAGTACCCTTCGCCGCCGCGGAGCGTGCGGATGCCGTCGACCAGGCACAGGTCGGCGGGCCGGGCGCCGTAGACGTCGGCGACGATCCGGGGCACGCGGTATCGGGCGTCGTCCGGGCAGTCGTGGTCCAGCTCCTTGGGCACGCCGTCCGGCACCTCCTTGAGCCCGGAGTGGAACATCCGGGTGCGGTGCGAGAGCGGGTTCTCCGAGGGGGCGTCGTTTCCGTAGAGCGAGCAGGGCGTGATCCCGAAGAAGTTCTTGGCCGTCATCGTCACGCCCGCACAGGCGTGTTGCTTCAGCTTCGAAAGCGACACCAGCACGTCGGTCTTCTCGAACCGCTGGTTGAGATCGAACGCCGGATAGATAAAACCACCCCAGGGGACCTTGAACCGGCTGTAGGCGGGCCAGGCGCCGCGATGCCGGGTGTCCTCGAAGGCGACCTTGTGGGCGCCGGCCGACTCGATCGCCGCCACGTCCCAGCCCGACTCGACGAGCGACGCTTCCATCGGCCGGTCCCAATAGAGGTTTTCGACGACGACGATCCGCTTCGCCCCGGCGTCGCTGAAGATTGCGCTCAGGGCGGCGACCGTGTTGGGGTGCGTCTGGTAGCTCTCGTACGCCGGCAGTCCGCCGAACGGCTTCCACGACATCCCCGTCAGGTTGATCTTGATCGTGACCGTCTTGCCTCGGACCATCTTCTCGACGCCGCCGACGCGATCGAGAACCGCGTCGAACTTCCGGCGCAGAAGCTGCGGCTCGAACGACTCGCACCGCGCGATGGCCACCGGCGAGCTGGGAGCGTCGGCCGACCGATCGGGCGCCTTGGGGGCCGCCTGCGAGCGGTTCGAGCAAAGGACCGTGGAAAGCCCGCCCGCCACAATCCCGGCCGTCCCCAAGCCGCGGGCCATCGCCTCGCGTCGAGTAATTTCGCGTGACATGAAAACCTCCTCCTTCTCAAACCGTAGGGTGGGTCGAACGCAGTGAGACCCACGCCGATGATTTCAACGTACAAGTCAAAGCCCCAGACTATGCCCCGCGTACGCGAGACACTTCTTGACGTTCTCCTCTTCGCGCCGGGCCTGCTCGTCAAGGGGAAGACCACTTATTTGGGGCAACCGCTCGCATGCATGCGCGCGGACGACGCGCAGCGTTCGCGCCAGGTCGCGGCCGCGCACGTCGGCAAGCGTGGCCCAGTACTTCTCCGTCAAGCAGGGCACCTCGAGCGGGTCCCGGGTGATCATCTCCAGGCTGAACCGGACCTGCGGGCTCGCCGCCCGCAGCGTCTCGACCATCTTCGCAAGGTCGAGAAAGCCCTCGCCCAACGGAACGTCGGCAAACAGGAACCCGTCGTCGTATTCCCCGACGGCCTGATCCTTGAGGTGCACGGAGAAGGCCCAGGGCGCGTATGCCTCGACGACCTCCATGGGGTCCTCCAGCAGCGTGAAGCTGTTGCCCACGTCGACGCACGCCCCCACGTGCTCGCTGCTGATCCGCTCGAACAGCGCGAGCCGCTCCGGGACGCGCTCGTCCTTGTGGTTTTCGACCGCCAGGCGGACCCCATGCCGGGCGGCGACCGGCTCGGCCAGCTCGAGCGACCGCAGGCCCCGCTCGGCCAGCTTGCGGAACTCGTCGGCCGAGTCGAACCGTTCGTAGCGTCGGCCCGGGATGATCACCACGCGAATCACGTTGGCCCCGGCCCCTTTCGCCGTGCGGACCTCGGCCTCGAATCGCTCCACGTCGGCCCGGTCGCGGGGCAGGCCCGCGATCCCCTCGATGAACATCCCGAGATCCTCCGCCCGCCGGCGGAGCTTCACGGTGTAGGCCTCGTCCTTCGTCCCAAGCGGGAGTTGGATCCCGCCGGCCCCGAGCTGGCGACAGTACTCGAGGAAGCTCAAGGGGTCGGTGAAATCGGCCGGCGTCCCCCGCGCCCGCTCCGCCCGACTGCGAATGCCGAGGCAGTAGACGCAGACGCCCAACGGCGTCCTCTCGGCCGACGTCGAGCCCAAGAGCCGCCCGGCCGACGCCAGCGTCGCGGCCGAGAAGCCGCCCGCTGCGAAACGGAGCATGTCTCGACGGTTCATCGCTTCCTGATCTCCCTAATACGCGCTCACGGCAAGGCCCCAGTTTACCATGCTGCGCTTGCCGAGACCAAGCCTCCGGCTGCGTCGCCAGCAGCTTGCAAACCCTGCCGGGACCAGGATAATTGGAGTCTGGCCCCTTGAGTGACCTGAAGGGCATCGAAACAGCAACCTGAAACACGAGGATTCCGCCATGTCGACACTCTCGCGTCGTGAATTCCTGGCCGGGGCGGCCGCTGCGGGCGCCACGGCGTTGGCCGGACTTCGCACCTTCGCCGCCCCCATCGCCCCGAAGGTCGTCAAGGGCACCGACCTGGTCACGCTCGGCAAGAGCAAGATCAAGACGACGGTCCTGGGCATCGGCACCGGCACGCACGGCGGGCGCGAGCAGCGCGATCTGGGCGAGGAGGGGTTCGTCAAGCTCGCCCGGCACGCCTACGACCGCGGCATCCGCTACATCGACACGGCCGACGCGTACAAGATGCATCCCTTCGTCCGCGCCGCCCTCAAAGAGCTTCCGCGCGAGGAGATCTTCGTCCAGACGAAGACCCGGGCGAAGGACGCCCAGACGGCCAAGGACGACCTCGAGCGCCTCCGCCGCGAGCTGGACACCGAGTATCTCGACTCGCTCCTGATGCACGCCATGGGCAAAAGGACTTGGCCGACCGACATGCGCCCGGTGATGGACGTGCTGTACGAGGCGAAGCAGAAGGGGATCGTCCGCGCGGTGGGCATCTCCTGCCACGGCTTCGAGCCGCTGGCCGCCTCGGTCGAGCCCGACTGGCTCGACGTCAACCTGGTGCGGATCAACCCCTTCGACTCGCACATGGACGGCCCCCACGACGAGGTCGCCGCCCAGATAAAGAAAATGCACCAAGAGGGCCGCGGCATCATCGGGATGAAGGTCTACGGCGAGGGCGATTTCGAGAACGACCAGCAGCGCCTCCAATCGCTCAAGTACGTCCTCGGCCTGGGCAGCGTCCACGCCTTCACCATCGGCTTCGTCAGCCCGGAGCAGATCGACGAGACCCTCGACCTGATCGAGCAGGCGACGGCGTAGGTCGAAAAAAAGGGGACATTCTGCTTTTCCTGACCGGGGGTAGCGCGAAAAGTAGAATGTCCTTGCGCTACGATGAACTTGGGAAAGGAGGATGGATGTAGGATACAGCTTGAAACCTTTCGATGGAACCCTGCGGGTAGTCAATCCCGTCCGGAAGAGCTTGGCCAGCAGCCGGAAGCGAGTCT
>DATKZH010000192.1:0-10508 GCA_035528065.1 Thermoguttaceae bacterium | reverse complement strand
TTGCTTCTGGCGCTGTTCGACAAGAACCGGTCCCTGGCGATCAAACGGGTGCTGGCCGAACAGTTCGAGGACCTCGAGGGCTCGCTCAATGCGATCGAAGGGCCGGAGGGCTCGACCTTGATCTCGGAGCGAAACAAGGTCGCGTTGGGGGTGCTCCGTGAACAGATCGCGGCGGGCAAGCAGAAGCTTGCCATCTTCTACGGGGCCGGGCACATGTCCGACTTCGAACAGCGACTCGGGGACGATTTTGGCCTCGCGCCCGTCAGCACCCGGTGGTTGATCGCCTGGGATCTGAAGGCGGAACCGACGTCCGAGCGGCCCAAACCGTCCGGCAAGGCACCTCGCAGCACGTCCACCCCCGAATCTCCAGCGAACGTTGCGCCTTGACAACTGCCGCAGGCCGGCAACACCCTCCGCGACTCAATAGCGTCGGACCTTGCGGAGCAAGTATGCCCCCCAGATTAGCAGGATGGCGTTGCCGGCCCACACCGTAAATGGGGGAAACCTGCCGCCCTTGGCCGCATCGACCGTGTAGACCAGGGCCGGGTAGTAGACGAACAGGATGGGGACAAAGCACAAGAAGAAGCTGGTTAGGGGTTGCGCGTTGCGCAGCCGCATGGCCATGGGGGCCCCGACCAGTACGAAGCACAAGCAACTGAAGCCGGCAGACCAGCGGCGGAACGGCTCGGTCTGCAAGCGGTAGAGCCTGGACCGTTTGTTGTCTGACTGTTCCTCTCGCGTCCGCCATTCCGTGCTGAGCAGCCCCTCGAAATCGCCGCAAAGCATCTGATAGGCCGCCTGGCCGGCGAGCTCCTCGTGGTACCGGTCGATCTCCGTTCTCTGACGGAGGATCTCTTCCGGGATAACGCGCATTGGGAGCGAGGAGGGCGATTTGGAGGCAACGTCGGCTTCGCTCGGGTCGCCCAAAGGGATTTCATAGACTTCTCGACCGTGGAAACGTCCGGTCACGCCCCCTTCGACCATGACCGTCCCATCGTAGAGGATGATTTTCAGCACGTTGTTCTCGCGGTCGGTGCGCAAGATCGCCTCTTCGGCGGTGATCGTGCTGGGGGGTGTGTTGCCGCGCGGCTTCAGTGTCAGCGTGGGGCCGATCAGCCTGTCGTCCTGCACCTCTCTCACGTTGATGTCGAAGGTCGGCCCGCTGAACTGGCGTTGGGTCCTCAGCATTCCGTACGCGATCTCCTCGACCGAATCGACGATCACGCGCCGCACTCCGTCGCGGCCCCAGGAGACCGCCACGTCGTACAGAACGACCGTTCCCAGGCTGAGCAGAAACGACAGGGCAAGCGTCGGCCACAAGATGACCATCGGAGACAGTCCCAGCGACTTGATCGCCACCACCTCGTTCGAGCCGGCAATCCGCGAATAGACCGTGGTGGTCGCCAGCAGCAGGGTGACGGGCACGGCGAACACCAGGGCTTCCGGCAGGATGTAAGGAGTGAGCCGAAGGAGTTGGCCGGGCGGAAGACCTTTGTCCAGCGCTTTGTCCACCACCAGGATGATCGAGAACATCCCGGTCACAGCGGTTAGCGAGAGCAGGAACCACTTGCCCAGCTCGGCCAGGATGTATCGCGTGAGGATGCGCATCGCTCGCTCGTCTCGCGGTGGGGGGCGGGTGGCCAGTCTCGCGACGCCTGCCAAGCCGGTCAAGGCCAGTTTCCGCCGAGTTCGAGGCGGTTGGCAGCGTGTTCCGCTTTACATCGTGGCGGGAATTTCCCATACTACCGACAAGACCCGGAAAACGGACTGCCCCAAAAGGTGGGTCAGGCTGGCGACTGGTAGGCATTGGTCCAACCCGCCCCGGCACCTCGTTGCGACGCTTTGCGTCCGGACGTCGCCGGAAGCGGTTGACCCAAAGACCGTTGCGTCCGCAGCACGCGAAGCGTCCGACCAGTGCGTTCCCACGCGAACCATGGGAATGAGGGCCCGCGGGACGGGTCCGATGAATGCTTATGGCGACTGCACTGCCAAGGAGCAAGCACGGATGGCCCAATTGTCGGTAAACGAGACGACGACTTTTCGATGGTCGTTCGAGGAGGACGTGCTGAACTACGCTTCCGCCAGGATCGGGGCAATCGGGGTCTGGCGGCGGAAACTGTCCGACTGCGGCGAAGCCAAAGGGATCGAGCTTCTGGCCGAGAAGGGTCTCCAAGTCTCCCATCTTTTCTGGGCCGGCGGCTTTACCGGGAGTGACGGAAGGTCGTTTCGCGCCAGCGTCGACGACGCCGCCGAGGCCCTGCGAACGGCCCACGCCCTCGGTACGCGTGCCCTGGTGGTCTACAGCGGGGCCCGAGCCGGGCATACGTTCAATCATGCTCGCCGCCTGATCAAAGACGCCCTGAAGGAGCTGGCCCCGCTGGCCGGCGAACTGGGGGTGGTGCTGGCCGTGGAGCCGATGCATCCCGGTTGTGCCACGGAGTTCACGTTCCTGACGGACATCGACGAGGTTCTCGACCTGCTGGCGGCGGTCGGCAGTGAGCAGGTCAAGATCGTCTTCGATACCTACCACCTCGGCCAAGACCGCCAGATGATCGACCGCATCGCGGAGATCGCCCGTCACGTTGCCATCGTGCAGTTGGGCGATGCCCGCGAGCCACCGACCGGCGAACAGAATCGCTGCCGGCTGGGGGAGGGCACGATCCCTCTGCGAGAGATCGTCGACGCCCTGGCCGCCGCCGGGTACGACGGCTTCTACGACGTGGAGCTTCTGGGCGAAGAGATCGAGACCATCGACTACAAGACGCTGCTGGAACACGCCAAGCAAGCGTACGACGAGCTGGTGGGCGCTGGGCAGTAGATGTTGGTCATCAACCCACGTCTGAAGATCCCGCTTCGGGAGTTCCGGTTCTCCTTCGCCCGCAGTTCCGGACCGGGAGGACAGAACGTCAACAAAGTGAGCACCAAGGCGACGTTGCGGTGGCCGGTGCTCACCAGCGGCACTCTTCCCGACTCGGTGCGCCAGCGGTTTCTGGCGAAATATCGGCGCCGAGTGACGGCCGAGGGCGAGTTGGTGATCACGAGCCAGCGGTTTCGAGACGCGGGGCGCAACGTGGCCGACTGCCTGGAGAAGCTCCGCAAGATGCTCGCCGAGTCGGCGGTGACGCCGAAGACGCGCAGACCCACCAAGCCGACGCGGGCTTCGGTGCGGCGCCGCCTTCAGACAAAACAGAGCCAATCTCGCAAAAAGCAGCTTCGGCGGAAGCCCTGCGACGACTGACCCCCTCCACTGGCCCGGATGATTCATGAAGGCTCGTGGTGACCCGACTCATCGGGTCCGAGTCGTGAAAGAGCGGCTTCAGACCGCATGAATGCGGTCACGACAAACGGGTTACGCATAATCCGGGCCGGTGGCCGCCGTGTCCGGAACGGAGATCCGCGAGACATACGAGATATAATGGGGAGTGGGTGATCCTGCCGACGAGTTGATGGATTCCATGCCCGACCGCAAAGACATCGATCATGTGCTTCACGATTGGCCCTTCCAGGCGGGGGTGATCAGCGCGCGCGTGGTCCGCGCGGAAGACGGCCGCGACGTGCTCCAAATGCGGATCGAAATGGGCGTGTTGCAGATGGAGGTTACCCATCGCCCGGATGGCGAGAGGCCCGGCGACGCCGATACGTTCCTCGACCACGTGATCCAGGAATCCGTCCATTGGGGGGGGCATTTCCAGTTGACGGAGGAGCAGTGCTTCGACGTGGATCGCGAGTTCCTCCAGTTCTATCACCGACGGATCTGTTGGCTGGCCCTCCGCGAGTTTGAGCGGGCGGTTCGCGATGCGGATCACACGTTGGACCTGATGGACTTTGTCCGCGACCACTCCTCCGACGAAGAGTGGATCCTCTCGCACGAGCAATACCGCCCATTCGTCCTCTTCCATCGCACACAGGCCGCGGCGCTCGCACAACTCGACAAAGATGGGCCCGAAGGGGCCGTCGAGGAGATCAACCGCGGGTTGGCGCGGATCCGTGAGGTGTTTGTGGGAGCCGAGGCCGACGACCACTTCGAGGAGCAGGAAATGGTCGGTCAACTTCGCGAGCTTCAGGAAGAGATCCGCGATCGCTATGAGGTTGGGCGGACCCTGTCGGAGCAACTGGCCGACGCGGTGGCCGCCGAACACTACGAACTGGCCGCCAAGCTCCGCGACCAGATCGCGCGCCGCCGTCCCAAACGCGCCTGAAGCACGCTCATATGCGAAGGATTCCCCTGAGCCTTCTCTTCAACCGGGTGTGCCTCTGAAGGAAGCTGACCACCCTGCCGCGGCCGAGCAGGTTCACCAACTGGAACCAGGTTCTCTGCCGTTTGAGCGTCGCCTCGTATCCCGGTAGATCGTTCAGGACCCTCAACAGCGAATTGACGCCGTACGAATCGCCACGATCCCTTGCGCGAGCAAGGCCCTCCTGCACGGCTCCTCTGACTTCATCAAGCTTGTCGAGCAGTTCGCAACTGCCGGCCACCAGACTGAAAGCCGGCGCTACGCCGAGATCGTTGGCGAAGTCGACGAACTTCCTGATCTCATGCCGATTCCTGTCCTGAATGACGAAGCCCACAAACACCCGGTCGATGCGGATTTCCCCGCGGTCCCGTTTTCGGACGAATCGTTCCACGTTCCTTAAGGTCGTGGAGTAGCTCGCATTCAGTCGGATCTGATGATACGTGTCTTCCGTACAAGCATCCAGGGAGAACTCGAACCATCCCAGTCGCAGGGGATCGAGTTTCTGCACCATTGCCTCGTCGAGAAGGGTTCCGTTGGTTACCGTTGAGAAATGCAGTTGAGGATATCTGCGTATTTCCTCGCCGAACACGATCTCTTTGGTGACCTTGCACGCAAAGGGCTCGCCGCCGAAAATCTTCAGCTCCTCGAGATAAGGCATCAACCGGTACACCTTCTCGAAGTAGTCCCTGCCGACGGGGACCTTCAGCGTCTTGTCGACGTTGCACATCCGACACCGCAAATTGCACGTGTTGCTGGGCAACAGCTTCAGCCGCAACGGAAGGGTGTTCGGCGATACTTCCTTGTTGAGAATCGCGGAGAGTACCGCCTCTCGATTCTCTCGGAATTCCCGGCTGAACGAATCATACTCCGACGGATCGTATTCATAGAACCCGTGATGGCAGGGGTCGTGCTCATGACACAGAATGGGGCAGTTCGACGGGCACATTCCCTTGAGAGACCCGTCGACCATCCTTTGCCGGATTCGCGTGATCGGGCCGTTTCTCCAGAGTTCCATCAGGTCACAGGAATCCGTTTTGGCGTGCGTTCCCAGCGCCTGATTGATCCAGCAACAGACTTTAAACTCTCCGTGAAGGGATCGTTCGTCCAGCGACACCCAGGGGTAAATGCACTGGACAAACCCCTCACGCTTGAAGACGGATTGGAAGTCGTCGAGAGTATGGGTCACGAGCGTGCTCCCTGCAATCCTGCGGAAAATCGGGAGGCGAACTTTAGCTGCCCGGGGTACGTGAGTCAAGGGCAATTCCGAAGGGGGCCGACGGTCTGCCCCGAGAGGGTGGCCGAGCCGATTCCCTGCAACGTCCAGGATCAGCCAGTCCCGGAATCCGCGAAAGTCCTGGGGCTGTTGCGCCGTTTCTCCGGCTCACCGCGGCGTCACCGGCACCGCGGCCGTACGGATTTGGGACGGGCGAGGGCCGGGCATTCCCCGCAGTTCGGCGAGGTGTTCCAGCAGAATCCGCTTGACCTCGAGCACGGCACGGGGATGGGCGTGGATCACCATGTGGTCCGAAGGAACGGTCAGCTCGCTTTCCGCGTCGTCCACGGCCGCGCTTTCGTACGCGACCACCCCATCACTGCCGGCGGCCAGCTTGCCCAGCAATCCGTGCTCCGGAACCAGCCCGACGATGTTATGGTACTGCACCCAAGGCGCCCGATGACTGGCCAGCATCACGGGGAAGAACGGCGAGTCGGGGGCCAGAGAATCGATGCTCGTCTCAATCTTCAGAAGCTCGTCGTCGCGGATCAGCTCCTTGTTGTCCCGGAACAGGGCCTGTTGCGAAACCACGAGCGCTCGCGGCAGGCGAATCAGCTTGCTGGCGATCCATTGAGTCGTGAGATTCGAGAACCGGCTGCCTCGGTGCGGCGTGCCGATGGTAACCACCCGACGCACCGACGGGTTGGGCTGAAAGAAGTAGGTCGACGCCAGTTCTCGTCGAACCTTCGGCTTCGCCTTGATCAGGTCGAACGGCTGATCGCTGACGAGTCTCCAGTAGTCGTCCCCACTGTCGATCGTTTGCAGCCGGGCGACCAGTCCGCCCATGCTGTGGCCCACGAGAACCATCTGGTCCAGCGCAGGCTCCCGACGGTAGGGATCGAGCACGGCTCGGGCTTCGGCCAGGTCGCGACGCAGTTGCGCCGCGCTGAGCCAGAATGGCTGGCCGGTCGGGTACAGGTAGAACCAGAACTGGTAGTGATCGCGGATCTCCGGCGAAGCGCGCAGGTCGTTGAACATCTGCATCCAGGTCATCGGGCTGGACCACAGCCCATGGACCATCAACACCGGGATCTTTCCCGGTTCGTAGGGCTGGACCATGTAGAGCCCGGTGATCCGATCGGAGCGGTCGGCGCCCGTCCCTTGGAGGAGGGTTTCCGGGCGGAGCAAGCCCAGGGTGGCCACGCTGTCCAACTTCGAGCCGGAAAGGAAGTACGCCAACGGCGTGGACAGGTCGCTTTCCAGGGGCACCCGCACCGCGCCGACGACGATGTCGGTCGTGGTGGCCGGGTCGTAGATCTCCAGCACGCCTCGTTGCCGCGATTGCTCGTCGGCACCGTGGGAATTCTCGCCCCCGACCGGTCGAAGAAACGCGGTTACCGGGAAGCTCAATTCGGGCGGATAGTACTTGGCGGCCGGCGGCTCGCCTTCGTGACTGCGGCGGACCGCAATCAGGGGAACGCCCAACCCGTACGTGAGGTAGTGGTTGTTCAGGCCCTTGATCTCGTAGTCGGAGGCGAACTCGAAATGGTCGAAGTCGTCGTTCCGCCAGGGTCCGCCTCGGATCTCGCAGGTGATGTCCCAGTCTCCGGCCGCCGTGCTGATTGTGTAAGTCTGACCGGGAACCAGCCCACCGTCCTGGCACGCGATCCGCAAACCCGCCTCCAAAGCCCCGTTGTAAAGATCGCAAGCGCCCCGGAACTGCGGGTCGTACGGGTTCCGAAGCTGACGGAATCGCTCGGCGAAGAGGTACTGGTACGCGTTCAGGACCGAAGCGCCGTACAGGTCCAGCGCGAGACGCGGGTCGCGGTCCTCCGCCTTCTTCGCCTCCAGATAGGCGAGCTCGGCGAAGGCATAGACCTTATCAGCCGACGGCTCCTGCTCGATGACCTTCTGGACCTTCTCAAGTAGCTTTCGCGGGTCCTCCTTTTGGAGATCGGCCAAGTCGTGCACCCGCAGGAATTGCCGCGTCCGGCCGCTGGCCTTCGGGCCGGATCGGGACGTGAGCTTGAGGCGGTCGACCAGCGGGCTTCTGGGCACGGGCCTCAAGGCGGCGTACTTGGGGGACGCACACCCCCCGGCAGCGGCCGCCAAGACGGCCGCCAACAGCAAGACGCGTGCGGCGATCCCATATCGGGGCCTGCGAGCCGGCGACATCATGCTCACCAGGGCAAGTGCGGACCAGAATGCGGCAAGACGGGGCGATCGGGAAAACGAGGGGGTTTAGCCGATCCGGGGTAGACCATCCCAAGCTGGGACGCGGACGATAGCCAGAAGGAGCCCCGCGCGTCAATGTCGTTTCGTCGTCTGGTTCGCCCGGCTTGAGCAAAGATGGCCGAAATGGCATTCAAACCGATCGCCGGTCGGCCAAGTAGAGAGGATATCCGCTCGTGCAGGGAGCACGACGGCCTACCGGCGGAACTGCCGCTCCTGCTCCACCAGACGCAACTGGTCGTCGATCCAGTGGATCACGCCGGACTGGGTCGGGAAGTGGAGGGCCACACCAAGGATCAAGAAGACCGCCAGGATCAGGGCCAACGGCGAACGGCCGATCATGTAGGTGATCAAGACGAAAAACGCCGGGCCTTCGAGAACGGCGGCGGCGACAATCGTCCTGGCCTGGAACACGAAGAGGAGCCTGCCCGCGTCGCCGGTCCGTTCAACGAACTGGGCGCACTCCTGCTGCATCGTCTGTCCATACCCGGATTGCGACTGAGCGGACATCGGCACCTGCCAGGTTCCCTGGATGATATTCCGCCGCCCTTGCGCGACAATGAGGTTGGGCACGATCAGCCTGGCCAGGACGGCTGAGAGGGCGAACGCGAGGGCTACGCACGTCAGGATCGGGGCCGTCTCCGGCACACCCGCGAAGCCTTGCTGGATAACTACGAGCACGATCACCAGGAATACCAGAAGACCCGCCACCAGCGCTGCGACGATGATCTGTGGGACGCGAACTCGACGAGCGATCTCTTCCTGACACGCGGGCTCCAACATGGCGAAGACTCCTTCCGTAGGATGGCAGTGCGGGAGCATTCTATCACAGGGTCGTTTCACGCGGAATCGACTGCGTGCTCCCCCGGCAGGGCGAGATCGTCCCCGTGCTGCTCCTCGTTGGCCGGGTGCGTCGGTCTCGCTACAATGGCGTCATGAATTACAGCGAGACCACCCCGATCGAGCAAGCCTCGGCCGTCCCCTATCGCTTGCGAGAAGGACAGCCCGAGTTCTGCCTGATTACGTCGATCAGCAGCGGCAAATGGGGCTTTCCCAAGGGCATCATCGATCCCGGCGAGACCCCCAGAGAGACGGCCACCAAAGAGGCCGAGGAGGAGGCCGGACTTCATGGCCGGATCGTCGGCGAACCGATCGGGCAGTATCAGTACCACAAATGGGGCACGACGCTGCTGGTGACCGTCTACCTGATGGAGGTCACCGGCGTCGAGGACGAATGGGAGGAAGCCGAGCTGCGCGAGCGCGTCTGGCGTCGCGCCGATGAGGCCCGAGCCGCGGTCGGCCGAACGGAGCTTCGCCGGCTGCTCGACGCGGCGGTTGAGCGAATCCGATCCATCGAGGGATGAGATCGCCGAGATGGCAGTTCTCGTCGCGCCGCCATTTCAGAACGCGAACATCCACTTCGGCCCAACGCAAGCCGCTTCACGCCTTACGCGGCCTTCGCCCGCGCAACGTCAAGGGCCTGAGCTTGCCGGGCCTCCCAAGTCTCGGTCCACACGCAGCCCGCCCAGGAAAGGCCCACCCCAAACCCGACCAGCAGCGAGCGCTTGCCGGGTCGGAGCTGACGCCCGTGCCGAAGACCGTGCATCAGAATGGGGAGCGTCGAGGAGACGGTGTTTCCCACCGTTTCGAGGTCGACGGGCACCACGTCCTTGTCCAGGTGGAGCCGAGCCCGCAGATTCTCGATCATGTACAGCGTCGCTTGATGCATCAGGTAGAAGTCGACGTCGTCGCGGCTCAGCCCGGCATCGTCCAGGATCCGCTCGATCGTCGGGGGGACGACCGCGAGCGTGAACTTGACCAGCTCCGGGCCGTCCATGGAGAGACGACTGGGCCACCGCTTTCGCCTGCGCGGCTTGAGGGCATCGGCTTCCGGTCGGGCGCCGCCGTCGGCAACCAGCAGACTGTCGGCGCTGCGCCCGTCGGTGCCGAACACGAACGAGCCGAGCGAGGGCTCGTCGGCGGCCTCGATCAGCGTGGCCGCCGCCCCGTCGCCGAAGATGGTTCGCAGCGACCGGTCGGTTGGATCGATGTACTTGGAATAGGTTTCTGCGGTGATTAGCAGGACGCGTTGGGCCGCGCCGCTGTGGATCAGGCCGTCGGCCAGCGAAAGACCGTAGACGAATCCCGAGCAGCCCAGGTTGAAGTCCAACGCCCCGATCGAGGTGGGCAGTCCCAGCCGGTCCTGCATCAGGCAAGCGGTGGTGGGCAGCGGATAGTCGGGCGTTTGCGTGCAGAAGAGCAGGAAGTCGATGGTCCGACGATCGACGTCGTGCTGCTCGAACAGCTTCTCGGCTGCGGCGACGCCCAGGTCCGAAGCGCACTCGTCCGGCGCGGCAACGTGGCGGGAGCCAACGCCGGTCTTGGCGTAGATCAAGTCCATGTTCCAGTTGGGAAAGTCCGCCGCCAGTCGATCGTTGTCTTCGATCGTCTCGGGTAGATGAACGGCGATGGGCCCAACCGAGGCGAATTTCATGGTGGGTTCCTTTGGCTGCGACGGATGCGGTCCGGTGGCCACCGCCTGCGCGAAATCGCGGGAGGCTACCATAGCGATGCCGGGAAGGTCAATCTCAGTTGGATGCCTGTCGCGGAATGGGATGCACGTCAGCTTCTGCGGAGACCGGCAGACGCTTGAGCGAGTGGTGGCGATGACGGTCTTGCCGTAAGGTGCTGCGTTTCTGAACGTTATGACATCTGGGGTGCAAAGAGATCATGTGCGAACCTTTTCCACAAAGCCTCAGAATCCTCGGGAAAGAGGAAGTTGCTCAAGCACCAGTCCCCTTGCCAAGGAGGGAAAGCTGCTTCCCTAT
>DATKZH010000191.1:0-6685 GCA_035528065.1 Thermoguttaceae bacterium | reverse complement strand
TGTGGGCCACATCACACTCGGCACGAGCCACGACACTAGTCAGTTCGCCCGCGACAGCTTCCGCTTGTGGTGGCAACGGCACGGCGCCCGGGCGTACCCCGACGCCAAGTCGATCCTGCTGTTGTGCGACGGCGGAGGAAGCAACAACTGCCGGCATTACATCTTCAAGGAAGACCTGCAACGAGTGGTCAACCGGATGGGCATTCCGATTCGCGTGGCCCACTACCCACCGTATTGTTCGAAGTACAACCCGATCGAGCACCGCGTGTATCCCCATGTTACGCGTGCCTGGTGCGGCGTGGTGTTTCGCGCGCTCGACATCGTCACGGCGTGCCTTCGCCGTGTCTGGACCAGCACCGGCCTGAAAGTCACCTACGCCGTGCTGGACAAGGTCTACCAACTCAAACGCCAAGCGAGCGACCGCTTCCTCGAAACGTTTCCCGTTCAGTTCGAAGATCCATTGCCCGAATGGAACTACACCGTCGTCCCAACCGCCTACTGAAAACCGGGAAGCTATTTATCGGCCGCCCCTTAGTTCCAGTTTTGCACTTTCGGGGGGTGTATTTTTGGTGAATTGATTTTCGGCTTTCACGCCACCGTCCAAGTCAAAACGATCCAAGCGTTGTACTACACCGCGGGCAGAGACCGCTTGCTCACCATCGTGCTGGTCCGCGACATGCTGGGGAAGCGGCCCGACCAGATGCTCTACTGCACGTGCCTGGACTGGGACGCCCGCCAAATCCTCAGCATCTACGCGGCGAGGTGGGCAATTGAAGTCACGTTTGAAAACTGCAAGCAGCTTCGGGGCTTCGAAGACCCGGCCAACCGCAAGGAGAAAGCCGTCCGCCGCACGGCTCCGATGGCGTTGGTGCTTTACAGCCTGATCGTCGCTCGGTTTCATCAGGAAGGCCATCGTCATCTGAAGTTCCCTGATCGGCCATGGTACCCGCAGAAAGAAGAGCCCTCCTCTGCCGACATGCTCACGACGCTGCGGCGGCAAAGCCTTGAAGAAATATTGCGAGACCATCTTCCGAAAACCGGACGCTTGAAAAAGAGGATTACCCAAATCATCCACATCCTCTGCCTGGAAGGATAACCGGGGCGCGAATCGCATCCGCGAAGCGATTCAAGCCACTGCCCACGCGTGACCCAGACAACTCGGGGCCTTCTTACCGACCCGAGAACCCCTGCCATATGTGCAAAACACGAACCTAGTGAACTGCCACGTGGCGCGGCTCTTCCAGACCCAGGCGCTTCATCTTCTTGTAAAGCGTGGTGCGGTTGATGTCGAGGGCTTCGGCGGTTGCCTGACGGTTCCAGTCGTTGGATTCGAGGACGTCGAGGATGATCTGACGTTCGGGGGCTGCCAGGGCTTGCTTCAGAGTTCGGGTGCCGACCGGCTCGATGGGGACCGGACCGGCGGCGGCCAGGCTCGGGGGGAGGTCTTCCAGGCCGATCATGTCGCTTTTGCCTAGCAGCACGGCCCGCTCGATCACGTTCTCCAGCTCGCGCACGTTGCCCGGCCAACGGTAGCCCTGCAAGGCCGCCATGGCCTGGTCGGTGATGCCGCGGACCCGCTTGCCCGACTCCTCACACATCTGCCGGAGGAAATGCTCGGCCAGAGGCGGGATGTCGGAGATCCGTTCCCGCAGGCTGGGTAGCTCGATGTTGATCACGTTCACCCGGTAGAACAGATCCTGGCGAAAGCGTCCTTCGGTGACCGCCGTGGTGAGATCCTCGTTCGTGGCCAGGATGACTCGGGTATCGATGGGGAACGTCTTGGTCCCCCCGACCTGCTCGAACTCGAAGTCCTGCAAGACGCGGAGCAGCTTGACCTGCATTCCCGGACTCGCCGTAGCGACCTCGTCGAGGAAGATGGTGCCGCCGTCGGCCTGCATGAACTTGCCCATCTTGTCCCCGGTGGCCCCGGTGAATGCCCCGGCAACGTGCCCGAACAGCTCGCTTTCCAGAAGCGTCTCGGGCAGGGCTCCGCAGGCGACCTCGACGAACGGCTTGTCGCGGCGGCCGCTGCGGCGGTGGATTGCCCGGGCCACCAGCGACTTGCCGGTCCCGCTTTCGCCGGTGATCAGCACGGTGGCCTTGGTGTCGGCCACGCTGTCGATCATGTCGTAGATCCGCAGCATGCGGTGATCGTGGCCGACGATGTTCTCCATACCGAACCGCATGTCGAGCTGCGCCTTGAGGGTTTCGTTCTCCGCGATGACCTTCCGCTGCGAGAGCGCCCGCTCGATGGCCATCTCCAGCTCTTGGTCGATGAGCGGCTTGGTGAGGAAATCGAACGCCCCGGAACGGATCGCCTCCATGGCCGACTCCACCGTGCCGTAGCCCGAGATCATGATCACGCTGGTGCCGGGGTGGTCGCGTCGGCAGTGGGCGAGGACGTCGAACCCGTCCCCGTCGCCGAGCCGGACGTCGGCCAGGACCACCTCGTAATTCTTGCGGCCGACCGCCTGGATGGCCTCGGCACAACCGGCGGCCGTGTCCACCTGGTACCCTTGTCCCCGGAGCCAATCGGCCATCGACGCCAGCACGTGCCGATCATCGTCGACCAGTAGCAGCGATCCTTTGTTCATGCCTTTCCCTTCGAGTCTCCGCACGTCCCCGGAGGACGGACACGGCAACCGGCGACAGGCGGCATCTGGTCCGGAGCCCGACCCGGCCGGGGCCGGTTCACCACCCGTCGAAAAAGCCTTCTGTTCTTACCGCCGGTCAGGCCCTTTTGGGGGACGTGACCGACACGTCGACCCGCGCGCCCGCGCCCGCGCCGCTGAGGCCGGGCACGGCGCGCGCGAGCGGGAAGCTGGATGGGGAGAAACAGCATGGGCCGTCGCCAAATATCTACGTCACGGGTGGAGGTCAGTCAACGCGCCGACGGCCGTATTCGGCCGCTTGAGCCCGTCGAGCCCCGCGGGGCGGCCGCTTCTCCCCCACAACAGGCGGGCACGGGCCCGGTCATCCCTCGATTAGGGACGAATTCCAGCAGTTGTCCCGCTAGGCCGGGGGGTATGTCTACTTTTTCCGGGGGATTCCGTCCTAGCCGTTCGCGTGCTATGATGACGCCAACGATGGTTTTTTTTCGATACCCCCTATCCGGCCGCTTGAGGGGGCGACACGGCTAACCGGAGCCGTGGCGTGCCCAAGCGGCTTCTCCCGCGATCCGACCAAGGACCCGGGGCGGGGTTGCTCATTCCAGCGGAGGGAGGGCCCCTACGGAGTTGGGGCGTAGCATTCTCTTTTTTGGGGAGTTGCCGATGAGCGTGACGCTTCTGATCGCGGATGACCATGAGGTGATCCGCATAGGACTCGCCAGCCTGTTGGCCGGCTCGGACATCGAGATCGTGGCCGAGGCCGCCACCGGCAAGGAGGCCGTGGCACTGGCCGAAGAACACAGGCCCGACGTCGTCCTCTTGGACATCCGGATGCCCGACGGCGACGGGTTGTCGACGCTGGAGAAGCTGCGGAGCAAGGTGCCCGAGACGGCCGTGGTGATGTTGTCTACCTACGACAACCCGACGTACGTCGCCCGATCGGTCGCGTTGGGCGCCGCCGACTACGTGCTCAAAGGCTCCAGCCGCGAAGACTTGATCACCACCCTCCAGGCGGCCGCTGCCGGCGAGTCCCCCTCGCGAGCCGGCGAGCTCCGACGCGTGGCCACGGCGATGAAGATGCGCCAGGCGGTCGACGACGACGAGGTGCCCTTGACTCAGCGTGAAACCCAGGTGCTCCGGCACGTGGCGCTCGGCCTGAGTAACAAAGAGATCGGCCGCTCGCTGGAGATCAGCGTGGAGACGGTCAAGGAGCACGTCCAGAACATCTTGCGGAAGATCGCCGTCAGCGACCGCACCCAGGCCGCGGTTTGGGCGGTCCGCAAGGGGTTGGTGTAGTCGGATACAACACGGTCATCGTTGCTTCGGGAATGCCGGATGAGGGCTGGCAGCAATGTACCCGCGCGCCACGACGCCGGCGCTCGCACGCGACCCGAGAGAATCCGCCGTTCGCCGCGACGGGCCAGAAAGCACTTCGCACGCGCCTAGCGCGCAACCCCATTTCATGCTCGTCCCGTCGTTGGCCTGCCCGGCGGCGTGCTCCTACTGCTTCGGGCCGCACGAGGGCCCCACGATGTCGCCGCAGACGATGGAGTCTGCTTTAGACTTCATCGCCCGGATCGCTGGCCAGACACAGCAGGGAAAGGTCAAGGTCACGTTCCACGGCGGGGAACCGCTTGTGGCTGGGCACACCCTCTGGCGTCAAGCCCTCGAAGGACTCCGCCAGCGATTCGGCCCAAAGGGATATGAAGTCGGTCTCCAGAGCAACCTTTGGCTGTTGGACGACGAACTCTGTGAGCTGTTCTCCGAGCACCGCGTCGACGTGGGCACCAGCCTCGACGGACCTGAGGCGATCACGGATGCCCAACGGGGCACGGGCTACTTCGGCCGCACCATGCGGGGCGTCCGCAAGGCCGAGGCCTATGGCATACGCGTGGGCTGCATCGCCACCTTCACGCCCGCCAGTGCCCGGCAGTGGGGCGAGGTGTTCGATTTCTTCCTCTCCGAGCGGCTAGGCTTCTCGATCCACGCGGCGGTTCCGCCCGCAGACGGCCGGGACGGCCGGTATGCGATTGCACCCGAGCGATACGGCGAGCTTCTGTGCGAGATGCTTGAGTACTACGTCGAACAGCGGCGAGAGATCTCCGTCTCGTCGCTCGACCAGATGTGCCAAGGTCTCGGCTGCGGCGAAGGCAAGGTCTGCACCTTCCGCGACTGCTTGGGGATGTTCTTGGCCATCGACCCGGGCGGCGACGTCTATCCCTGCCAGCGATTCTGCGGCCTCCCAAGCCATCGCCTCGGCAATCTGGGTGATCGGCCCGGCCTGGACGAACTGCTCGATAGCCCGGTGGCCCGCCGAATGCGCGACAGACAAGATCGCGTCCGGGAGGCCTGTGACGGGTGTCCGCATTTGGACTACTGTCGCGGCGGATGTCCGTACAACGCGTGGGCCAATGGCGACGGCGCACGTGTGCGGGACCCCTATTGCCCGGCCTATCGTACGACCTTCGACCACATTCAGGCCCGGCTGCTCGAAGAGATGGCCTCGGAGAGGAACATCGAGGCAATTGCCGCGAGACCATACGACGGCCGGGGACATCCGTTGCTGCGAGAGGGCCCGCTGATCGAGCTGGTCCGCAAAGGGCGGCATCCGAGCCACATCGCCCGAACCGCGAAGCGGATCGTGGCCGCCGTCGAGCTGGCCCGCGGCCCGGACGTCAACGCCGTGGCTGCCCGATTGGTCAAGATGGGCGTCTGCCGCAGCCCGCAGTCGGCGCTGGTGTCCCTGGCCGGGCTCAAGCGGCGGCTGGAGCCGCGGCCCGGCGTGCTCAACAATCTCTACGTGCACGTCACGTTCGGCTGTCAATTGAACTGCACGCATTGTTACGCCCGCGCGGATGCCCAAGGCCGTGAGCAGGGCGAGATGCCCATCGAGGCGGTCGTCCGGCTCGTTGGCCAGGCCAACGAGACCCGCTTCCGGCAGGTAGTCATCAGCGGCGGCGAGCCGCTGGTCCACAGTCAGCGCGATCGGCTGCTGGCTGCGCTGCACGAGGCGCGATCCTGGGCAGCGCCGATGAATCTCGTCCTTCGCACCAACCTCGCCATGCGGCTTTCCGGCGAAGACCTGCGGCGCATCGCCCTGGCCGTGGATCAGGTGGTCGTCAGCATCGACGGCAGCCCCGAGACCCACGACGCCCGCCGTGGCGAAGGCTCGTACGCCGCCGTGGTAAGGAACTTGGAGGCATACGTGGAGCTCGCCCGCGACATGCCGAGCGCCGGAGAGATCTCCCTCGCCACAGTGATGCGATCCGCCGACATCCAGGGCGAGCCGGGCGACGCGGTGCGCGGGCTAGCCGCTCGCCTGGGAATCCGGCGGGTGCGGTTCCGGCCGCTGTTGCCCCTGGGCCGCGCCGCCGACTGGGACGAGCCGCCGACCTCCGAAGCCCTGGGAGCTCATGCCGATCCCATGGAACTCATCGAAAGCGGCTTCGAGCCCGTGGCGAGCTGCGGCCTGGGGCAGAACCTGTACGTGGAGCCTTCGGGCGATTCGTTCCCTTGCTATGCGTATCACCAGCCACACTCTTATCTGGGAAACGCGACGCAGTTTGGATTGAATTCGGTCCTCGAATCGGCCGGTTTCCGGGACCTCTCCGGCCACGATGTTGACACGAATCTCAAGTGCCGCACGTGCGAGATGCGTTACCTCTGCGGGGGCGCATGCCGCGCCTGGGGCCGAAAATCTACGCAACACAATCTCGACGCGACCCCGCCCGACTGCGGAGGCCTAAATCGACGCGCTCGAGCCCTCTTGGGCCGCGCATTCCAGGCCCTTGGCATTGATGAGTCTTCGGAGGTCCGGCCATGTTGAAGTGGTTGAGAATCTGGTGGTACAGTGAACGACTGCAATCAGGGGATCGTTGGACGCGGCCTGCCGCCGCCGACGCCCTGGTCCAGTTGGGCGGTCCGCGGGCGGTCAAGGCGCTGGTCCGGGCCCTTGGGGACGGGAACGACGACGTTCGCGACCGAGCCGCCGAGGCCCTGGGCCAGCTTGGCGATCGGCGGGCGGTAGACCCGTTGGCCCGGGCCCTTGCGGACGGGAACGATGACGTTCGCAAACG
>DATKZH010000190.1:0-17813 GCA_035528065.1 Thermoguttaceae bacterium | reverse complement strand
CCTGCTACGGAAATCGGAAAGTCGTCTTTCGGCGGATCCGCGGCGTCGGCCCTCGATGACAGAACAACTCGGCAAGGCAGGAGAGATGCGATGCGTAGACTGTTGTCGCTTTGTCTACTCTCGGGCCTCGCGGCGACCGGTCTGGCCCGGGACGGCCTCGTCACCGTCATCCCCCGGCCCGTCCGAATGCAGGTCGGCGGGGGCACGTTTCGGCTCACGCCCGAGACCACGATCCTGGTCGAACCGGGCTCCGGCGAGGTCCTAAGCGTCGGTCGCCAACTGGCCGAGAAGCTCTCGGGCGCGACCGGGCGCGCGGTCGCCGTGGAAGAATCTCCAACCGGGAAGTCCTCCCGCAATACGATTCTTCTCACGACCGCCGAAGGCACGGAGGGCCTGGGCGCCGAGGGCTACGAGCTGAAGGTTACACCCGACTCCGTCGTGATCCGCGCGGCGAAGCCTGTCGGGGTGTTCTACGGCGTCCAGACCCTCCGCCAGCTCCTTCCGCCCGAGCTCGAAGCCGGCGAGCCGTCCCCTGCCGTTTCATGGACCATCCCGTGCGTGCAGATCGAAGACCGGCCGCGCTTCGCCTGGCGGGGGATGCACCTCGACGTGGCCCGGCACTTCTTCGACAAGGAGTTCGTCAAGCGATACATCGACTTGCTGGCCTCGTACAAGATCAACGTGTTCCATCTCTACCTGACCGACGACCAGGGCTGGCGGATCGAGATCAAGCGATATCCCAAGCTGACCGAGATCGGGGCGTGGCGCGAGGGGACCGTGATGCACCGCCGGGGCGAGCAGCCCGACAATCGCCGATACGGCGGCTACTTCACCCAGGACGAGATCCGGGAGATCGTCGAGTACGCCCGCCAGCGGTTCATCACGGTGGTCCCTGGGATCAGCATGCCCGGGCACAGCCAAGCGGCCTTGGCGGCTTATCCCGAGCTATCGAGCACGGGCGGCCCGTTCCAGGTATGGACCCAGTGGGGGATCACCAAGGAGGTCATGGACCCCGGGAAGGAGGAGGCCTTCGACTTTGTGGAAGGGGTGCTCACCGAGGTGATCGAGCTGTTCCCCAGCCCGTGCATCCATACCGGCGGCGACGAGGTCCCTCGCGATCGATGGAAGGCAAGCCCCCACGCCCAGGCCCGCATCAAGCGGGAAGGGCTGGCCGGCGAGGACGAGCTACAGAGCTACTTCACGAAGCGGGTGGAGCGATTCCTCAACTCGAAGGGGCGGCAGTTGATCGGCTGGGACGAGATTCTCCAGGGCGGCCTGGCCCCCAACGCCGTGGTGATGTCGTGGCGGGGGACGGCCGGCGGGATCGCGGCCGCCCGGAGCGGGCACGACGTGGTCATGACCCCCAATCGCCAGACGTATTTCAACTACGCCCAGGACTCCTCGCGCGAAGGGCCGGGGCACACGGGCGGGCTGTTGACGCTCATGACCGTCTACCATTTCGACCCCACCGAGGGGCTGACGCCCGACGAGGCGAAGCACGTCCTCGGCGGGCAGGCCTGCCTGTGGACCGAATACGTCCCCACGCCCACCGACGTCGAATACCTCCTCTTCCCCCGGCTGTTTGCCATGGCCGAGGTGCTCTGGTCGCCGAAGGACCGCCGCGACGACGAAGACTTCCTGAAACGCGTCCCCGCCGGCCTCGAGCGGCTCGATCAGGCGGGCGTGAACCACTATCGGGGCGGAGACTACCAGTCCGACAATGCACCTTGAGTCATAGCGAGCGCATGATGACGCACCGAGGCACGATTTTGTCCATTCTCTTCGTGATGCCCGCTCTCGCCAACGGCGCCCTGGCAGAATCGCCGAGTGCTCCGCACGATTGGCGCACGAAGCTCGTCGATCCGGGCACCGAGTTCGCCCAGATGCCGTTCTGGTTCTGGAACGACGAGCTGGACGACGCGGAAATCCGCCGGCAGATGGCCGAGTTCCGCGAGCATGGCGTCTACGGCTTCGTGATCCACGCCCGAATGGGCCTCAGCGAGAAGATCCCCTACATGGGCCAACGGTGGCTGGGGCACGTGAGGGCCTGCGTCGAGGAAGCCGCCCGAACGGGGATGCACGTCTGCCTCTACGACGAGGGGATGTACCCTTCCGGCTCAGCGCACGGGGCGGTGGTCCGCTCGAACCGGGCGTTTGCGGCGCAGGGCATTGTGGTCGAATCTCGGGACGTGACCGGCCCGATCGAGATCGTCGCGCCCCCGCCGAGCGAAGGGAGCCACGTGGCCGCCGTCGTCGCGCGGTCGGTCGACGGAAAGGACGGGAAGAAGCGACTCGATTTGGCTGGCGCCCGATTGCTGGGCGAGCCGGACGCGAAGGCGTCGGTTCCCGAGGGCGCGTGGCGGGTGATGACGTTTTGCCGAGTTCCGTCGGGCGGGCACATGCGCGGCGTGCATTGGGACGAAGAAGACGGCCGACCCAACGCCCCGTCCGCCGCCGACCTGCTCAGCTTCGAGGCGATGCGGGCGTTCCTCCGCTTCGCCTACGGCCCCTACTACGAAACGCTTCGGGAACACTTTGGCAAGACGGTGTTCGCCATGTTCACCGACGAGCCGAGCATGCTGGGCCGGGGGGCGCGGCGGGGGCTCCAGCCTTGGACGGAGGGGCTCGACGCGTATTTCGAGAGCCGGCGCGGCTACCCGCTCCTGCCCGTGCTGCCCGCCTTGTTCTACGACGTGGGCGAAAACACCGGCAAGGTCCGCGCCGATTTCGAGCTCACGCTCGCCGAGCGGCTCGAAGAGACGTACTACCGGCCCCTCGCCGAGTGGTGCGTCGACCGGGGCATCGCCCTGACCGGCCACCCCTCGGGGAGCGACGAAATCCGCCCCCTGCGGTGGTTCGGCCTCCCGGGCCAGGACATGGTGTGGCGGTGGGTCGTGCCCGATCACCCCTCGGCGCTCGAAGGGGCGAACAGCACCGTGGCGAAGTGCTCGTCGAGCGTCGCCCGGCACGACGATCGGCGCCGCAACTCGAACGAGCTTTATGGGGCGTACGGCTGGGACGTGACCATGGACGAGATGAAGTGGCTCGCCGACTGGATGATCGTCCGCGGCGTGAACCTGCTCTATCCGCACGCCTTCTACTACTCGGTTCGCGAGCGCCGGGCGTACGAGCGGCCGCCCGACTTGGGGATGCACAACGCCTGGTGGCCCCACTACCGCGTGTTCGCCGACTACACGCGCCGGCTCTCGGGCCTGATGGCCGACGGCCGCCACGTGTGCGACGTGGCCGTGCTCAGCACCGACAACCGTCTCCCCTGGCGCGCGGCCAAGTGGCTCCTTCAGAACCAGGTCGATTTCAACTACCTCGAAGATTGGCGGCTCGAAGAGCAGGCGGAAATCCGCGGGGGACGCGTCCACGTCGGCCCCGTGAGCTACCGGCTGCTCGTCGTCGACCAGGACGGCCCGCTTCCCGAGGCGGCCGCGCGGCGGATCGCCGAGCTGGAAGCGGCGGGCGGGCTCGTGCGGCGGTGCCCGGCCGAGCCCTCGGCCGAATTGGTGGCCGGCCTGGCACGCGACGTGACGCTCGATCCGCCCTCCCAGGACGTCCGCTATGCCCACGTCGCGAAGGACGGGATCGACTTCTATCTGCTGGTCAACGAGGGGGAAGCGGCGGTCGACACGGTGTTGACCTGCCGGTGCGTGGGCAAGGCGGAATGGTTCGACGCCCTCTCCGGCACGTTCCGCCCGGCCACCGTGCTTTCCCACGGCGAGACCACGTCGCTGCCGCTCCGTTTGCGGCGACGCGATTCGATCGTGCTGTGCATCGACACGGGCCAGACGCCGCAGACGCCGCGGCCGCCGCAAGTCACGGCGACCGCAGAGAAGCCGGCTTCCGTCGTGCCGATCGCCGGGCCGTGGAAGATCGTCGACGCCGACGGCCGGAAGCTCGGCGACCAACTGGTCGATTGGGAGAAGCTGCCGGGCCTGGAGAAATTCGCCGGCACGCTGCGGTACGAGACGACCTTCGACCTCCAGAAAGGCGGCGATCGTGCCTACGAGCTCGACCTGGGCGGCGTGGGCGATTGGGCCGTGGTCCACCTGAACGGCAAGGAGCTGGGCCCTCGGTTCTGGGCGCCCTACCGCTGGGACGTCACCGGCCCGATCGTCGACGGCCGGAACCGGCTCGTCGTCGAGGTGACCAACTCCTGGGCCAACCGCTACGTGCCCGACAAACGCCGCCCCGCCGGACTGTTCGGCCCGGTTCAACTGTCGGTTCGCGCCAACAGTGATTGATGATTTCATGCGCGGCGTGTAGGGTGGGTCGAGACGTGTAGGGTGGGTCGAGGCACGAGACCCACGCGCCTGCCTTTTATACCACTGGAGAAACACGATGACCACGAAGCAATCCGTCGCGTGGGTCACCGCCCTGTTGCTCGCGTGCGGCCTCGCCCCGGCCATCGCCCAGGATCTCGGCGGCGGGATGGTCGATCCCCGCATCGACGTGCCCGGCGAGCCGTTCTCGTACTTCGCCAACCCCACCGACGTGATCGGGGCGCTCTACGCTCCCGTGGCCGGCGAGGTGACGCCGGAAGGGTACGTGTACACGGGCTTCGGCGAGCTGGTGTTTTTCGTGGGCAATCCGCCGGAGCCGGTCGACGTGCGGATCAAGACGCTCCACCAAGGCTATTTGCCGATCGTCGAGTACGAGCTCGTGCGACACGGGGTTCGCTTCCGCTTCCGCACGTTCGCGGCCGACCTGGGCGGACCGCTGGCCGGGCTGCCCGTGAACTTCGTGAAGGTCGAGTTGGCCAACGAAGCTGCCGACCAGCGCACGGCGTTCTTCAGCTCGGCGTATCGGTTCGCCCCACCCCGCACCACGCTCTATACGCGGGGCGATTACCGGTTCGGCCAGCGCATGGACCTGATCCCCAAGCAGCTCGTGGCCGGCCAGACGAGCCACAACCCGGCATGGGTCTATTCGTTCACCAAGAGCGCCGTCATGCGCGACGGCCGCCTGCTCTACGTCTTCCCCACCGAGCCGCGGCCGCACCTGGCCGCGCTCTCCCAATCGGACTACGGGCTGCGCACGCTGCGTTACCTTTCGGGCGAGGTCCAGGAGCGATCGACTCGCCAGCATCACACGCCGCAAACGCCTATGGGGCTGGTGATGTACCGCGTTCCCCTCAAGCCGGGCGAGACGCGCGAGCTCGTCTTCAAGATGCCGGTCGCTCCGCTGGTCGCCGATTCGGAGGAGGCGCGCCTGGTCGAAGCGGCCGACTGCGACGAGCACTTCCGCAAGACCGTCTCCACGTGGGAGGAGCTCGTCGGCAAGGCGGCCACGCTGCACTTCCCCGAGGCCAAGGCGCAAGAGTACCTGCTGGCCAACACGGTCTTCGATCTGTTGGCGATCGACCAGCTCGGCGACGACTATGCGATCAACGTGAACAAGTTTCAGTACCACCGCTTCTACCCGGGCAACGGGGCCGACATGATCGTCGCCCTCGACTACATGGGCCTTACCGACGTCGCCCGAAAGTGCCTGCTCTACGCCCGGAACGCCCAGCAGCCCGACGGACGCATGGAGAACCCCCACGCGCCGCAGTCATTCCGATGGGAAGTCAACGGCTACGTGCTCTGGGCGTGGGGGCGACACTACCAATTGACGCGCGACCGGGAGTTCCTCGCCCAGGTGTATCCGCACGTGGCCCCCTGCGTGGCATGGGTCGGCACGAAAGGGGGCGACGACCCGATGGGCCTGCTCCCCCCGGTGGCCCTGGCCGACGACGCGATGCTGGCCGGCGTGCGCCAGACGGGCCAGCACATGTGGATCCTGATCGGGCTGTTGAACGCGATCCGCATGGCCGAGGCGATGGAGAAGCCGGACGACGTGGCCGCGTTCCGCGCCGAGTACCAGCGCTTCCGAAATGCGTTCGAGAAGGCACTCGCCGCCCAGCTCCCCAAGACCGGGGGCGTGATTACCCCGGCGCTGGAAGGCACCGCGGCCGGCAACCATTGGGACAACCTCCTGCTGCTCTATCCCGAGCCGCTCTTCGAGCCGTTCGATCCGCGCGTGACGGCGACGATCCGGGCGTCGCGGGCGACCTACGCCGAAGGGATCCTGTCGTTCATCCTGCCGCATGCCACGGCCGAGCTCGGCGCCGCCGATTGGCCCGACACGGGCCGCACGGGCATGGCCGGCACGGAAGACGCCGGCTACGTGTTCGAGGCCACGCCCTCGCTCCACTACTGGCAGACGCCGAACAACGCCCAGAACGCGTTGGTCCGCGGCACGCCGGAAGACCAGCAGGCGGCCGTCGAAGACCTGTACGCGCTATTGCTCCACACCACGTCGACGCACGCGCCGCAGGAGTTCGGCACCGTGCCGTGGGGCACGCGCGACTGCGGATACCACCGGCTGAACATCCTGCCCGACGGGGCCGCCTCGGGCAAAACGATTGAGCTTTTGCGCAACATGATCCTTCGCGAGCAGGGGGAGGACCTGGTGCTCTTCTCGGCCCTGTCGCCCGAGTGGATGCGAGCGGGCCGCACGATCGAGACGACCCAAGCCCCCACCGACTTCGGGCCGGTCAGCCTGCGACTCGACCGCCGGGCCGACGGCTTCGACGTGCGAATCACCAGCCGGTTCCGCAATCCGCCGAAGCGACTGCTGGTGCGCATCCCGTGGTTCTTCGCGGTGGACGGCGCCGAGGCCGACGGCCGGGCCGTCACCCCGACCGACGGTCAACTGACCCTCCCGCCCGGCACGCAGGAAGTGAAGGTCCGCGGCAAGATCAAGCCCGACACACCGCCGATGAGCTTCGACGCGGCGGTCGAGCGTTACAAGCAAGAGTACCGTCGCCGCTACGACGAGTTCCTTCGCACGGGCGTGCGCCCGTCGTGACGTGTGAATAGGGGTGACCGAAAAATGAGTTCCCCGTTTCGTGACTACGGAGAGTCCTCCCTCGTCGGTGCCCTCGTGCGAGCTGTGGGCCGTGCCTGTGGCTCTTACTCGCAACGGGCCTTCCAGGCTACCAAGAAGCCTGGAGTGGATGCCGAAACCAGTCGGCTTGAGCCGACCGGGGGTCTGCCACCAGCTTTAGCTGGTGGGACGGGAGACAATCCCCACCAAAACAAGCCGGCTTCAGCCGGGCTTCTCGACAAAGGGAGTTTCAACCAGCTCCCCATGTCGGAAGAGCGGCCGAGAAGCCCGGCTGAAGCCGGCTCGAGTCGGCGCGTGGGACCCCCTTTCCACCAGCTAAAGCTGGTGGCAGAGGGACAGTCGGCTGAAGCCGACTTGCGCGCCCGGTTACGCCGCCCCTTTCGCCTCCTCGATACTCGTATGGACGGGGAACGGGGGCTTTGTATCCACTGCCCTCGAAAACTTGGCTCATTTACCACAACGTTCCCAAGACAAGTATCCTAGAACGGAGCCGTAACGTCCCATGGTTAACGATCCGAGTCGCGAATACCGTTTGGTGCTAGTCGCTCAAGCGGCGTTGTCGTTGTTCCTATCCTACACGGCCCACGCCGAGTCGCTGCTGAAAAACGGAAGCTTCGAGGCCGTCCGAACGGTCACCGGGGCACCCAGCTCCGATGCCGGCTTTGGCCTGTGGACGTTGGGCCCCGACCGCACGGCCCCCACCGACTGGGTCCTCAACTCGGCGTACCCGGGAGAGCTCCGGGTGGTCTCCGACGGGGCGCCCTCGGGCGAGAAGCTCGTCCGCATCCGGGCAACCGGAGCGCGCCGCTCGGCGCACGTCTTCCAGCCCTGCCCGGGGCTTCAGCCGGGCCGATGGTATCGGGTCACGGCCCGGGTCCGTGGCGGGGCGCTGCGTCTGCACTTCTACGAGTACTTCCGGGAAGGCCCGATGGCCGTTCAGGGGATTCTGAGCACAACGCCCGGGCCGGACGCGTGGCGGGAAGTCCGGGCGTACTACACGCCGAGCAAGCCGGACCTGTTCGGCAGCGGCTCGTTGGCCGTCGAGGTCCCCGTGGGAGAGACTGCGGACGTGGACGACGTCCGGGTAGAAGAAGTGCAGCCGGCCGACGGCACGGCGGCGCTGGAGCCGATCGTGCTGGAGAACGACCTCGTCCGGATGACGCTCTCGCCCCAAGCAAGGGTCGACGAGCTCGTCTGCAAGAAGACCGGCGTGAACCACGCGGCGCCGGGGTCTTCGTCGCCCATGTTCACGCTGTCGCGGGCGGGCGCGACGATCCCGGCCGGCTACCTTCGGCGAAGGGGAGACGCGATCGACGTGCACTTCCTGGACGGCGCGACGAAAGCGACGCTGAAGCTGGAAACCAGGCCGCACTATTTCACCCTGGCCGTCGAGGACGTCTCCGGCCCGGACGCCGAGTGGCTCCAGCTCTGCGACCTGCGCCTTCCGATCACCGAAAACGTGGGGACGTTGATCAACGCCGCCTGGAACGACCGGTTCGGCGCCTGCGTGTTGGCCTGCAACGATCGAACCCACTCCTACGGGGCCAGCGGCGCCAGCGCGGTCCTCTGTGCCAAGTGCTACGGGCAGTTCGGCATCCAGGGGGCGAAGATCGCGATCTGCGGCGTTCCCACGGACGGGCCCGATCCGGCCTCGAAGCTCCTCGACGTCATCGAGGAAGTGGAGCTCGACCAGGGCCTGCCGCATCCGGAGATCAACGGCGTCTGGATCAAACGGGCCCCGGAGCGGTTCAGCTCCTATCTGATGTCGCACGGCGTGGGCGAGAAGAACGTCGACCGGGTGATCGAGCTGGCCAAGGGAGGGTTCGGCTGCGTCGAGATCTATCCGTGGCACAGCATGCCGACGTACGGGGTCAATCCCGGGTTGTTTCCGAACGGTCTGGCCGGGCTGAAGCAGTGCGCCGACAAGATCCACGCGGCCGGCCTCCAATTGGGGCTGCACGCGATGCAGGGCATGGTCGGCTGGGGAGGGATGCACGATCCCTACGTACGCCCCAAGGCCGACCCCCGGCTGCTGCAGGACCGGCACGCCACGCTCTCCGCCGCGATCGACGCCGAGGCGACGGAGCTGGCCGTGAAAGAGGACTTGGCCGATTGGCCCGAGTCGGGGGACCTCTACGTCGACGGCGAGATCGTCCGCTACGCCCGCCGCACCGAAAACGGCTTCGCCGAGTGCCGCCGCGGGCTGCACGGCACGGAGGTCGCGGCCCATGCGGAGGGCACGCGCGTCGGGCACCTGGTCAACTGCTTCAAGATGTGGGGCCATTGCATCTATGCCCCCGACGTGAGCTCGACGATGATCGACGAGGTCTGCGACAACATGGCCCACGTGTTCAACGAGACGGGCGCCGACATGGCCTACTTCGACGGCGGCGAGGAGGTGGCCGTGCAGCCCCCGCATTGGCACAATCAAGGGAAGATCGCCCTGGGCGTGATGCGGCGGTTGAACAAGCCCGTGGTCCTCGAAGGCAACGCCCTCTACACCCATCTCTCCTGGCACGTGATCACGCGGGGCAGTCCGAGCTTCGATCCCATCTACTGGGGGCGCCGGGAGTACACGCTTCGGTCGAAGGGGCAGAACCCCGCCAAGTGGGCCAAGAACCTGCTCACCGGCGACGTGGGCTGGTTCGCGCCCCACGTCCATTCGCTCTCCACCGACGCCGTCACGCCCGACGAGGTCATGCTCCTCTGCTTGAAGGCGGTCGGCGGCAAGGCCCCCATCTCGTTTCACCTCGACGCGAACCATCCCGACGCCAACAAGCGGATGCCCGAAATGCTCCAGATCATCCGCACCTGCGACGAGCTGAAGCGGCGGGAGTATTTCTCCGAGGAGGTGTGCGCCGAGCTGACCCGGCCGATGGCCGAGCACGTGCTCGAGCCGGCGTCGGGCGGCGAGTGGGTCGTGCGTCCGCTGCGGTTCGGGCCGCCCCGCACGCTCAACGCCGAGCGGCCCGGCGGGAGCGAGTGGAGCCAGACGAATCCGTTCGCCGCCCAGGTCCCGTGGCTGCGGCTTCGCGCCCAAGCCCAGTTGGCCTCCTATGGCGAGGAGGACAACCTCGTCCTGGCCGACTTCGAGGGAGACGTCCCGTTCAAGCTGGATGGATCGGCGTCTCCGACCCTGGTCCAACACGTGGAACGCTCCTCGGAGAAGACTCCCGACGGCTCCGCGACGTTCTGCTACCGCGCCGCCAACCAGGGCGACTCGCCATCCGGCTGGGGCAAGATCTCGCTCCCGTTCGACCCGCCGCTCGATCTCTCCAAGCATCGTCGCATGGGGATTTGGGTCCACGCCGACGGCCAGGGCGGCATCCTCAACGTCCAACTGGCCAACACGTACGGATACCGCGACCATTACATCCCCCTCGACTTCAAGGGATGGTCGTACCGCGAGCTGGACCCGCCGGAAGACACCCGGTTCTACGACTACGGCTGGCCCTACAGCTTCGTCGACCTGATGTACTGGCGATTCCGCTACCACGAGGTGACGGGGCTCAACTTGTACTACAACGCCCTGCCGGCGGGTGCGGAAGCGTCCTGCTTGATCGGCCGCATCGAGGCGCTTCGCGAGTACCCGCGGCCCCTGAAAGCGCCCGCGCTGGAAATCGCCGGGAAGCGGGCCGTGTTCCCCGTTTCGCTCGCGCCGGACGAGTACGTGGAGCTCGATGGGACGGGCCGGTGCCGGCACTTCGAGCCCAATGGCGGCGTGATCGGCGAGGTGCAGCCCGACGGGGAGATCCGGCTCGCGCCCGGCGACAACACCGTGCGATTCACTTGCGAGCGGAGCGACGCGACCACGTCCCGGGCGGAGGTGATCCTGTCGGTCAAGGGGGAGCCGTTGGAGAACCGACGGCCCCCCTCCGGCAAGCCCGGGCCCTGAGGCGATCAGCGCGTCCGCGCCGCGGCTTACGGATCGGTCGAAAGACAACTTCCGCTTCGTGCCTGCCGGCCCCATGCCGGCGGGGGAGAGACCACGGATCGAGAAACGCTGAAGTCGTTCCTCGTCCGCTCCTCAACTGGATTCTTGCATACCGTGGAGGTGAAACCATGCAGTCGATCACAAGGCGTTCGCTCATCAAGCGCGTGGCGGCAGCCCCGGCGGGAGCCGCTCTGTTTCGTGCCTCCCAAGCGAAGGCCGGGGCGGACGCGTCGAAGCGTCGCAAGTTCTCCGAGGTGGGTTGGTGCTGGGACGGGCAAGGCTTCAACGGGGGCGTCAATCCGTCGATCTTCGGCGCGGGCGAGGGGACGCGATGGTTCGGGCTCAGGCGGACGGCGTTCATGTTCCACCCGAACACGGAGTTGGCGCTGGAGAAGCTCCGCGATTTCGACGAGGTGATCTGCGAGATCTCCAAGTGGAAGGTGCGACGGTGTGAGAACGGCGTCGCCCACTACCTCGATGGGTCGATCGACACGAAGCGCGAGGAGGCGGCCACGGTCAGCCGGCTCTCGCGATCTTTCCCCAACGTGACCGGCGCGATCGACGACGACCTGCTGGGCATCATCCGGCGCGAGAAGATCGAGCCCGACCAGTACCGGCTGGTCTACGAGGCGCTCAAGCGGGAGAATCCCGACCTGAGCCTGTGGGTGGTCGTCTACGACACCGAGCTCGAGAAGGAGAACTGGGCCGGCTTCGAACCGTTTGCCGACGTGGTGAACCTGTGCGTGGGTCACGAAACGGAAGACTTCCCCCGGCTGGGCGGCTTTCTGGACCAATGCGAGGAGATCTTCCCGGGCAAGCCGGTGAATCTGATCTACCGGCTGCGGGATTTCCGGCAGCGACCCGTCGGGCCGGTGCGCATGGATCTCCTGGCGGAGCATTGGAGGGACATTCGCAAGTACGTCGACCAGGGGCGGCTGTCGGGCTATTCCATTCTCGGAGGGTTCCTGATCGACATGCACCCGGAGCAAGCCCGATGGGTCCGCGATTTCATTGCGGCGGAGGGGACGGCGACCTAGCTCAAGCGGCGGAAGCGGTGTCCGAAAGGTCGGTCGCGCCTCCTACTCGGGCAGTCCCGCCAGGAGCTCCTCCGAAGAGAGGGAGTACTTGCGGGTCATCTCCAGCATGAGGATCGCGCCTCGGGTCTGCCATAGACCCGCTTGCGTCTCGAACGACTCCATGCCGGTGGTGCAGTCCCGCACGAGGATGATCTCATAGCCGCGTTTGTGCATTTCCACGCTTCCGTAGTCCCGCGCGAGGATGCACATGTTCGTGTTGAAGCCGAGGTAGAAGAGGAACAGAATCCCGCGCTCACGGCAGAACTGGTGCAGCTCCTCGCCCGTGGCGACCACCACGTCGGGCCCTTCGGGTTGCACGTCGGGGTGGATTGATATCCCTTTGAGGATTCTCGCCCGGTCGGCGGCCATGGGCTCCTGGGGCCGGGCGTACTTGAGGTATGGGCCGGTCTTGCGGCGGAACTCGAGGGGCGGCCAGGGCTTGGCGGCCGCGGCGCCCGCTTCGGCGGCCGGGGGAGCGGTCGGGGGCTTCGGTTCCTTTTCCCGACCCACCCAGGCGGCACTCTGCTTCGCGTGGGGAGGAGACGGGGCGTGGATGATTTGCAGGCCCGCCTTGCGACACGCCGCCACCAGCGGCCGGATCCGCTCCTGAATGATGCGTTCCGCCCGCTCTTCGGGCTCCTTCAAATAGTGCCGGTCCCAGACGTCCACCAGCACCAACGCGGCCTGAGCGATGGGGATCTCCCAGTCGAGCCGGGCGTATCCGGTGTTCTCTTCCAGCCAGGCTTCCCCGGGGTCCACGTGCCAGCGATAGTACCGCGGCTTGACCCGCAGAGCCCGTTCACCCGTCAGGGCGTCGGCTTCTGGGCCGGTGCTTGCCTCTTGTGCCAGGCCCGCGGGCGTCTGGGAGAGCGCGATTGCGATCAACAAGCTCACGTGGAGCACGTTCTGTTCCTCCTGTTGACAGATACCGATCGCAGGGCTCAAGGATCGGCGCGTCAGTTGGTGGGCAGTCCCACGAGCTGGTTGCCCAGCCTCACGGCGTCGCCGGGGCCCGAGGCGAATCCGTCCGCGCCCATCTCGTCGGCCAGCTCCTCGGAGCCCGCCAAGGCGAGCCCGCCGACGAGGATCTTGACGTCGCCGCCCCGCTTCCGTTCCCGGACCGCTTGAATCGCGTTTTTCAGCGTCGGGAGCTGCGTGCTCTGGGACGCGGAAATCCCCAGCAGGTCCGCGTCGAAGCAATCCACCGCCTGGACGAGATCGCTGATCGGCACGTTCGCCCCCAGGTGAATGGTCCGCCACCCGTCCATCTCGAAAAAATCGCCGACTGCTTGAAGCCCGATGTCGTGCTGGTTGCCGGCGACGGCCGCGGCGAGCATCGTCTTGCCGTTGGGCGGCCGGAAGGTAGCCCGGGGCAACAGTTGCGCCATCACGATCTTGGTGGTGGCCGACGTGAAATGCTCCTCCGCGACGTTGATTTCGCCGGCCAGCCACATGCGGCCGAGCTCCCGCTGGGCAGGCATGAGCACCTGGAGGTAGACGTCGGGCACGCTGAGGCCCTGGTCGACGGCCTCGAGGATCAGCTCGCGGGCCCTTCTCCGATCGCCCTCGAGCAGTGCCAGCAGGTACGTCGACGCGAGGCGGCCGGTCGGCGTGTCCGGCAGCAGCCGGGCCGAGAGGTCCGCCGGCTCCTGGTCGAACGCGCCCAACGCTTGGCCGACATATTCGTCCGCCAGGGGTCGGACCTGTTCCGGCAGCTCTTTGGCCAGCACGCTTCGCAAGCTTTGAAGGCCCGCTCGGAAGTGTTCCGTCGGAATGCCTCTCGCGGCAAGCACCGCCTTGGCCCACTGAACCTGCGAGGTGAACAGCGTCGGGTGGTTCGCCGCCACGGCCGCGGCCAGTTCTTCGACCCGCACGGCGAGCCAGCCCTGCCACGCGGCGAACGGATCGGGGCCGACGCCGGCCCCGGCCTCGGGGTGCGTTTCGAGCAGCTCACCGGCCGCGTACGACGCCAGCGCCCGGCTCCCCGACCCCAGGATGCGAGACAGGTATTCGTTTTCTTGGCTCATGGTTGGCTACCCGCGACTGCCTGGGCCACGCCCGTCGTGTCGACCGGGCGATACGGACTCCATCAGCTACTCTCCGTGAGAAGTTCCCGTCGGAGATATCGGTGGGAAACAGACCCTCGCTTGGGCCCGGACCTTTGCCTCAAGGGCCGAGGGCAACGGCTCCAGCGCCGCCGGCAGCCGCGCCAGTTGCACCGTCGCAGCCGCCAGCTCCACCGAATCGGTCTCGAAATCGGGCATGGTCCGCCGCAGCTCGTCAAGCTCGCATTGTGCCTCTGACTCCAAGCCGAAGGTCGCCCGGTCGGCGAGAAGCTGGAGGAGACGCTTTTCGGCGGATTGCCACGGCCCGCTCATGCTCCCCCTCCTTTCGCCGCTCGGACGTCGGCCCCGAGCAGCTCCCGCAAACGGATCAGCCCCCTCCTGGCGTGGGTCTTCACGGTGCCCAGCGGCATCTCCGTGACTTCGGCAATTTCGCTCTGCGACAGCCCATGGTCGATCGAGAGCTCGAGGACCCGGCGCTCCTCCGGCCGGAGCCTCTGCATCTGTTCCCGCGCCCGGGCGGCCTCTTCCCGGATTTCCGCTTGTTCGACGTGTTGGCTCGACGACGAGTCAACCAGCTCGTCTTCGAGGGGAGTCGTGTCGAGATCTCGGCTCCGCCGGCGATATCGGTCGATCAATCGCCTTCGGGCGATCATCGTGATGTACGTCGCCTCGGAGCCGCGTCCGGCGTCGAACCGGCCGGCGTTTCGCCAGATCGCGATGAAGATTTCCTGGACCGCGTCCTCGGCCTCGGCGTGGTCGGCACAGAAACGCCGGGCGAGCGACCAAACCAGCCCGCCGTAGTGCCGAAGGCACTCCTCCACAGCGGCCGGGTCCCCGGTTGCGACCCTCGGAAGTATGGTTTGAGTCACTCCGTGGCTCCCCAGCTTGGGGGTCGCGCACAAAAAAAGGGGCCCCACTCGGGGGGCCCCAAGCGAGGAGCCTTCAGCTTACTCGGGCAAAATGACCGAGTCAATCACGTGAATGACGCCGTTGCGGCACTTGATGTCCGTGGCGGTCACAGTCGCGTTGTCGACGTGGACCTTTCCCTCGTCAACCTTGATCTTGATCTCCGAGCCCTGGACCGTCTTCGCCTTGGAGAGATTGACCACGTCGCTGGCCAGCACGCGCCCCGGGACGACGTGGTAGGTGAGAATCGCCGTGAGCTTCGACTTATTCTCCGGCTTCAGCAGCTCTTCGACGGTTCCCTCGGGCAGCTTGGCAAACGCCGCGTCGGTGGGCGCGAAGACGGTAAACGGGCCCTTGCCTTTCAGGGTCTCCACCAGATCAGCCGCCGTCAGGGCCGCGGCGAGCGTTTTGAAGCTGCCCGCGCCGACCGCGGTGTCCACAATGTCTTTCGGTTTGTCGTGCTTGGCTCGGCTACAACAGCTCTCGGCTGCCGCGAAATCGGTGGCCACTGCGAACGTCAATGCGGCCAAAGCAAGTCCACAAGCTACGCGCTTCATTGGTAACTCCTTTTCTGTACTTCCGTAAAGGAAAACTTTCATGCCTCCGGAGGCCCCTCTCATTCCACTCCGGGCCACACCAGCTTATTCGCCCGGGGCTCCGCGCCGGATTCATCCGCGGTTCGATTTGCGGTAACGCTGATCTGAAGTCTCAGTCGCCCTGTGAGTGCGTGCCGTGGAACCGGGAGGATTGACCGTGCAGCCGCGGACGCGAAGAATACCGTGGCACGCGTCGGCGTGTCGTCCTGCACCGGCACAGTGACCTTCGAGAGGCCCCAAGATGGCAACCTGGCAATTCAAGCTGTTCTACGACGGGGAGTGTCCGTTCTGCCGCCGCGAAGTGGCGTGGTTGAAACGGCGAGATCGGGCCGGAAACTTGGCGATGGAGGACATCGCCGCGCTGGGCTTCGACCCGGCCCTCTACGGCCTGACGCGAGACGACGTGGCCCGCGTCCTGCACGGCGTGAAGGCGGACGGCACCGTGCTGCGAGGCATGCACGCGGTCCGCGAAGCCTACCGGGCGGTGGGCCTCGGCTGGCTGCTGGCGCCCACACGGCTGCCGGTGGTAAGAACCATCAGCGACTGCCTCTACTTGCTTTTTGCCCGCAATCGGCTGACCTTGGGGCGGCTGGCGGGGCGAGACTGCTCCCAGGGGAGCTGTACCGTGCGGTCGTGAGGCGAAGTCGTCCGCCGGGCCTCATCCCAGAGCTTTCCCTCGACGTGAGGCCCCGCGTACAAGGTCTCGGCGGCTTTCGAGAAAGCGTCGGCGGCGCGGCGGCCATCACTCGTCGTCGGGCGCGTGCTTCTTGAGATAATCGCCCAGGCGGAGCTTTCGCGCGGTGTTGTCCGAGCTCATGTAGCGGATCTTGCCGAAGATCGGGCGCTCGGGGCCCCAAGGGCGGTCGTAGCGGCCGAGGACCCAGAAAATGCCGGAGTAGGAGTTGGGGTCCTGGCCGTCCAGCCCGTACTTGTTGTTCAGCTCGATCATCACGTCGAGCGCTTCGCGCGGGCCGGCCGACCACTCGAGGATCTTCTTGCCCCAGAGCATGCGCACGTAGTTGTGCATGCGCCCCGTGCGGACGATCTCGGTCTGGGCCGCGTTCCAGAGCGGGTCGTGCGTGCGTCCCGCTTCGAATTCCTCGAGCCAGTAAACGTACGGGCGATCGTCGCCGGCGTGGTCGTCCAGGGTCTTCTGGGCCCAGTCGGGGAGCGAGTCGTATTGATCGTAGTCGGACCTGCGGGCGCACATGTTGAAGCCGACCTCCCGCCAGGTGATCAGCTCGTCGAGGAATGCCTCGGCCGGCTCCGACGTCCCCCACCAGCCCTCGCGCTTGCCGGTGGCCTTTTCGGCCAGCCGCGTGGGAGACCAGCCTTCCGCCTGGGCCAGCTCGTGGAAGACCTCGTGCACGGAGACGTGGCCGAAGTGGAGGTACGGGGACAGGCCGCTGGTGCCGTCGACGCCGGGGTGGTTGCGGTCTTCAGCGTAGCTGGGCAGCTTCGACTGGAGGAACCGCTTGAGCATCTTCCGCGCGGCGGTGGGCCCACCAGATAGTCGCGCAGGAGCCACCTCGTGGTCGATGGGCAGGGAGGCCAGAGCCGCGGGCTCGGCCGCCAAAAGGCGGGTCGAGGCCGGAGGCCAACGCGACGTGATCTCCCCGGGCAGGCTGCGAAGGCGGGGCAGTTCCAAGCGAGCCAGGGCGTTCGGCTCGGGCACCTCGGGCAGATGGTCGGGAAGCGTCCGGTGCAGGAACCGTCGGAAGGCGTAAGCCGTCGGGAACACCCGATCCGCCGCCCGAAGCGGCAGAAGCCCATTGGAGTCGACCCGTTCGACCGCCACCTTCACACGCCGCGCAACTTGCTCCGCGTCGACCACCACGCTGCTGATCGGGAAGTCGTCCGTCACCACGATGCAGGCTCGCGCGGCCAACGCCACGACGAGGTCGATGCCCTCCCCTCGTTTCGCCTCGGCGTAGGGATAGTATCGCACGCCGTGACGCGCGCAGACGGCGGCGTTTTCGGCCATGCCCTCAAGCACCATCGCATGGTGCCGGTCGCTGGCCCAGCGGCAGCCGGACGCGAGCGTCTCGGCGATCACCAGCGGCCTGCCCAGTTCCCCGGCCCACTCGACCGCCCGCTCCAGCGCGAAGTTCCAGGTGGTTCGCCTCGACGCGGTCATCCAGTAGAGGACGTAGTCGGCCTGGGGATTCACGGCCGCGTCGTTCGACGGCGTGACGCGGATCGGCGGAACGCGTTTTGTGGGTGCTTTTGGGGACATGCTTTGTCGTCGCGCTCTGTTTGGTAAAAATCAGTTGTCGTTGTAAGGTAGCCCGAATTGTAGGGTGGGTCGAGGCACGAGACCCACGCGCACTCATCT
>DATKZH010000189.1:0-2132 GCA_035528065.1 Thermoguttaceae bacterium | reverse complement strand
GTACGCCCCGCCCGAGCAGTTCATCCGGGCCCTCGGGCCCCGGCTGGCGAAGTGCCACGTCAAGGACTTTAAACTCAATCCCGACGGGCACGGCGGCGCCTTCTGCGACATCCGCGACGGCAGCGTCCACCGGCCCGTGGTCCGCAAGGCACTCGACGAGGTCAGGTACTCGGGCTGGATGACCATCGAGGGCGGCAACTGCTCGCTCGAAGAGCACTCCAAGCGCCTCGACCTCATCATCGCCGGAAAGTGCCCCGGCCCGCACGCTGGCGGCCCGCAACCAGGAAGAGCAAAAGCTGCACGCTGCGGATCCTGGGCGATCGTCGTGAGCCGGCTGGGCTGCTGCGCAGTGCCGTCTGGAAGGCCACGCGACTGAAAGAAAGGCGGGGCTGTTCACGCGTTGCGCAACTGCTTTGGCCGATTCGGTCTTATACGAACGGTCATACGAGACCGAAGGTGGAGGCTCCTTGCCCACACGCCGAAACGCGGCCTGGGCGCCGGGCTCGATCGACCCGAACGTCAAGCGCTCCTGGGCTACGGACGTTTGGAAGCGCTCGGGGGCAGCGTGGTGGCAGGTCCGGTCCCTCCGCGCAACCGAGACGCACCACCCCGCCAACACGGGGCGAGACCTCGTGGACGTGACAGCGCACGAGACGCAGGGGGATCGGCCGTGACGATGCTCACACGACGCGAAAGACTGATGGCGACGCTGCGGGGCGGGGCCGTGGACCGCCCGGCGGTGAACTTTCATGAGGTCGGCGGGTGGACGCCGGACCCGGACGATCCGGATCCGTTCAACGTCTACAACGCGCCCGACTGGCAACCGCTGTTGGAGCTTGCCGAGGCCGAGACCGACCTCATCCGCATGTGTCCGCCGACGCTGACACCCGCCCCCGACAATTGCCGACACGACTTCTTCCGCCACGAGACGCATATGGATGGCGGCTCGCGCTTCACGCGAACGACGGTCACGGTGGCCGGGCGGACGCTGGCGAGTCTGACGCGGCAGGACCCGGACGTGGCGACGACATGGACGCTGGAGCATCTGCTGAAGGACCTCGACGACGTCAGAGCATACCTGGAGATCCCGGACGAGGCGTTCCACTACGACTGCGACGTGGCGCCGCTTAGGACCCGCGAGCGGGAGTTGGGCGATGCGGGCATCGTCATGGTCGACATGGAGGACCCCATCTGCACCGTCGCGTCTCTGTTCTCCATGTCCGACTACACGGTGGTCGCCATGACCGAAGGCGGGCTCTTCCACGCGCTTCTGGAAAAGCACGCCCGACCCATTCACGCCCGGTGCGAGCAGGTGGCGCGGGATTTCCCGGGGCATCTCTGGCGGCTTGTCGGATCGGAGTACGCGTCCGAACCCTATCTGCCGCCGCGCCTGTACGAGGAGTACGTGGTCCGCTACACGGCCCCGATGGTCAAGATCATCCAGACGTACGGCGGCTTCGCCCGCATCCACTCGCACGGACGGCTGAAGAACATCTTGCCGCACATCGCTGCGATGGGGGCCGACGCGCTCGACCCCATCGAGCCTCCGCCCCAGGGCGACGTGGAACTCGTCGACGTGCGTCGCGCGTACGGCCGAGACATGGTGCTGTTCGGCAACCTCGAAGCGGCCGACCTGGAGAACCTGCCTCCCGCCGACTTCGAAAAGAAGGTCGAACAGGCCTTGCGGGAAGGCACGGCCGGGTCGGGCCGGGGCTTCGTCCTGATGCCCTCGGCGTGCCCCTACGGGCGAACGGTGACACCGGAAACGCTCGAGAACTACACGACCATGGTGCGTCTGGCGAAGGGCTGTAAGGGATAGCCGATGGCCCCGTGAATTGTAAGGAGAGCCATGATGCCTCTGCCTCTGGCCAATGTGCTCAGCAGGACGAACTTTTCCGCCCTCGATTGGGGGATCGTGGCGGCGTACCTTGCGGTCTCCGTCGTCATCGGCCTGCTGGTCCGCAAGTACATACGGAACATGGTGGACTTCGTGACAGCCGGTCGCGGCCTGGGGACGTGCCTGGGCATCGCGACGCTCACGGGCACGGAGATGGGGCTGGTCACGCTGATGTACAGTGCGCAGAAGGGATTCGTCGGCGGGTTCGCGGCCTTTCATATTGCGGTGGCGGCGG
>DATKZH010000188.1:0-20934 GCA_035528065.1 Thermoguttaceae bacterium | reverse complement strand
TTGTTGCAGATGAGTCAAGTTTGTGGGGTTCAGGGTTCGGGGTTCAGGGGTCAGGACCTGGAGTTCCACGTATACACGCAGGTCCTGAACCCCGAACCCTGACCACTGGACTCTCGGTTCGGTCTGAGGCCCCGCCTCGCTAGTCTCTTGCCCGCAGGTTGTCCAAAGGAGGCAACCAGAGCGGCAGTTGGGGGAAGAGGACGCGGCCGGCGCCAAGCGCGACGCTCGTGGAAGCCTGCACGCGACCGTCCGAGAGCGCGTCGTCCCAATCGAGATGGCCGAGCACGAGCCGGGTGAAGTCGGCCACGTTCAAACGCAAGTAGCTCCGTCCGATGGTCCGGTCGATCGCTTCCACTCCATTCCGCGCCAGCGCCAAGCGATACTTGCTGCCGTCGACGAGCAGGCCCAAGTCGACCGGGCGGCTAAGCTCCGCATCTTCCGCCCGACGGTGGAACTCGCCGGCCAGCGCGCGGAGCAGCCTTACGGGACTGAGCAGCTTGGCCATCAACACCAGGTCGTGGTCGGTTTCGTGCTCAGCGCTACCGCCGGCCGCGAGAAACAGCTTGTCGACCCGGCTGCCCGGCGGCGCGTCGAGCCGGACGGTATATCGGCCGCGCTCCATGGCGTCGTGGCATGCCCGGGCGAGCAACTGGGCCGCCGCGGCGCGATGCCCGGGTGCGGCGAGCAGTTCCACGATCCGTTCGCCGCTGGTAACCATGTAGCCCACGATCCGCGCGTGGACCTCTTCCAGCTCCAGCAGATCGGGGCCGTCCAGCGCCACGAAGATCTGGTCGAAGGCTTTGCGGTGGATGAGCCACTTCCAATAGGCTTCCGTTCGCTCGAAAGGGCCGTACGCGCTGCCGAGATTCTGGTTGTAGATCCGGACCAGTGCCCCCAGCTCCACGCGACGCCACGGCCGGATGTTCAGCCGTTTCCGTCCCCGCCGCAACAGGCCGCGGTCCATCAGTCCGGAAACCACGTCGCGTGCGCCCGCCCGGCAGTAGAAACGTCGGCCGCAAAGCGCCCAGCCGGTGCGGCGGTAGAAGTGGGGGATGGGGGTCCACGTCAGGCCCACCAGGGCGCCGGCCGAAGCCATGTGCTGCTCGGCGGCCGTCAACAGCCGGTCATCGTAACCCTGACCGCGAAAGCGGGGCAGCGTGCCCAGCCAGTCCAAACCCGCGACGGGTAGACGCAACGGTCCGAACTGCATCGCGCGGCGAGTCACGTGGGCGTGGGCGACGATCTCCGCGCCGCGCTTGACCACCAGGCGGTCGAGCGGTTGGTAGCGGGGGTCGTCGAGCGAAGCGCGGAACTCGCCCCGCGACGGTGCTTGGAAAACGGCCGTCAGGAAATTGTAGATACTCGGGTGATCCGCGGCGCTGGCAGGGACTACCGCGAATCGTCGTTTGCGCGAGCGACTGCGCGTGGTGGCCGTCTCACCGGCCGGCCCCGCCGTCGCCGACGGAAATACGCTTGCAGTCATCGACCTCAATCCTTGCGTCGACCATTGATCGATCCGTCACGCCTCCCCGGTCTGCAAGCTGTTCCTCGGAGATGATTCCTTCACACCGGCGTTCGCGCCGGCACCTCGAGAGCGCGTGATCCTGGGGCACCGACCGTGCTGCCGGTGCCGTCTCCGTCAGCTCACTACGCCTTATCAGAACCGATTTGCCCACTTCTGGGAAGCAGGGGGAACAAAAATTCCTGGAAAGCACTTTCCGGAAACAAACAAAACGCGTACTCGCGCGCCGAGAGGATCGCTTCCGCCGTCAGTGCCCGCGCCGTTTCACGACGCTCCCCCGCAAGCCGCTCGCGCAGCCGCGCCACGCAAGGCTGAAGCGCCTCGTTGATCCGGCGGATCTCCCGATAACGGTTGCGAGCGTTCTCCGCCGTCGAGCCCGTCCGAATCCAGCGAGCCTTGGCGCCCACGAGCTGAGCAACCTCCTCACCGCCCGGTCCGCCAACCTCGCCCGTGCCGTTGATATAGCATTCCGGATGATATGTCAACTCGCGCAACCCGTGCTCGATCGCCCGTAACTGATCGACCGTCGTCGGCCGGTGGTCGACGGGAAGGTGCAAAGTGGCCGAAAGCACGAGAAAACCGGGTGGATCGAGTCCGAAGAACCGCCGAATCAACCCGTCGGTCACCTGGTCGTATTTCGCGCCCCCGATACCGTGCAGAAACAAATCGCCCAGCGCCAGTCGCGCCCAGAGCGTGGTCGCCAGCGCCCGACACCGAATGCGGATTCCCTCTCGGCCCAGCTCCGCCAATCGGTCGACCGCCGCGCGCGCATCCCCGTCGGCCCGGAGCGGCAAGGCGATCTTGAGCCCTTGCCGGTCGCTCAACACGATCTCGCGACGGCGATGGCTGGCGAACAGACGCCGTCGTCGCGGGGCCTCGGCCGTCCAGATCCAGAACGGCGCCTCCAGCCACGGGCCCTCTTGGGCCAGATTGGGGACCGGATGCGCCCTGCTGCGGATGCGATGCACCCGGCGGTACTCCTCCACCACCTCGTTGTAAACCTGCCGCAGCCTGGGAAGCTGGGCGAGCAGGTGGGCCACGAACCAGCCGTGGGACCGCATCCCGCAGACCCAGCTCTGGGGAATCTCCAGGGTATTCAATCCCCAGCGACCTTCGAGCTGGTGACGCGACTGGGCCAGGCACGCGCCCAAGCTGTCCGTCTGGTCCATCCGCTCCACGACCATCGGCCAATAGTCGCGAACCACCGGATCCGGAACCAGCGAAGCGATCTCGTCCGTCGCCCGGCGCCCGAAGTCTCGAAACAACCGCCGGTCGAGGATCGCGCGCTCTTCGTACGGGGCCACCGCGCCCGCCCGGTCCATCGCGATCTCCGCCACGTGCGGTCGCGCGACCGAGCCGCCGGGTACGCGCACGCCCGGCGTCTTCAGCGTGTCGCTGTCGATGAGCAGATTGACGCCCACGCCCCCATGCTCGCGGGCTAACGCACCCAAAGCGAAGTTCTTGAGCCACACCCCCGGGTGGAAAAGCTGCGGCTGGTGGCCGGCGAGAAGAATCGGCGTGAAGGGACCCGCGGGGGCCAAGTCGACGTCCCGATACTGGGAAGTCCACTGCCGAGCTTTTTCCAGCAGCTCCCGCCGGGCCTCGCGGGACACTTCCCACAGCGACCGCCCCTGCAAATCGTATTCCTGCCCCCGGCGGTCGTTCCGATTGGCCTTGAGGATCGCCCCCACCTGCTCCAATGGGGGGTCGATCAGCACCGCACCGTCCTCTTGCGGCGCGCGGAGTTTTCGATACGCCAGATCCGCAGAGCCGGTCCCCATGCGGCGCGTTCTCCTCAAGAAGGCCCGGCGGGCACCGCTTCTGGAACCGCCGTCGCCCGCCCGAGCACCTCCCGATAGACTGCCAGACGCGTGTCCACGTCGTCCAGCGCCCCCCCGAACGAACGTTTCTCGTCCAGATAAACCAAGGGTACCGGCAACTCGACGATCCGCAAGCCCAGCTCGGCCGCCCGCACCCATAGTTCGAGGGGCATAGCATAGCCCGTCTCGGTCAGCTCGAGCTTCGCAAGCGCCCCGACGCGATACGCCTTGAAGCCGCAGAAGGCGTCGGTCAGGCTCAGTCCGAGCGTCCGGTTCAGCTCCCGGGTGATCAGCCGGTTGACCCGGCGGCGATCCTTGGGCGGCCGGCTATCGCCCGGAAAGGGCCTCAGGTAGCGGCTCCCCGAGACGATGTCGGCGGAGCGGCAAGCCTCGGCGAACTGGGGGATCCGTTGCGGCTCATGTTGGCCATCGCAATCGATCGTCACGAGCACCTCGTACCCGCCGCGGATCGCGAAGTCGAAGGCCGACCGCAATGCGGCCCCGTAGCCCCGATTTCGGGGGTGCGTGATCCGAAGCACGTCGTCCCGCGCAGCCAACAACTCCGACGTGCCGTCGGTCGAACCGTCGTCGACGACCAACACCTCCTCGCTGTAACCGAGGGCCTCGTCCAGGACCCCCATGACGTGCTGCACTTCGTTGAAAACAGGCAGCGCCGTGAGCGTTCGGTCAGACATAACTCCTTCCGTCGCGCCACACGCCGGCAGCGCCGTTAGCGTTCGATGAGACACGCCTCCATTCTAGCGCGGCACGGGCCGCCGGGAAAGGAGCCCGGCGAGCCGGTTCTTGCCCTCGTCGCCCTCGTTTGCCATCGTTCCCGTGCTTCGCGTGGGAACGCACAGCCCGGACGCTTCGCGTCCGGCAAACGCAACGGTCCGCGGGTCCACTCCCTCCGGCGACGTCCTCGCGCAACGCGTCCGACGGTCCGCCTGCGACGCAGCAGCGTCGTAACGAGCTGCGCGAAGTGCAGGGACAAATAGAGGTCCGTCACAGATACGCGTCAAACCACTCGTCGATCCGCCGCTCGGCCTCCGGCGGAACGGCGTGGCCCTGCTTGTGGTTGAAAAGCCCCACGCGCGGCGTTCCGCCGTAGAGTCGATAGATGGGCAACACCGCCTCGATGAACGGCCAGCTTCGGTCGCCGTCGGCCGAGTCGCCCCCGAGGAGCAGGAACGGGCGCGGGGCCACCAGGGCCAACAGCTCGTGATGCTCGTGGGCGAAGCCGTCGCCGCGGATTGCCTCGCCCAGGTACCACGGGGCGTCCCAGTTGGAGAACCGCGTGCCGATGCCCCCCTCGCTGGAGACGGCCACCTGCACCCGCTCGTCCAATGCCGCAAGATAGACCACCTCCTTGGCACCGAGCGAATGGCCCACCGCCCCCAATCGCTGCGCATCGACCTCGCCCATGCCGGCCAGCACGTCCAGGCCGACCTGGGCGTCGAACAGCATCTTGGCCATGCCCTTCGAGCCGGGATGCCGGGCACGGAACTGCTCGACGTGCTTCAGGTAGGGAATCGACAGGTCGTCCGACCACAGGTAACAGCGGGGGCAGAACGCCACGTACCCGCGCCGGGCCATCTTCAGCCCAAAGGCCTTCTCCGGCTTGCCCTCCACGCCGGCCGGCTGCCGGATCGTGTGCTTCACCGTGGAATGCAGGGCGACCACGCCGGGACGGCGACCTTCAATCCGTGCCGGCTTGAGCAAATACCCCTCCACCGCCAGCCCCGGCTCGACCTCGTAGCGGACCAACTGCCGCACCACGCCGTCGGGGCGGTCCTCCGCGACCACCTCCAAGGGGGGCGATCCTTCCCGCCGCACTTCGAGCGGCCCCAGGAAATCGAGCCACCAGCGGCGGATGGCCCGGCGCTTCCGCTCCCAGCCCTCGAGCGTCGTGATCTCCCGCCCCCCGTCGTCGACCAGAAGCGGGCTCAACCGCGGCGCGTCGTCCGGCAGCCGCTCCGGTGGTCGTTGCACGTCGGCCAGCCAGGGCACGTCGCCGCGTCTCCCCCGCTCCGCCGCCCGCAGAAACGTCGGCAAGGAGCAGGTCGCCAGCAAAGACGCAAGGCATTCGCGCCGCGACAGACTGCGTCGTTTCATCGAAGATCTCCTTCTGTGCGCCCGAGGGCAAGGCGAATGACCCCTAAACAAGCGAGCTGCGGTTGCTTTGGGACTACTTCTTCGGTTGGTCGTCTCGCGGCTCGTCTTCCCGGAGCATGCTCCGATAGGCGGCCTTCCACCAGAGGAAGGCAAACGGGGCCACGGGAGAGACAAGAACGAAGGCCGCTGCCCAGAGTATCTTGTCGTGCTTGCCCGGGAAGTCGCCATCGGACAGCAGCATCAACTGGATGAACTGATAGATCCAGACGAGGGCAATGACCAGGGCGACGTAGGGGACGATGAGCAGATACATGACTTGGCCTCCTTTGCTGTTTCTTGTGGAGACACTCGCCCCGGGAACGCTCAGGGAACGACGGGCGGCATTTGCACCGCCGCCGGGCAGAGCCGACCTCAAAACCGACCGCCGGCAAGCTACAGCATAAGCGAGCAGACGCCGTCAGGCAATATGCGGATGCCGCCCTGGATCGCGTCGTCCCGCTTTGCCATCGTGCTGAGGACGTGCTACCATGAGCACCGTCAACTTACCACTCTGCGAGAACGGAGGATACGTCATGGGAGTGAAGTGCCGCGGCGCCGTGATGTGTGCGGTCATCATGCTCTCTCCTTTCGCCGTGCTCGGCCAAGACCTGCCCGACTGGACCGGCAACATCCGCAAGGACCATCCCCGGCTCTTCTTCAACGCCGACACCTGGCCGGCGGTCCGCGATCGTGCGATGGGCGCCGAGCACGAGTGGTACGCGGCCACCAAGGACCGCGTCGACCGGCTGCTGGCCGAGCTCGACGGCGTCGACCGGCCCGAGCCCCGCGAGCTGGGGCCGCAAGCAGCCTGGGCGGCGATGGTCTTCCTCGTGACCGACGACGCCCGGTACCTCGACCTGGCCAAAAAGTGCCTCGACACCAGCCTCCGCTTCTACGACGCCTGCTACGAGCAGAAAAAGAGCGTCAACTGGTATTCCACCTCCCGGGTCCACGCCACCTTGGCCTGGGACTGGCTCTACAACCATCTCTCCGAAACGGAGCGGGCGGACACCATGTCGCGGCTGGTTCGGGCGGTCGACAACGTCCTCAGGGCGCGGCCGGCGATCTACCGCGAGAACATGTCGGGCTACAGCACCGGCTTCTACGGCGTGAGGAACTGCCTCTGGTTCATCGGCTGCACGGCCTTCGGCACGGGCATCGAAGCCGAGCGGGTGAACGAGTGGCTCGTCTGGGGGCACGACGAGAACCTCAAGATGCTCGCCCACCGCAAGACGGCCTGCGGCGACGACGGCGGCGGCGCCTCGCCCACGCTCGGCTACGTGTTTGGGGCGTACCCCTGGGCGGAGCAGAACTTCTTCTACACGTGGCTCTCGGCCACCGGCGAGGACGTCGCCCCCGATTGGCCCCACAGCGCGTGGCTGGCGAACTACGTGATCTGGAATTGGATCGCCGCCCAGCCCGCCCCGCTCCAGTTCGGCTACGGCGATACCGACCACACGACCAACCGGCTCCCCGCCGGTCAGCTCTACACGCACATGGCCAACGTCCGCCACCTGTACGGCGAGTCGGCGCCGGAAGCGGCCGCGCTGGCCCGGCACGTGCAACAGATCCTGCCCAGCCAATCGTACTCGAACAGTTGGTTTATCTACCCCTTCCTGCTCACAGGGCTCGAGGAGTCGCCGGCGAAGCTGTCGCCCGAGAGCCTCCCCCACGCCCGACACTTCGAGGCGTTGGGGCAGGTTTTCATGCGATCGGGCACGCGCGGCGACGACACCTACTGCCTGTTCACCTGCGGCGGCCTGCTCCGGCAGCATCGCCATTTCGACGCCTTGAACTTCGTCATCTACCACCGCGGCTTCCTGGCCCTCGACTCGGGCACGCGATACCTGGAGTTCGACAACGGCGAGCACCTGGCCAACTACTACGCCCAGACGGTCGCCCACAACTGCGTCGTCATCCACCAGCCCGGCGAGCCGCCCGCCGCGTACTGGGGCGGCACCGTCCAAGGCAACCACGGCGGCCAGCACAAGCAGCTCGGCTCCGTGCTCAAGGCGTTCGAGACGGGCGACGACTTCGTCTACGTGGCCGGCGACGCCACCGCCTGCTACCAGCACGGCGTCGTCCGGCGCGAAGGCCAGCCCGACTTGGGCGAGAAATGCACCCTAGCCACCCGGCAGCTCGTGTTCGTCATGCCCAGCCATTTCGTCGTCTTCGACCGCGTGACGACCACCGACCCGGCGTATCGGAAGGACTGGCTGATTCATACTGCATACGAACCGGCGATCACCGGCAACTTGATTCGCGCCGACCACGGCGAGGGGCGGATGCTCTCGCGCACGCTCCTCCCGGCCGACGCCGTGCTCACGCCGGTCGGCGGTCCCGGTAAGGAGTTCTACGCGGCGGGCAAGAACTGGAGCATCGTCGACCGCGGGCTCAAGCCGGAAAACCGGGCGATGATGGGCCAGTGGCGCGTCGAGGTTACACCCGGCGAAGCCCGTGCCGAGGACGTCTTCCTGCACGTTATTCAGGTCGGCGATCAGCACCTCGATACGATGGACGAGGTTGAGCTGATCCAAGCTGAGGGAACGTGCGGCGCCCGGCTGGCAGTCGGCGATCGCACCTGGGAAGTCACGTTCCACACCACCGGCGAGCTGGGCGGGCACGTCCGAAGAACCGGGCCCGGCGACCCCCTCGACCGCGACCTGACCACCGAGGTCGAGCCGCAGTCGGGCATCATGACACAACCGTAGGGACGGCAACGTCGCCATCCAGTAGCGGAGGACCAGGAAGATGCGTTCCCCATTCGGTCAGTGCGTCATTGCTTTCTTGCTCACCGCGGCGTTGGTTTGGGGTTTTTACGATACTGCCATCATGAGACCGGTGCGGAGCGATATGGAGAAGACCCTCGCTGAGGACGAATACCAGAGGTTCGAGGAATACGTTGAGGAGAACCGTCTGGACTATAAGAAGATACGACACCTCTGCTATGCACACGACGACGCTGAGGACACGTTCCTTTCCGAGTACGTTGCGACGGCCATGATCTGCGCGCTAACGATCATCCCCTACTCGATCCTCTTACGCTTGATCCGACGCTTTGCTGACCGCCTTCCAGAATCCCATGAGGCGTCGAAACAGCACGAGACCCCCAAGGAGTATCCGCAATGAACCGGACGACCACGATCGCCACGTTGACGCTCTGGGCGATAGTCGCCCCCGCGATGGCTCAGAAAATGACCTACGACGAAGCCAAACAGAAGCTCCCGCCGCGCGAGTTGCCGGAGTTCTGGATCGGCGACGTGGCCGACCTCCCCGCCCGGTGGGAGAGGCTCTCGCTCGGCGAGGCGACCTGCATCGCCGAGTCGCCGGGCGGCCGGCCGCTCCACGTGATCGCTTTCGGCCAGCGCGAGCGCGTGCCCCACAAGGCCAACTTCAACTCGGCGATCGGCGGGCGCGACCCCTCGGCCTACCTGAAGAAAGGCGAGCGAGAGAAGCCGGTGGTCTACTTCGTCGGTCCGGTGCACGGGCACGAAGTGGAGGCCCTCACCGGGCTGGTGAACCTGATCCAGGTGATGGAGACCGGCCGCGACCTGCGGGGCAAGGACCAGTCGTCGCTTCGGGAGCTGGGCCGCAAGTGCCGGCTCTTGATCCTCCCCTCCGGCAACCCGGACGGCACCGCCCGGTTCGAGCCCCGCACGTGCCACGGCATGCCCTTGGACCAGTTCCAGTTCTGGGGGATGGGCACCTGGAGCGACGACACGATCGCCGTCTGGCCGGCGTCCAAGCGCCAGCATCCCCGGGTGGGGAAGGAGATCGGCTGGATGGGGTGCTACTTCAACGACCGAGGCATCAACCCCATGCACGACGAGTTCTTCGCCCCCCTGGGCCCCGAGGCCCCGGCCATCCTCCGCGTCGCCCTGGCCGAAGGGCCGGACCTGGCCGTCTCGCTCCACAGCCACGGCTCGAAGCCGGTGGTGCTGCGGCCGGCGTACGTGCCGATGGAAACGCAAGCCGAGGTCCGCAAGCTGGCCGAGCGGTTCAACGCCCTGATGGACGAGCGCGACCTCCCGCACGGCGGCCTCTTCGAGCCCAAGCCCGAAAGCGGCGACCCGCCCGCCCCGTTCAACCTGACCAGTGCCCTCTACCACATCAGTGGCGCCGTGGCGTTCACCTTCGAGTGCCCCCACGGCATCGCCGAGGAGAAGATGTGCCAGGTCACGTTCGACCAGATCCTCGACGTGCAGCTCGGCCTCTACGAGGCGATGATCCGCTTCGCCCTTGAAAGCAAGAACCCGCAGGCCCCGTGAATCCGCTTGCAGCTTCGCCCCCTGTTCCGAGAACCGTTGACCCCACAAGGATCTCGCCATGAAGCCCCACGCAGCCGTCGCGATCGTGCTGGGAATCATCGTTCTCGCCGAAATCGCCGGCGCCGATCCGCCGGCCGAGCGCAAGCGATCCGACCCGCCCGTCATCCAATCGTCGTGGGACGATCTGCTGGAGGGCGTGAAGACGCCGGACGACTGGAGGCGGCACCGCGAGGTGCTCAAGCGCCGCTACCTGGAGCTGTTGCGCGACGATCAGAAGCCGGCCAAGCCGCCGTTGGATCTCCAACGCCACGAGTCGGTCGTGGTCGACGGCGTCTATACCCGCTGGCTGGTGAGCTACAACGTCGAGGCCGACGAGCGGGCGCACGCCTTCTTGGGCGTCCCGCTGAAGCTCGAAGGCAAGGCCCCGGGCATCGTGGCCCTGCACGGGACGTTTCCCCAGGGCAAGGAGCGGGCGGCCGGGCTGGTCGACAACCCCGACAAGGCCTACCTCGACCACCTCTGCCGCCGCGGCTACGTGGTGATCGCCCCCGACCACTTCGTCGCCGGGCACCGCATCCCGCCCGAGGGACCGTACGAAACCGGCCGCTTCTACCAAAAACACCCCGAGTGGACGGCGGTCGGCAAGTTCACCTACGAGCACTCGATCGCCATCGACGTCCTCCAGTCGCTCGACGAGGTCGACCCGGAGCGGATCGGCGCGCTGGGCCACTCCCTGGGCGGGCACGGCACGTTCTTCCTGGCCGCCTACGACGAGCGCGTCAAAGCCGCGGCCTGCAACTGCGGAGCGTCGTTCTTTCGGCACAACCCCCGCGTCGAGGGCTGGGCACGCGACCACTGGTACGTTTACTTGAAGCACATCCGCCCCGGGCTCTTGGAGGGGAAGCTCCCGCCCATCGACTTCCACGAAATCATCGCCCTGATCGCGCCCCGGGCGCTGCTCGACCTGTCGGCCCTCAACGACGGAGACCCCTTGACGCAACGACAGCGCGTCCTGATGCTGATGAAGGTGATGGACGTCTACGAGCTGGAAAAGGCCCCCGAGAACTTCGCCTTCTACGTCCACGGCCGCGGCCACTCCGTCAAGCACGAGTCCCGCCAGCTCATCTACGGCTGGATGGATACGCACCTCAAGCCGCCCGAGGCGACCGAGACCAGGCTGGTCGGCGAGGCAGAGTAGTGATATGGGCCTCACTCGACGAGATGGGATATCAGGATCCGCGTGCCGATCGCAAGCAGGACGATCCCGCCGATCAATTCGGCCCAGCGCCCCCATCGTGGGCCGAGCCGGCTGCCGAAGAGGATGCCGACCGCGCTGAGCGCGGCCGCCACCACGCCGATCACCACGCTGGGGACCCAGATGGAAACGCGGATGAAGGCCATGCTCAGCCCGACCGCCAACGCGTCGATGCTGGTCGCCACCGAGAGGGCCACCAGCATCAGCCCGCGCGTGGGGTCGACGGTCCGATCCGGCTCTTTCTCGTGCCGGGCTTCCAGCACCATCTTGCCGCCGACGCAGCCCAACAGCCCGAAGGCCGCCCAGTGGTCGTAGGCGCTGACGTACTCGACCACTTCGTTGCCGGCCAACCACCCGAGAATCGGCATCAGGAACTGAAACAGCCCGAAGTGAAACGCCATCCGAAACGTATGTCGCGGCGTGACCGGGGCGACGGCCATTCCGGCGACGATCGAGACCGCGAAGGCGTCCATCGCCAGGCCCACGGAGATTCCCAGCAGGTTCGGCCAGTTCACCGTTCGGTTTTCCCTCCCATGATCCAACGCGCGAGTCGGGCCCGCGGCAGGTCGGGGGCCAGGAGCCGCTCGCGGTTGGCCGGGTCTCGGTGGCCCAGAATCGCTTCGGCCGCCAGGTAGCCGCTCCGCACGGCCCCTTCCATGGTCGCCGGCCAGCCGGTCGCGGTCCAGTCGCCGGCCAGCACGAGGTTCGCGATCGGCGTTTGCTGTGGAGGACGAGACTGCTCGATGCCGGCCCGGACCGAAAAAACCGCCTCGCGATGCGTGATCACCCGCCACCGCAAGAGCCTCGCCCGACGTGCCGCCGGCCAGATCCCGGCCAGCTCGGCTTTCACCTGGCGGGCCAACTCCCCGTGAGGGCGGCCGATCAACTCGTGCGACGCGCTGATGACCACCTGAACGTAGTGGCCCGACTGCGGCGTTTGGGGTCTTCGATCGGCCTTTGCCTTCGGCCCGCCTCGGCGAAAGACCCACTGGCTGGTGCGCCCCACGAGCGCCGCCTCGGGCGGCGAGGGAATCGCGCGATCGAGCCACAGATGCACGGCGGTAATCGGCGCCGGCTCAATCCGCTCCACGTGCGCAAGCGACGGAAGCGCCGGAAGCATCGCCGGCGCGAACAACGCCCCAACCGCCCGCCAGGGCACGGCCGCCACGAAGCCGTCGAACGGGCGCCGCGAGCCGTCGCCGAGCACGACCGCCCGGGCGCGATCCGCGTCGCCGTCGATCTTCGCCACCCGCATTCCGCGGTGGATGGTCACACCCCGCGCGCAGAGCCAGTCGCCCACCCGCCGGTCGAAGATCTCTGCCAGCGGCACCCGCGGAACCTCCAGCTCGTACGCCCGACGGGAAGCGAGGAAACCGTCGACAAAGACCTTTCGGGCGGCGGCCAGGGAGGCGCGGTCCAGCGTCTCGCCGAGCGCACTGACCAGCACGACCGACCAGAACCGGCGGAGGGCCCGATCGGATTCCCCTTGACGAGAAAGCCACGGGCCGACGGCCGCCGAATCGGTCGGTCCGCCCTCGGGCGGCAGCCTGGCGAGCCGGCCGAGCGTGCGGACGATTCGCAGCCGGTCGATGAGACCCAGGTATCCGAACTGCATGAGGCCGGGCACCAGGTGCAAAGGAGCCGGGAGCCCGGGCGCAGCGGCGACACGGTAGTGCCGTCCGTCCGGGCCCACGAAGTGCAGTTGGCGGCGACGCCGGAAGCAGCCGCTCGTGCCCGTGCGACGGAGGAAGTCGGCCAGGTTGGTGCAGCAGCCCATGGCCACGTGCTGGCACGAGTCGACCAGCTCGCCGGAGATGCCGTCGCGAAACGATCCGGCCCGGCCGCCCAGCCGGCGCCCCGCCTCGAACAGCTCGACGCGAAACCCCCGCTCGCACAAGGCCACTGCCGCGGCCAGGCCCGCCAAACCGCCGCCCACCACCGCCACGCTCGTCCGGCCGCTGCCGGCCCCCGGGGCGATCTGACGTTCCGGGCCGTTGCGCGTCTCGGGGCCGCTGTTGCGATCGGAAGCGGTCATGGGAGGGCGGACCTCCGGGCGGGCAGCAGGGCCCAACGAGCGGCGATGCCCAGCTTGCGCCACCGGCTCAAGCCGACGCGGCGGCGGAAGACCTCGTTCGGCCGCCGGGCGATCTGCTCCAGGAGCCGGTGGTAGACGGTCGTCATCATGCCGAACACGCGTCTGCCGTCCGGCTCCAGCCAGTCGAACAGCTCGGCCCCTTCGTGATAGAATCGCCGGGCCCGGTCGATTTCGAGCTCCATCAGCCGCTCGAACCGCTCATCGACGACTCCGGCGGCCAGATCTTCGACCGAATATTCGCAGCGGCGCAAATCCTCCAACGGCAGATAGACGCGGCCCTGCTCGATGTCCTCTCTCAGATCGCGCAGGATGTTGGTCACCTGGAAGGCGATGCCACACTTCCGGGCCGGCTCGAAGGCCGCCTCGCCGCGAACCCCCCAGATGTGGGTGCATGCCAACCCTACCGCCGATGCCACGCGCTCGCAGTACGCCGTGAGATCGTCGAACGTCTCGTACCGCACCCGGCTGAGATCCATGGCCACCCCGTCGATGACCGCTAACAGGTGCTCTCGTGGGATGGCGAACCGCCGGACCGTGTCGGCCAGCGCGGGCAGCAAGGTCTCGCCCGGCACGGTGCCGCCGGCCCGAAATACACCTCTAAGAGGGGCCACCGAACGGTCCGTATTAGCTATTTTCTCCAAGACGGCCTCGACGGCCCCCCTCCATTGGGCCAGGGCCTCACGTCGGACTTCGAGCGGCTCGGCGTTGTCGGCCAGGTCGTCGGTGTGTCGCGTGAAGGCGTACAAGGCGTCCATGGCCCGGCGCTTCTGCCGGGGGAGCAACAGAAAGGCGGCGTAGAAGCTCGAGCCCGACTGCCGGGCCTTCCGGCGGCAAAGGGCATAGCTGGCCTGGACGCACGGTTGCGAGTGGGTCATCGCTCGCCCCCGCTGAGGGTGCCGCGGCGGAGCCCCCACCAGCACCGGGCCACGAGCCGCAGCTTGTCGAGCTTGGAGACCACGGGCCGGCGGGACCAGACGTCGTAATCCTGACGCCGGACGGCCGCCAGGATGGCCAGCCCCCCGTGGATGAACAGGGCGACCTCCAGGCGCAGCCACCGAGGGACCATCCCCACCAGCGGAAGCCCTCGGCGCAGCCACTCCTCCGCCTCGCTCACCTCCGCGCCCAGCAGCCGGCGCAGGGCCTCGTTGTGCTCGCGTCGGGCGAACATCGACTCGTCGTACCCGAACCGCCGGCAGTCGGCCAGGGGGAGGTAGATCCGCCCCCGGTCCCAGTCCTCGGCCACGTCCTGCCAGAAGTTGGCCAGTTGCAGGCCGGTGCAAATCGAGTCCGAAAGCTCCGCCCGCTCGGCGTCGTGGCATCGGCCCAACGAGAGCACGAGGCGGCCGACCGGGTTGGCCGAATGGCGGCAGTACTCCAACAGCCCGGCGAAGGTCTCGTAACGCGTCACCCGCTGGTCCTGCCGGAAGGCCGCCAGCAGGTCGACGAACGGGTCGCAAGGGACGTCGAATTGCCGGATGGTCTCGTCCAGGGCAACGAACACCGGATGCACCGTCCGGCCCTGATAGCACGACCGGAGCTGCTCCTCCCACCAGTCCAACAGGGCGAGGCTCTCGTCCGGACTGCGGCACTCGTCGGCCAGGTCGTCGGCCCAGCGGCAGTAGGCATAGACGTTGGCGAAGTGCTGTCGCATCTCGTGCGGCAACAGCCGACTGGCGACCGTGAAGTTCTCGTAGTGACGCCGCGCCAGCCGCCGACAATACCGCCGACTCTCCGCCTCCGAGGGCCGGTTTGGCTCCCCGGCACGCGGACCGTACAATTCGAGATCGGCGGCAAACGACTCGGTCGGCATCTTCTTCACGGCTCCCGCCAAATTATGATGCCTCTCTCCCAATGAGGGAACCATGCGAATCATCCTGGCCGGTCCTCGCGGGTTCTGTGCCGGCGTCAACATGGCGATCGAGAGCCTGGAGCGGGCGATTCGGGCGTTCGGCACGCCGGTCTACGTCTACCACGAGATCGTCCACAACCGCTCGGTGGTGGACGATTTCCGCCAGCGGGGCGTCGTGTTCGTGGATGACCTGGCCGAGGTCCCGGAAGGGAGCTACCTGCTCTACTCGGCCCACGGAGTCTCGCCGGACGTCCGCCACCAGGCCGAGGCCCGCCGGCTGGTGACCATCGACGCGACCTGCCCCCTGGTGACCAAGGTGCATCGCGAGGCGATCCGTCATGCCCGACAGGGCTACACGATCGTGCTCATCGGCCACCAGGGGCACGACGAGGTGGTGGGCACGATGGGCGAAGCGCCCGAGTCGATCTTCCTGGTCGGGAAGGTGGAGGACATCGACCGGCTGGAGGTCCCGAACCCCGACAAGCTGGCCTACGTGACCCAGACCACGCTGTCGGTCGACGATGCCTCGCGGATCATCGCCCGGCTCCGGGAGCGATTCCCCAAGATTGCCGGCCCGCCGCGAGATGACATCTGCTACGCCACGCAGAACCGGCAGGAGGCGGTCCGGCAGCTCGCCCACGAGGCCGATTTCGTGTTGGTCGTCGGGAGCCAGAACAGCTCCAACAGCCGGCGACTGACCGAGCTGGCCCGGGCGGGCGGGGTGCCGGCCCAGCTCATCGACGGCGCGTCGGACATCGACCCGGCATGGTTCTCCGGCGACGAGACCGTGCTGATCACCGCCGGTGCCAGTGCCCCGGAGACGCTGGTGCAGGATTGCGTCGGCTATATCGAGCGTCGCTTCGGGGCCGCCGTCGAGTCCCGGTCGCTTCGCGAGGAGAAGGTCCGTTTCCAACTGCCGAAACCGCTGCGAGCCGGGAAAACGGATCTTGATGTAAGCTAGATAATGGGGGACGATGTGCCCTTGTCGGGTGGCAAAGCCTCAAACGGCTGCGGACCGCCCACTTGCCACTTGCCACTCGCCACTTGCCACTTGCCACTTGCCACTGACCACCATGACCATCAGCGACTTGGAATTCTATCTCGTCGAGATCGCCTTGGACGGGCAGGAGGCCCCGCTGCGGTCCTTGGTGGCTCGCCTGGCGACCGCTTCGGGGGTCGAGGGTTGGGGGGAAGCGCAGTTGGGTTGGCGGACTGCGGAGCTGGCCCCGCGCCGCGACGTGCTCCTGCCGATCCTGGCCGGGCGGAGCGTGTTCGACATCGAAGAGCTGCTCGAGCTGGAGGCCCTCAAACCGGCTCCGCTCCGTTCCGCCCTGGAGATGGCCTCCTGGGACCTGGTGGGCCGCACGGTGGGACAACCGTTGTGCCATTTGCTCGGCGGTGTGTACCGCCGGCGGATTCCCGTTTCGGTGCGACTGGCCGGTCCCCCCGGCCGCTCGCTGGCCCCCCTGGCTCGCGAGATGGCCGAGCAGGGATTCCACTCGCAGATCGTCGGCTCCTCGGGAGAGCCGGACCGGGACCTGGAGACCCTGGCGGCCATTCGGGAAGCGACGGGGGGCCGGATCGAGCTGCGGTTCGACGCGGCGGCCGGCTACGACCTGCTCGTTGCTCGGGAGCTATGCGCGGAACTGGAGGACGACCCGCCGCAATTCGTGGTCGATCCCTTGCGATCGAAGGAGCTGGATGAGATCGCCTCCCTGCGACGGCAGACGAGCGTCCCGTTGGGCGTGTGGCGGTCGATCCACAACCCCGCCGACGTCCTGGCCCTGGTCCGCTGCGGGGCGGCGCCGTACGTGGTGGTCGATCTGGGTTTGGTCGGGGGGATCGCACCGGCACGGCAGTGCGCGGCGATCGCCCAGGCCGCCGGCCTCTCGGCCTCGATCCTGGGCGGGCCCTCGGTGGGCATCGGCGCGGCGGCCATGCTTCAACTGGCCGCCTCCACCCCGGCCTTCTCGAGCTGCAACGAGTGCGTCTACCACCGCCTCCGGGACGACGTCCTCACCCGGCCCCTCGAAATCCTCGACGGCATGATCACCGTCCCCCAGGCCCCCGGGCTCGGCGTCGAGGTCGACCGCGCCCAGGTCGAACGCTACCAGGTGAGCTGAGACGGAGGAGGATGAATGCTGAATGCGGAAGGATGAAAGAGGAGGAGTCTTCGAGCCGAAAGGAACCGGCGCTATCATCTCGTGCCCGGGCGAGCTTGGCAACGAGCTCAATGCGGCCTAATTTGGTGGTTGGGCGACAACGGGCAAGCGGCTTGGCAAATGCACGTCGCCTGCCTCTCGATATCCCAATCACTCGCTCGTGACACCGTGCTCGACGACTGCCGCCTCAAGACGGGACTACTCGCTCGATGGTGAAGCCGTGCGCAGACGTCCTTTGATCCGGTTCCTCTTCAGTGCCAATGCACTTCAGGTCCACCTGCTGTGCCTGACTCTGATCGTCGTGCTTTCGATCAGCCTGTGGACCGGCGACGCGCAGCCCGATTACGGCTGGGGGCTTGTTTTCACAATTGCCGTCTATCCGATTCTGCTCTTCTTGCTGTGGTGTTCGGAACGTCTCGACGAACAGGCTGCGGTGGAACATGCCGTTGAATCTCTCACCGCACCGGAAAGGCTGCGACGGAAGCGACGTCGCTGGCGCCGCATAGTCCTGGGGGGTCTGGTTGCGTTTGCGGCGTGGCTCGTCTATTCCGGCCACAGAGGCATGCACGTCGACTTCATTCCTGCCCAGTACCTGGGCTACTTACTGTTCGCGTTCGCGGCGCTGGGCGCATCCGGAGTCAATATCTGGTACGGTGGTCCGCTCGATCTACGACTCGATCCGCCGTCACAAGAGTAAAATGATGTGCTCACACGTTGCACGCATCACCAGCGGATGGACCCTTTCCTGTCATCCTTCATCCTTCATCCTTCATCCTTCATCCTTCATCCCTCATCCCTCATCCCTCAACCCTCAACCCTCATCCCTCAACCCTCAACCCTCAACACTCATCCCTACAACGAGTATCCGAAGAACGAGACGCCGAGCGACCCGAGGACGGCGTAGGCGATGAACACGCAGTAGAGGCCGCAGAGGATCACGCCCTTGGTCCGGGTCACGCGTCGCTTGTGCCAGATGATGAACAGCGTAATCAGCGTCAGCACCCACAGCAGCATGCGCAGCCCGACCAGCCCGGCCATCGGCTTGCCGTCCTGCAACAGGCTGATCGGCTGCCAGCCGTTGAGGAAGCAGGCCAGCAGCAGGGGAAGCGAGAGGCAGATGCAGATGTCGAAGATGTTCGACCCGAACGCGTTGGAGATGGCCCCCGAGTCGTCTCCCCGCCGGGCCGCCCCGATCGACAGGAACATGTCGGGCAGGGAGGACGCGGCGGCGGCGAGAATGACCGCCACGAAGAACGGCGCCACGCTGAGCTCCTCCGCGGTCGCGTACACGGCCTCGACCAGGAAATAGCACGCCACCGCGGCAACGCCCGTGGCGGCGGCAAGGAGCCCCCACGCGGAGCCCCGATTCAAGGGAACGCGGCAACAATGGAAGAACACTCGGGCGGTGTTGACCGCTCCTTCGTCGTCCTCCGACTCGCCGCCGCCATGGCCCTGACGGAGTGCTTGCTTGATCCGGGCGACCGTGCCCCGGTCGACCTTTATTCCCCGGTCGGCAAGCGCTCGTTTCGCGTCCCGCCACGGCGTGTCGAGCCCCATCTCATCGAGAACCTGCTTGACCGCGTCAAAATGGCGTCGATAAGCGCGGGCGTCACGGTGAAGCTTTGCGATGTACAAGACGTACAGGGCGACGAAGGCGGCCCCCATCCACCAGTGCATCGTGTCCTGGAAGAGGAAATAGAGGAGCAGGGCCTCGCAGACCAGGAAGAAAAGGCCGTCGCGCCATACGGCGTCGTGTTCCACGTCGATCGCGGGCCTGCTCGGCCGGCGAAGAGAGATCACCAGCGCGCAGACGCCGGGGATCAAGATCATGTTGTAGATCGCGCTGCCGGCACAGGTCGCGATGGTCGACCCGTATCCTTCGCCGACGGATTCGGCCATTGCCCTTTGGTCCGTGCTCGAAGCGGCCATCACGATCACGAAGAAAATCCCGCTGAACAGCTCGGGGAGCGAGCTGGCGATGGCGTCGAGCGTGGCCCCGCGCACGGAGCCCGGAAGGCGATACGTTCGGCCCACCCACTGCGCGGCCTCGGCAAACGGATCGCACGCCTGCCAGAGCACGATCGAGATGACCGCGGTCTGGGCGACCAGGAACGCGAGCGTCCACCCCCGGTACCAAAACATCACCATCAGCAGGACCGAGAGCAGCGCGATCAAGAGCATGCCGAGGTCAATACCGTCCGTCTCGGCGCGCTTCTCCTCAGCGGGGCGTTCGCTCATGCTGCATCCTTCACTGGCGTTTCCTTCACGGGTGTTTCGAGTCGACGTGCCGCGGGCTATCGCTCCGGGAGGTCGGCGATCCGCAGGTTGCGGAACGAGAAGTCGGTGGTGGGATCGTGCCCCTGAATGATGATCGTGCCGGCTTCCAGCCGCAAGCCCTTGCGCGGGTTCTCGTCCGGCGCACGGTTGTCGGTCCAGTCGCTCACCTGAATGCCTTTGACCCACCCGGCCATGTGCTTGTCGTCGACGTGGATCGTCATCGGGAACCACTCGAAGTCATCGGCCACGACCTTGCGGGCGTTCTGGCGGCGGAAGATGCCGCCGGTGCCGCAGTCCTTGGGCTTGGTGCGGTCGCCGTCGAGGAACCCGTTGTGGATCTGGGCCTCGTAGCCGTTCATCGGATCGCCGGGGATCGAGCGGAGGAAGATGCCCGAGTTCAGCCCCGCGCCGTTGACGAACACCTCGAGCTGGAGGGTGAAGTCGGCGTATTGGCCTTCGGTCTCCAACTGGCCGCGGCCGTCCTTCACGTTGAGCCACCCTTCCGGCGTGACCGTGAACCTGCTTGCCATCTCGGGATACGTCTTCCAGCCGGTGAGATCCTTGCCGTTGAAGAGGCTCTCAAGCCCGAGGGGCTTCAGCTTGACGTTACGAAACTCGACCTTGCCCGAGTTCAACTGCAATCCGATGAATCCTCGCCCCAGCGGCTTGGGGTCGGTGTAGTCGAGCACCACCTGGCCGTCGAGCTTGACCAGGAAGTGGGCGCCGTCGGCCGTGACCTCGAAGGTCTGCCAGTCGCTGCTGTCGTGTCGCGTGCGGCATCGCTGGCGCTCGACGAAGCTGCCGGTCGGAAACGGGTTGTCGGCCGCGCCGGCGATGTTCAGCTCGTAACACTTGCCGGTCACGTCGGTGGGCTTGGGACTGGTCCGCAGGAAGACGCCGCTATTCGTGTCCGGGGCGCAGCGGAAGTCGACCTTCAGCACGTAGTTGCCGAACTGGCTGGTCGTCGCGAGCAGTCCCGGCTCCCCCTCGCTCACCGAGATCACCCCGTCGGCCACCTCCCAGTCGGCCTCGCTGGTTGGCTTCCAGCCGAAGAGGGTTTGCCCGTCGAAAAGCAGGACCCATCCCTCGGCCAATTCCTCCGGCGTGAGCGTGTTCGGCTCGGCCGCCGCGGCCCGGCCGAGACCGGTCCCGACGATCACGAGAGTCAGCCCCAGAGAAACTTCCCAAAGTCGTCGACCCCTTGTGGCGTTCATAGTCTCTCCTCAGAACGAGCCCGCTTCCCTCGACGAAACGTGGTAGACAATCCGTATAGCGTAACTCCTTTGGCGGGGGCCGTGCAAGCACCTTGGATCCCTGGACCGGGGCGGGCTCTGCCTGCCCGGACGACGCAAAGCTTGGCTCACCGAGTGACCGGCTGACCGCGTGACACCGTGAACATTTCGTCACCTCCTGACCTTGTCACCCGGCCACGCCGTCGCCCCCTCGCCCCGTCACCCCGTCACCCCGTCACCCCGTCACCCCGTCACCCCGTCACCCCGTCACCCCGTCACCCCGTCACCAACCCTCGGCTT
>DATKZH010000187.1:0-7032 GCA_035528065.1 Thermoguttaceae bacterium | reverse complement strand
TAGTACCGAACCTCCCGCTCCTCTAGCGTCATGCCGTCGTACCACGCCTTCTTTTCCTCGTCAGAGAAGAAGGGATTGGATTCGATCGTAGTGAAGAACGCCTTAACGAAGTCTGCACCGCCTTCCGCCTGCAAACGCATGTTGTCTAGCTGGAAGTTCGTCACCTGGGCCGTTGCGGACCAGATGCCCTTGGGCGACCATCGTGGTTTCTGTCCGATGAGGCCAACGAGCCCACGACTAGCTTCGTCGTAGAACATTTCATTGAGAAGCTGCTCGTCGAACCAAACCAGATCGTATCTGTCACCCTGCGGCGGCTTTCCGTTGGAGGACCGGAACAGGGTCTTCCATCCCGACTTGAACCGGACGACACGAGGCACGCCCTTTTTCTTGTCTTCCCAGGCAGGCTCGCTGGCCAAGTGCTTCCGCATGTCGATCAGCGGAGGGGCCTCGGTCCATTTCTCCGAGTAGGCCAAGTCATAGGGATCAAGACGCAATGGGTTCGTCGGGTCGCACCTCACGGCACGGTTTTCGCCCGTGTCTTCGTCACGGATCATTTTGAACTGAGATGTCGAGAAGCCTTCCCAGATGCGGGCAATATCGTCCTCTTCTTTGCCGACGATGAGGGAGTTGCCGTCGCGCGGTGGGTACTTGTCATAGGGGTCCAGCCCCAGGAACGCCCGAACGCACTCCAGGAGGCAAGAGAACGTCTTGCTCGACCTGTTACCGCCGTCGATGATTCTCCACTTCGCCAGGGTCGAAAAGAACTGAGACAAGTGGGGCAGCACGATGGACAGGTAGACGGCCATCTGGAGGTGCTTCTTGCGAGCGCACAAGTGCCTCGCCAATAGTCGCGATGTACCGGAGGAGCAATGCGAAGGCTCACGCCCAATCGCCATCTCCGACGTGCCGCCCATTCGTGCGGCAAGCGATTGCAAGTCGGATTCTATCGACCTGTTATGCGGAAGCGGCATGGTTTTCCAACTGGGTAAGCAATTCTTCGGGCACCCCGAAGTCGCGTAGCAATTCAGTGATGACCGGCATCCCCTCTTCTCTGACCCACTGCACCATTAGCCGGCGAATTCCCGATTCCACCTCGGCCGGATCATCTTCTTCTGCTCCCTCATCAGTGCCGTGGGAGAATACCGCCCAGGCCACCTTTATCAAAATGTCTCGCTTGGCTGGCGACCCTTCAGGAAGGTGTTGGTATTCGTCCCAAATCAGGTCCGCCATGCCCTCCGTGCCGCCGAACTTTTTGGAGAGATTTACGAGAAGGTCTGTCTTGGAGATAAATGCAGCATCAGCCAATACAAGGTCGCTTACTGGAGTTTCACCTGGCATTCAGCACCTCGATTTCCTCCGCAATCAACTGAACGTGATGGTGGGCAGTTGCATCGCCGCTCGACCAGTGGTGGGCCGTCAGCCTCCCCCTGCACCGCATCCGCTGTTTGGCGGAAATCCCCGCTGCCTTGTCTGCCATCTCACCCATCGCCACCACCGAAAACACCTCTCCCTCGCACATCACTTCAAGTCGACAAATCTTCGTACCGCCTGGAACGTAGGATGGTCTAGCTCCTTCTCTGAGCGCTCCGACGATCTCAGCATGCGCACGATCGTTTTGCACGACAGCCATCCCTTACCTCCACAGGCACTACAGATCCGCCCGTCGCACGTACACGGCTCCCACGGGCGACCGTGCATTAGTTCCCGCAGGATATGCTCTACGTGCCCAAACACCACTTCCATGTCGATGTCTGCCCCATGCGGTTTTCGAGAGTTGCGAGCAATACTGGCCCGCAGAGTTCGCATATCCTCTGCCAGTTTCTTGAGTTCCCTTCCGCCCTCGAATATCGGCTCCAGCCGTGGCGGCACTAACCGTGTGCTTGGGCTTTGCATGGTTCACGCAATCCAACTGGCCCGCCCACGCTGCCTGGGGAAACAGCGTGGGCGAGCCTCGGACCCACTAACCAACACCATCGTCATCACGCAGCCGGCGGCAGCGAGAAGTTGCCCTCGGCGTAGATCAACGATTCTGTGGCGGTCGCAGCCGAATCCGCGTCGATGGTTCCGACAACGAACTCACCCGCAGCGGCGACGGCGCCGTTGATGTAACCGCTGGCGTCAGACGCCACGGAATCACCGGCAGTCAGGCTCACCGAACTCGCCTCGGTCAGCACGCCTACCGGGCCGATGAACACACCGAAGAAAATGTCGTAGGCCGGAATCGACTGGCCCACAACGTACTTGTCGTCCAGGGCGATGACGACACCACCAGCGGCATCGTTGAAGCCGGTGATGACTCCCGCCCTGTACTCGGCCGTAGCCGTGGACAGCTTGACGAACCTGCGCGTCACAGTCAGCGCAGCCGCCCCGTTTTTCAACGCAATCAGGCAGACCGGCGATCCAGTGTCATGCACTTCGTCGTCGACCCAGAACTTTTGCCCGGCCAATCCCAGCCAGGTTGTCGCTCCCAGTGTGCGGCTGAGGATGTTCCAATCGGACATCGTGCCACCGCGCGGGAACGGAAGGTACGGACCCTGCATATCAAATTCTCCTTGAACTCAAGTTGCTTGATGTAAACGAACGCTCCCAGTGTGGCTTAGCTTCCAGCCGTGACGGCCGCCAACTTGCCCATGTAACCGGGGATTTCGATGATTAGCTGGCCATAAAAATCGGCAGCGTAAATATCGTCGCTGCTCTCAATTTTATGGTCGTTTTCATAACCAACCAACTGGGACTGCATGCTCTTGAGGGTCAGGTTGTCCCACGAGAACATATAGCCAACGGCACTCGGGCAGGCGAACTCGTGCGCCAACTCGATCCCCTTCCACTGGACCGTTTTGTGGCCCAGCTTGGTCAGGTCGGAGTTGGCAGTCACCTCGAATCGCTCCGTCGACTGAAGGGTGTCTTCAGCCTGCCGCAGCAATTCCGTATGCAGAATGCACACGTCAGGGGCCATGTCGCGGATGCGGCCCATGTTGAGGTAGAGGAAGTTCATGGCCACCCGCCACGTCTGAGCCCAGACGGCGCTGGTGATCGTGTGGGCGGCGTAGCTTGTCCACAGCGCCGCTTGGTAGTCCACGACCATCGGGGACCATGCGCTGTAGTCGTTCGTGCCCACGCCAAGATGCGGCCACACGCCCGTGGAGTCCCACGATCCGCCGAGGGCTCCCAGCGCTTGGGAGTTGCCGGCGTAGGTGCCGTCGGGATCGCCGACGTAACCACTGGAAACGAGGCCGTCGACCGAGTAGATCGACTCCAAGCCCTGGAGGTCTTCCGGGTACGAGGAGCCGTCGATGTAGAACTTCTTCGGAAGCTCCTTCACGAAGTCGCGGCTCATTCCGTCAACCACTTTGTCGACGAGGTTGAAAAAGGCGGCATCGCCCTTGTTGGCCAACCTGTCGACCTTGGCGATTCGCTCGCCGAGGTTGTAGGTCGACCAGCCGAGGGTGGCCTTCATCCAGACGTTCCGCGAAGGGAACGACATGCGGACGCGGTAGGGATTCGCCGCGGTGATCTCGCGAGTACGGATTTCAGGCCGCCACTCGACATTCTCACCTTCGGCGTTGTACTCGATGCGTCCGTTCGACTCCATGCCAGCCATCATCACAGATCGCTCTTTGAGCGGGTCGGTCTTGACCTTGAACCTGTCATTCAGGGTGGTGGCATCGAGGACTGTGCTCGGTGTCCAAGCCATTTGTTTTCACTCCAATTATCGGTGTCCGAAAAACCAGGGAGGAAAGGAGGGCTTTTCGGAGGGCTTGGGTTTGTGTCAAAGCGGTTGGGCCAAGGTCCGCTAGGGATTGTCTCGCCCAACCGCGAAACCCGGAAAGCGCCCCTCCAACAAAACGCGATCCAGGCTATATCGTCGCTACTGCGTTTGTTCCTCGCGCCAAGTGAGGTATTCAAACGTACCACCATGAGGATTCTGCCGGAGCCACTCGTCGTAGGCCATTGCCTGACGGGCCGGTGCCGCGCCGGGTCGCGACGTGGATCGGGCGTTCGGTTCGCGTGTGCGTTGTGGCTGTGGGTATTCTGCCTGCACTGCCTTCAGGGCCCGCCGAATTGCTGCCGGTCCCAGAGGCATCCCCTCTCGAACCAACGCCTGAACCTCGGCGTCCACCTTGCGGCCGAACTCGGTATAGTTGTTGCTTGTGGCATCGCCGTTGACGAACAATGCCTCGGCGTTTTCTGTTTTGATCCTCTGCACTTCATCGAACATGGCCTTCTGTTCGATGGTAGACCGGCTCTCGTAGCGGGCCGTTTCCACGAGTTCCCCTCTGGCCGCCTCCAGAGCCGCCTGCACGATGGGTTCGATCACCGCCTTGGGGTCGCGTGCGAAGGTGAATGACGCCTCGTTGATGCGTCGATTCATCGCTCCCACGGAATCGGCGAAGCGAGGATCAATGTTCTCTCGCAGCCTTCCTTGGTCGTCGTAGAGCCGGGATGCCGCACGCTCGAAGTCGGCGTAGGAGTCCCAGTCTTGGGATGCACCTTCCCAACCCCCAGACGTTCGCGGTGGAGGGGCTGCTGGCTCAGGGAAGAGGGTTTCGCCCTTGCGTAGCTTTTCGATCGCCAGGTTGAACTCGTCCCGGCGTTCTTCCGGCACGCTGTCGATTAGTCGCTGCCAGTTTTGGGCCGAGTCGTCCCGGCGACCAACCAGCTTGCGGGCCTCGTGGAGGCTTCGCATCGCCTGGTCCGGCGACTCGAATTGGCCCGCGAGGTCTTCGCCCGTCAGGGCCTTGTACTTGTCGAAGAACTCACCGCCCTGGTCGCCGTTTCCGCCGTCGCCGGGGGGATCGGAGGGTTGTGGAGCGGGAGCGGTTCCGGGCGCCGATGGAGGTGATGCTGGAAGGGACGAAGGAGATCCGGACGTAGAGGGGGCGTCAACCGGCATGGCGGTACTCCGAGCGAGGGGATTTTCAGTCTGGAGGTAGTCCCGATCTCGCCGGAGGGGGGTGGCGTGTCACGGTCTAATTTGACAATTACCACACCGCCCCAGAATTTTTTCCTTACTCGCCCCGCAATATCCCCTTCTTTATGAGCATCTGCCGAACCTTTTCCTCGTGATATTCCGGTGGCGCCTGCCCGTCGAAGTTGTACTCTCCCCACCCGAAGGCCAGCCGCTTGGCGCAATCCCATACGCTGGCAGCAGTTACGGGGTTATGGAAATATCCCAAGTGGTGAATCTTCCCGTCGTGACGCATTTTGACAACCCACTTGTTTTTGTCCTCCCGCCAGTGGACGCCACGGTATTCCATCACAAGTCCTTTCGCATATCGCACAGGGGGCAACGGTTGCCATCGGTGAGAAAGTCCCTCGCGATGTCGGGCAGTTTCCCAAGTAAGGCGTCTCGCAGTTTCTCCGGGTGGTAGTCCATCCTGGCGGCAATCAGATCAATGGAAATAGCCGCCGATTCGCCGCTAACTGCCCACTTGGCTGCCTTTACCCCGGCCGGCAAGGTGGCGAGAACCTCGGCCCACTTCGATCGGTATGCCTTCAGGGCTTCGGCCGCGGACTGATGGAATATGGCAAGTTGACTCAACTCCGCAACGCACTCGATGATGTCGTGGCGTGCCCACTCGACCGTCGCGCAGCAGATGGCCAGGTCGGGGTCTGCCACATGATGCTTCTCGGCATCACTCCAACCTCTGGCAATTTCATCAGCGATTTCCCGCTCATTGGGCTTCAATTTCGTCGATCCTTGCGGTTCGGCGGCCTTCCCAATTCTTCCGCGTCGGCCCGAGATGGAGAACCTCCCAGTTCGGTCGACGGAGCTTATCCCTTGGCCACTGTTTGTAAAACGTCGTGTCGCACCCCGCACAAGTGGGGCATCCGGTTGGATAGCGTGCCCCCCTCCTGGCGTTGTCGCCAGCGTGGAATATCTGGCAGTAGCCAGCAAATTCCCCGGTTTTCTCCTCGCGATCCGCCCGGGGCAGGCTGTTCCACTCCCCCTCCGGGGGGATAGGCTGGCCCACTTCCAGGCGTCTCCTGAACGGCGAGTAGAGGTTCCCGGCAATGAAGTCGAAATCCCGAATTGCCCGGGGCAGGATCACGTCGGCATCGAGAACAGCGATCCAGCCGCAGTTCATTCCCCGCATCCCCTCATGCAGGGCCCAGCCCTTGTTGAATACGGCGCCATCTCGATAGAAGGCATCGGTGACATGCGGCCTCACCTTCGGGCTACTCTCCTCTACAAGCCACTGAGTACGTGCGTCAGCCGCGGACGTGACGACCACGATCTCCTTGAACAGGGGCAGCCAACTCGGCAGCACCAGTGCCAAGTAGTCGTCGTAGTTCACGCAGACCGTCACGGCTCGCATAGGACGCTTCCCTCCTTCTTCCGCATGAAGGCCAGTACCTTGGCTGTGGCCTTCTGGTCGAGTTCCAGGGGCGCCAGATGGGGCAGCACCACCTTGCACCGGCCAAGGATTTGGGGGTGCCTGACGACCGCCAGGATGTCTTCGGCGTCGAACATCACGGTCGAACCGTCTTCGATCGCAGCTTCAATCAGCATCGCATACCTCACCAGTAGGGGTTAGTCGTGCATCGCACGCCGGGAATATCGGGGTAATCCTCCACGCTGTCGTGCTGGAGCGGATAGGCGTGCCAGGGATCTTCCCGGCGAAAGCTCTGCGTCGGCATGTGAGAACGGTAGAATATGACATTCCTCGACAGCATTGCCGCCACAAATGAAAATGTTGAATTTGGGGCCAGTATCATTTGACATTGCGTCAGCAATGAGAAATCAGGATAGAAGTCAAGTTGTGACGGATCTCGCACCTGAAGATCGCGCTTTAGGTAGGGATAGTTTTCCAGCGGCTTGTCGTGCAGCACCACCCCCAAGTCTTCCGCCGTTACCGGGTTGTAGTCGGCAAACTCCTGAACCAGCGACTTGTCCTCGGTGGCAATGAACAGCCGTGGTCGCTTGACCGTTGGCCACAACTCCTCCAGCTTGCGAAAATACCACTCGACTGGGGTGATGTAGAAGCACAACTGGCCGTAGTCGCCCCTTCGCAGATGGACCCCAATCCA